>NZ_JAFCUB010000046.1:0-28215 GCF_049896325.1 Caulobacter sp. DWP3-1-3b2
ATATCAACGCTCTATGAAATAATCAGCGTCACAAACCCTGGCGCGTCCAAAACCACCCCCATAATGGTCCTCACCTGAGAGCACGGGGAGGGCGCACGTACGGCGACCGAGGCGGCTTTCAGGGGTGGACGAGCGGGAAGGCTTGTCCGCCGTGCTCTGACAAGGAGCGCCCCAGGTCGGTTCGGAGCAGGTTCACCCCCGTGGTGACGAAACTCCGGCGCTCGGGGTAGGCGGACAGGCCGACAGGTGCGGGCTGAAATCGCCCGCACGGTCCGGAAGGGTTAGCCGCCCTGCCGCCCGCCGGGGGCCCACTTCGGAAGCGGGTTAAGACCCCGCGCTCCGATGGCTCTCGTCTGAAGGCCACGCGAAGCGCTCGTCTTCGTCGAAACGGTACATCTACTGCAAAACCTCCGGGCGGAGCCCGGGCGCTTCGCACCCTCCCCAATCTCTTCAGCGGGTCAGCCGCGTGAAGCGGCGGAGCCGCGTCTCCGGCCGCCCGTCTTGAACCGCCCGTTAAGTCGTCTCTGCTAGGTTCCACCCATGAGCAACCGCCCTTCCTCCACCGGGGTCACGCCCGAACAGCTGGCTACCCTGAGCCACGAGTTTCGCACCCCGCTCAACGGCGTGCTGGGCATGGCCCGCCTGTTGGAGGGCACCCGCCTGACCGCCGAGCAGCGGACCTATGTGGCGGCCTTGCGCGAGAGCGGCGACCACCTGCTGTCGCTCGTCAATGACGTGCTGGACTTCGCTCGCCTGGGGGCCACGGCGATCGACCTGCAGGCCGCGCCGGTCGAGGTCGAGAACCTGCTGCGCCAGGTCGCCGAGCTGCTGAGCCCTCGGGCCCACGAGAAATCCATCGAGATCGCCTGGGCCTGCGCGCCGGGCCTGACCACCATCCTGGCCGACGAGGGCCGACTGCGGCAGGTGCTGCTGAACTATGCCGGCAACGCCATCAAGTTCACCGAGGCCGGCGGGGTGCTGCTCAGCGCCGATCACATGGCCAACGGTCGCGTGCGCTTCTCGGTGCGCGACACCGGGCCGGGCGTGGCGCCGGATGCCCGCGCCGCGATCTTCGAGGCCTTCGTCCAAACCGATCCCTCCCACCGCGCCCAGCTGGGCGGGGCCGGCCTGGGCCTGGCCATCGTCGCCCGCCTAGCCGCGGCCATGGACGGCGAGGCCGGCGTAGGGGGCGAGGTGGGACAGGGGGCCGACTTCTGGTTCGAAGCCTCGTTCGAAGCCGTCGCCAACGCCGCTGTCGACCTGCCGCTCGCCGACCGCTGCGTGGCCATCGCCTCGCCCAACGCCATGATCCGCGAGGCGGCCATTCGCCAGATCCGCGCCAGCGGCGGTCAAGCGCTCTCCGGCGAGACGGTCGCTGCTGCCCTGAAGGGCGCGCCGGCCGACGCCGTGCTGCTGCTCGACGCCGTGCTGGCCAAACCACAAGGGGGAAGTCCTCGCGGAGCATTCAAACCGCCGGCGGGCCGGGCCTCGATCGTGCTGCTGACGCCCGACCAACGCGACCGCATCGCCAAGCTCAAGGCCGCCGGCTTCAGCGGCTACCTGATCAAGCCGCTGCGCCGCGCCTCGCTGATCGCCCAGGTGCTGGAAGCCCGTGTTCCTCAGATCAAGGGGACCGCCAGCCATCCCGCCGTGGTCGAGACCGCCCCCGCCAAGGTCCCGGACGACGACCGCATCGCCCCGGCCATCGCCACGGGGGTCCGGGTGCTGCTGGCCGAGGACAATCCGATCAACGCCCTGCTGGCCCGCGCCCTTTTGGAACGCGAGGGCTGCAAGGTCGACCGCATCGCCAGCGGCGACGAGGCCGTCTCGGCCCTGTCGCGCGGCTTCTACGACCTGATCCTGATGGACCTGCGCATGCCGGGCCTGAACGGCCTGGAGGCGACCCGGGCCCTGCGCGAGCGCGGCGTCACCACCCCGATCGTCGCCCTGACCGCCGACGCCTTCGACGAGGACCGCCGCGCCTGTCTGGCGGCCGGCATGAACGACTTTCTCGCCAAGCCCCTGACGCCCTCGGCCCTGCGCGGGGTGCTCACGAACTGGGCCCACCTTGGACAGAGCGGGCTCGGCTGGACGAAAGCCGCGACACGCGCCAAGCTCGCCGGCTAAGGCGGGGCGTTCCTCCGCATCGGGGAACGCAGCGATGAGCGACGAGACAGAGGCCGCGCCGAAGAAGAGTCTTCTTCAGACCCTGGCCTTCTTCGGCGAGCGCCGCAGCCTGGTGATGCTGGGTCTCGGCTTCGCCTCCGGCCTGCCCTACATGCTGATCTTCGACACCCTGTCGCTGTGGCTGCGCGACGCGGGCCTGTCGCTGGCCGTGATCGGCTTCTTCAGCCTGGCGACGCTCTCCTTCTCGTTCAAGTTTTTGTGGGCCCCGCTGATCGACCGCGCCAAGGTTCCGTTTCTGCACGGGCTTGTGGGCCATCGGCGCGCCTGGATGCTGGCCTGCCAGGCGGTGATCATCCTTGGCCTTCTGGCTATTTCTGGGGTCAATCCGGCGACAAACCTGCCGCTGATGGCAGCTATCGCCGTGATCGTCGGCTTCGCCACCGCCACCCAGGACATCGTCATCGACGCCTGGCGGATCGAGGTGGTCGACACCGATCGCCAAGGCCAGATGGCCGTGGCGGTGCAGTGGGGCTATCGCGGGGCGATGATCATGGCCGGCGCGGTGCCCTTGCTGCTGGCCGAGCGGTTCGGCTGGAACATCTCCTACCTGACCATGGCTGTGGCCATGCTGGTCGGCGTGATCGCCACCTTGGCGGCGCCGCGCGAACAGGCCCATGTCATCCGGCCGATCCACACCGATGGCGTCAACCAGCCCAAGGCGCTGGAAATCCTGGAATGGCTGCTGCGCCTGGCCATCCTGCTGGCCGGCGCCCTGTTGGTCGGCTCGGGCCTGTCGGGCGACGCTGGCCTGCTGTCGAACATCATTGGCGGCGACGCCCTGGCCGAGGCCTGGAAGGCCAAGCCGAACGGGATCTGGCTGCAACTGGCCGGCGTCATCGTCGGCCTGGGCGTCATCGTGGTCGCCGCCTGGCCGATCCCCAAGGTCGCGACCAAGCCCGGCGTCTATCTGTCGACCGCCCTCTATTCGCCGCTCAAGGACTTCCTGACCCGGTTCGAGGGCGTGGCCGGCCTGATCCTGGCGGCGATCTGCGTCTATCGGGTCTCGGACTTCGTGCTCAACATCATGAACCCGTTCTATCGCGACATGGGCTTTTCGCTCACCGAGATCGCCGAGATCCGCAAGGTGTTCGGCATCATCGCCTCGATGGCGGGGGTCTTCCTGGGCGGGGTGATCGTGGCGCGCTTTGGCCTGATGCGGGCCCTGATCGTCGGCGCCTTCGCCCAGCCGATCAGCAACCTGATGTTCGCCCTGCTGGCCATGAGCGGCCACAGCACGCCCATGCTGTTCGCCTCGATCTGCATCGACAACATCGCAGGCGGCGTGGCCGGCACGGCCCTGATCGCCTACATGTCCAGCCTGACCACGGCGGGGTTCACGGCGACGCAGTACGCGCTGTTCTCGTCGCTTTACGCCCTGCCTGGTAAACTGCTCGCCTCGCAGTCGGGACGGATCGTCGAGGCCTCGGCCATCTCGGCCCAGGCCGGCGGACCGGTCGGGGCGCTGAAGGGCCTGTTCACACGCTTGCCGCCCGAGAGCTTCACGGCGGCCGGCGCCAAGCTCGGCGTCAGCGCCGCAGCCATGGCGGCGGGCTATACGGTCTTCTTCATCTACACGGCGCTGATCGGCGTCGTGGCGATCGTGCTGTCCTTCCTCGTGGCGACGCGCCAGCCGCGCCACATGGCGGGTAAGGCGGCGGCGGAAGCCGAGGCACGGGCACGGGCCGAGGCTGATACAGAGGTGTTCGAGCCTTAGGTCTTTAAACACACCACCTGGGCGACCCGCAGGTCGCGGCGCAGGCCGTCGGCGACGCGGCCGTAGTTTTCGGTGGTGATCTGTTCGCCGAGGGCGAAGCCGGCGGCGCGGCGGCGGCCTTGCAGCATGAGGTCGCGGACGGTCTCCGGGGCCGTCGTGTAGATGCGGCCCCGGCGCGGCGACTCGGCCACGGTGACGCCGATCACCCGCCCGGCGCCGTCCAGGGCGGGAGCGCCCGACAGGCCCGACAGGGTGCCCTTCAGATTGTCGGTGCGGCCGACCTCGGCCCAGACCAGCACCGGCTCGGTGCGCGCTCCGCGTCCCCGCACGACCAGGTTTTCACGCCCCAGCAGGCGGGAGGTCACCTCGCCTGGATGCCCTTGAGGGAACCCCGGGTGATAGGCCCGCTCGCCCCGACGCGGCGGCTCGCCCATCCCGCGCATCGGCACGGCGGGGGCGCCGCCCTCGGTGGTCAGGATGGCGGCGTCGCCGGTGGGATCGAGCGTGATCCTGGCGGCCACGCCCCGGCCGTCGGCAACGACGATGGCGGCCTGTTTGCAACCATCCACGACATGGCGGGCGGTGAGCCAGGCGCCGCTGTCATCCACGGAAAAGGCCGTGCCGCTGCCGGGCTGGCCCTTTTCGGGCACCTGGACGACGATCGAGGGATCGAAAGGCGAGGCCGGTCCCAGCGGCAAGCCCTCGCCGCCAGGAACGGGCGGTGGCGGCGAGGGGGCGTCGGAGCGCTCCTGCCGACCGACGGCCACGACCAGCAGGGCGGCTACCACCGCCCCGTAGATCAGCCAGTCCGGAAGCCTTGGGAAATGCAACTGTGAGCCCCCGCGTCTCGGCGCGTCAGCCGGCCACGGCGGCGGCGAGGACCAGGGCGGTGGCCAGCTTGGCGCCGACCAGCAAGGCGGCGGCGGCGATCTCGCCCTCGTTGATCCGCTCTGGCAAGCCCTTGAGCAGCATGTCGGTGATCCGGAAGACCAGCAGTTGGACGAAGATCGTCGTCACGCCCCACAGCACGATTTCCAGTGGCGAGACCGAGGCCCGAAGCGAGGTGGCCAGCGGAATGGCCAGGCCGACCATTACCCCGCCCAGCGACAGGGCGGCTGCGGCGTTGCCCTCGCGGATCAGCTTGATCTCCTTGTGCGGGGTCAACAGGGCATAGAGCGCCGTGCCCACCACCAGCATCACCAAAGTGATGGCGGCGTGCATCAGGGTCAGCGGCAGACCGCTGGCGAAGGCCTGGATCTCGGGCGACTGGAGCTGTGGCGGCATGAAGGCGATAAACCCCGAACTTGAGGGACGCATTGCTAGCACGGGTTCGAGGGCCGTGCGTAGGGGGCTCGCTCATCAGGCTTCCGCGCCGGTTTCACCCTCGGTTTCCGCCACGGCTTCGGTCCATTTCATCGGACCCTTGAAGGTCGCCCAGCAGTCCAAGCAGATCCACCAATACTCGGCCCCGTATTCGAAATCCTCGCAGGTCGTGAAGCCGTCATGCAGTACAGGCTCGTCAATCTGTTCGGAGACATCGCGCTCGGCGAAGGTGGCCCAGCAGCCTACGCAATGATCGTGATCCCAACCCTCGCGATAGGTGCGATGCCGCTTCCGCTGGAAGCGGACGCCGACGAGGTATTCCTTGTCGAGTAACTGTTCGGCGCGCCAGTCAGGCTCGGCGGTGGCGTCCAAGGCGATCAGCTCCACGGTGTTTTGAGAGATTAGGCCGCCGCCTCGTCCTCGTCGTCCAGCCGGCCCACCATGGCCTCGACCGACAACTTGCGGAGGGCCGATGCTCGCACCTTTTCGCTCTCGCTCTTCAACTGGCCACAGGCGGCGAGGATGTCGCGGCCCCGGGGCGTGCGGATCGGCGAGGAATAGCCGGCCTTGTTGAGGATCGACCCGAAGGCCTCGATCGCCGCCCAGTCGGAGCAGACATAGTCGGTGCCAGGCCAGGGATTGAACGGGATCAGATTGACCTTGGCCGGAATGCCCTTGATCAGCTTGACCAGGGCACGGGCCTCATCGGGGCTGTCATTGACGCCCTTCAACATCACATATTCGAAGGTCACGCGGCGGGCGTTGCTGATGCCCGGATAGGCGCGGACGCCGGCCATCAGCTGGTCCAGCGGATACTTCTTGTTCAGCGGCACCAGCTCGTCGCGCAGGGCGTCGTTGGTGGCGTGCAGGCTGATGGCCAGCATGGCCTGGGTCTTGTCGCCCAGGGCGTCGAGCTGGGGGACCACGCCCGAGGTCGAGACCGTGATCCGCCGACGCGAGATGGCGATGCCCTCGTTGTCGCTGATGATCTCGATGGCGTCGGCCACCTGGCCCAGATTGTACAGCGGCTCACCCATGCCCATGAACACGATGTTGCTGAGCAGGCGATCGTCCTTGTCCGACGGCCATTCTGCCAGGTCGTCCTTGGCGATCTGCACTTGGGCCACGATCTCGGCGGCGGTCAGGTTGCGCACCAAGGCCTGGGTGCCGGTGTGGCAGAAGCTGCAGTTCAGCGTGCAGCCGACCTGGCTGGAGACACACAGCGCGCCGCTGCGGCCGACCGAAGGGATGTAGACCGTCTCGACTTCAATGCCCGGACCCATGCGGATCAGCCACTTGCGGGTGCCGTCCTTGCTGACCTGACGCTCGACCACCTCGGGACGCGCCACAGTGAACTGTTCGGCCAGTCGGGCGCGGGTTTCCTTGGCGACATCGGTCATGGCCGAAAAATCGGTGACACCGCGATGATGCATCCAGCGAAACAGCTGGGTGGCGCGCATCTTGGCCTTGCCATGCTCGACGGCGCCGCTCGCGACCAAGGCGGCGACCAGCTGCGGCCGGGTCAGGCCCGACAGGTTGATCAACGGCTTTGGGGCGTCGGCTTTGGGAGTGATGCGCGACAGGTCGAGGGTGACGCTCAAGGGGCGGGCCAAAAAAAGGGAATGTGGGGGCAAGAGATTTCAGGATCGAGGGCAGCCTATAGCAGAGGCCGCCCGTTTTTCCAAAAGTACGCGACGTCGCGGTCTCTCCGATTTGACGGGTGGCGGCGCCAGGCTTCCGATGCGGCTCCACGATCCGAAGACTGGGGAGGCTTGCGATGAAGACCAACGCCTGGCTGGTCCAGTAGAACAAGGGCCAGTCCTGCGGCTGGTGATTTGCGCGGCCCGCGACGGCGATTCACCATCGTCGTTTGCAGGCTGTTCACCGTCCGGGGCGCATCATGACGCCCTCGAAGGGGAATTTCGCCTTGTTCAAGTCCATCTGGAACCGGCTGGCGCGGCGTTTCGCGGCGGCCCGCGCGGACGAGCGCGGCGCGATCGCCGTGCAGTTCGCCCTGCTGTTGCTGCCGATCGCCATCCTGACCTTCGGCCTTATCGACATCAGCCGGGCCAGCCTGCAGAAGCGCCAACTGCAGGACGCCCTGGACGCCGCCACCCTGATGGCCGCGCGTTCGACGGCCACCACGGACGATGGGCTCGACTCCATTGGCGACTCCGCCCTGGCCACGGAAATGGCCGGTCTTGGCGTGACCCTCACCGCCGCCAGCTCGACCTTTGCTTCGGGCGCCGGCAACACCGTGGTCGGCACGGTCAGCGCCACGATCAAGCCGATCATCTCCAACCTCTGGAGCAGCGGCGATTCCACCGTCGCCGCCACCTCCACCGTCATGCGCTCGGTCAACAAGCTGGAGGTCGCGCTGGTGCTCGACAACACCGGCTCGATGGCCAGCAATCTGGGATCGGGCGGCACCAAGATCAACGCCTTGATCAACGCTTCCAAGTCGCTGGTCGACGTGCTGGGCGCGGCCGCGGCCCGCGCCACCGAGACCGACGCGGTGAAGATCTCGGTCGTTCCCTTCTCGATGACGGTGAATGTCGGCTCCAACTTCGAAGGCCAGGGCTGGCTGCGCGGCGCGCTGCCGTCGCAATATGGCGACGACCTGTTCAATGACGGCGCGCGCCTGGATCGGTTCGCCCTGTTGACCGGCATGGGCCTGACCTGGAGCGGCTGCGTTGAAAGCCGGCCCGACCCCTATGACACCAATGACGAGGCGCCCTACGCGGCCAAGCCCGAGTCTTACTTCGTACCGTTCTTCGCGCCGGACGAGCCGGACACCTCGTACCAAATCTACCAGGACATGGGGAACACCAAGACCAAGAACTACACGGCCGCGCCCGCCAACGACTATGCCAAGGACTACCTTACCAGTCCCAACCCGTTCAAGTCGGAGTCCGACTTTCTGCGCCGCCAGGGGCTGATGACCAAATATACCGCGGCCAACCTGCGGGGCGGCGCCAGCAACGTGGACGGCGGGCCCAATGCCGGTTGCGGGATCACCAGCGTCATGCGTCTCACCAATGTGCGCACGGCCTCGGGTGTCTCCACGCTCAAGGCCAAGCTCGACAAGATGATCGCCTCGGGCAACACCAATGTCGCCATGGGCGCGGCGTGGGGCTGGCATTCGGTGTCGCCCAACGCCCCCTTCGCCGACGGGAAGCCCTATGGCACGAAGAACACCACCAAGGTCTTGGTGCTGCTCACCGATGGCGACAACGTCATGAGCGAAAGCAACAACGTCAACAACTCGACCTACAGCGGCTACGGCTATGCCGGGCAGAAGCGGCTGAAGGACAAGAACGGCAACGCGCTCGACCAGAATTCCAGCGCTAGCGATCGCATGAACGCCATCGACAGCCGGCAGATCAAGGTCTGCACCGCGGCCAAGCTCAAGGGCGTCCAGATTTACGCCATCGGAGTGGGCGTATCGAGCCACTCTCGAGGCATCCTGCAGAGCTGCGCGACCAAGACCGACATGTATTACGACGTCACTGACGCGGCCCAGTTGACCTCGGTGTTCAACACCATCGCAGGCTCGATCCAGAACCTGCGGATCACCAAATAGCAAAGCCCCGGAGCGTCGCTCCGGGGCTTTCATTTTGGCTTTTGCGCCGCCTCGCTGTTGGCTCGTCCGGAGACTGATGGACGTCCCGGTTCGCGCCTGCCGGTCAGGCCAGCTTGATTTCTCGCAGACGCTGCTGAAGGAAGGCGTCGGCGGTGATCGGCTCGGGATAACGGTCGGGGTTTTCCGCCGTCACGCAGCTGGGCAGGGTCTGGATCAGATAGTCCGACGCGAAATGCAGGAAAAACGGCGTCGAATAGCGCGCCACGCCGCGACGTTCCGGCGGCGGATTGACCACGCGGTGGATAGTCGAGGGCAGGACGTGGTTGGTCAGGCGTTCCA
The DNA here is from genome assembly GCF_049896325.1 of Caulobacter sp. DWP3-1-3b2. Classification (NCBI taxonomy): domain Bacteria; kingdom Pseudomonadati; phylum Pseudomonadota; class Alphaproteobacteria; order Caulobacterales; family Caulobacteraceae; genus Caulobacter; species Caulobacter sp. DWP3-1-3b2. The sequence goes on from NZ_JAFCUB010000046.1 coordinate 9,147, forward strand.
GCATGTCGCCGATATTGCAGACTACGCAGCCAGGCGGCGGGTTGATCGGCAGCCAGTCGCCGTTGCGGTCCTGAAGCTCCAACCCGCCCTCCTCGGCGCCCATCAGCAGGGTGATGGTGTTGATATCGCCATGCGCCCCCGCCCGCACCCCGGTGGCGTCCTTGGCGATCGGCGGATAGTGCAGCAAGCGCAGCACGCTGTTGCCGTCCTTGACCGTGGGGTCGAAGAAGTCGCGGCCCAGATTCAGATAGGTGGCGATGGCCTTCAGCACCCGCGTGCCCAGGCTGTCGAGCGCGCCGTACATCCAGCCGACATTGTGGTGGAAGCCCGTGATCTCGGCTGGCCAGACATTGTCAGCCATGTTGGCGCGGAACGGGTGGCCCGGCGGCAGGTCGCGGCCGACGTGCCAGAATTCCTTCAGATCATAGTGGGTGGCGCCCTTGGCCGTTTCGATGCCGAACGGGATATAGCCGCGCGAGCCGCCCGAGGCGCCAGCATATTGCTTCTTGATGTCCACCGGCAGGGCGAAGAAGGCCTTGGCGTCGGCCAAGGCCGCGTCCAGGCGGGCCTGGGCCATGTCGTGATCCGAGATCACGGCGAAGCCGTAGCGCTGGAACGACGCGCCCAGTTCCTGGGCGAACCTGTCGAAGTCCTTCGAATACAGGGTGAACGAGACGGGTTCGATGGCGGATGCGGACACGGGCTGGAGCCTCGGAAATTAGTAAGACGGGACTTACTACACCGCCGAACGCGGTGCGCGAAGGCCCTGCGCAATCCGCGCTGTTCATCGGAGCGTCATGTGCGTTAGTGGAACTTGACCATGGGACAGGCGTTCTGCCTGCCAGGGGATCACACGCCACCGCGTGAGATCAAGGCTGCTCCAGTGATTTCGGAGCGACCCATTAGGGAAAGACCGACCATGATGAACAAGACCGCGCCGTGGATCGCCCTGCTGGGCGTCGCCGCCCTGACCACCGCCTGCACTACCACCGACCCCTATACGGGCATGCCGACGCGCAACAATACCGGCACGGGCGCCTTGGCCGGCGCCGGCATCGGCGCCGCCCTGGGCTACCTCACCAACACCAACAAGGGCGAACAGGGCCGCAAGAACGCGCTGATCGGCGCGGGCATCGGCGCCCTGGCTGGCGGCGCGACCGGCAATTACATGGACCGCCAGCAGGCCGACTTCCGTCGCAGCCTGGAAGGTTCGGGCGTGATGATCCGCCGCAACGGCGACCAGATCGTGCTGGTCATGCCCAGCGACGTCACCTTCGCGGTCGACAGGTCCGAGGTGCAGCCGCAGTTCCTGCGCGTGCTCGACGATGTGGCCCGTACACTGAACGCCTATCCCCAGACCACGATCGACATCGTCGGCCACGCCGACAGCAGCGGTCCGGACGCCTATAACCAGACCCTGTCGGAGCGCCGCGCCAGTTCGGTGGCCAGTTATCTGGTGGGCAGCGGCCGGGTGATCAGCGACCGGGTCTTCGTAGCCGGCCAGGGCGAGCGCCAGCCGGTCGCCTCCAACGACACCCCCGAAGGCCGCGCTCAGAACCGCCGTGTCGAGATCATCCTGCGCCCGCTGACGCAGTAGGTTACTCCAAGCTACTTGGCCGCTTCGCGCTCCGCTCGCTCTTTCAACTCCTCGTCCAGGCCGGCCGTATCCCAAGCCCCGCTGGCGTCGCCGGGGCGCAGGCGCGCGAGGTCGGCGCTGAGCAGCTTGTCCATGGTCTGGGCCGCGTCGCGCGAGGCGAGGATATAGGCCTCATCCTGGCCCCAGACCGGACGCAGATCCTCGAACGACTTGCGATCGTGACGGCGGAATATCGCGCCCGCCCGGTGGGCCCGGTGGGCGCGATAACCCAGCTTCTGCAGGGCCGTCGTGCCCAGAGCGAGGGCGGATTCGAAGGTCTCGCGTTCAACCGCGTCGGCGCCATTGGCCAGCAGGTCATAGGCGTGGCGGCGATCCCAGGCCCGCGCCAGGATCACCAGCTCCGGATAGGCCTTGCGAGCGGTCTCGACCAGTTCGACCGTCTTCTCCCGATCATCCAAGGCGACGATCAGCATCCGGGCCCGCTCGATGCCGGCGGCGCGCAGCAGATCCATCCGCGTGGCGTCGCCATAGTGCACCCGACGGCCGAAGCGGCGCAGCAGGTCGATCTGCCCGATATCGCTGTCCAGCACCGTCGAGCGGAAGCCATTGGCGGTCAGCAAGCGGCCGGTGATCTGCCCGAAACGGCCGAAGCCGGCGATGATGATGTCGGGCTCACTATCGTCGAAGTCGCCGGTGTCGGGCACGACCTTGGGGATCGACGCCTGGAGCATGGCCGCGATCCGCTCGTAGAGGATCATCGCCACCGGGGTCAGGGCCATGGAAACGGCGACGGCGGCGGTCAGCAGAGCGGCCAGGGTGGCGCCGATGACGCCGGCCCCGACGGTGAAGGTCAGCAGCACGAAGGCGAACTCGCCGCCCTGGGCCAAGGCGGTGGCCACCGCCGCCGCGCCCCTCGCGGGGGCGCCGAACAGCCGCGCCAGACCAAACACCACCAGGAACTTCATCACCATCAGACCGAACACCAGGCCGATCAGGGTCAGGGGTTGGCGCGCCACCAGGCCCAGGTCGATCCCGGCCCCGACGGTGATGAAGAACAGGCCCAGCAGCAGACCCCGGAAGGGTTCGATGTCGCTCTCCAGCTCGCGGCGGAACTCGCTTTCGGCCAGCACGACCCCAGCGAGGAAGGCCCCGAGGGCGGGGGAGAGGCCGACCATCTGCATGATGTTGGCCACGCCCACCACGATCAGCAGGGCCGCAGCGGTGAAGATCTCGCGCAGCCGGGCCTCGGCGATGAAGCGGAAGATCGGTCGCACCAGGAAGCGGCCGCCACCGATCACCGTCCCCACGGCGACCAGCACGGCCAGGCCCTGGGCCCAGCGCGGCAGGTGCTCGACCAGGCTCTCGCCATGACCGCTAGTCGCCGCATGAGCGCTGGGGGCGATGGTCGCCAGGGTCGGCAGCAAGGCGAACATCGGGATCACGGCCAGGTCCTGCAGCAGCAGGATTCCAAAGGCGGCGCGTCCGACCGGCCCCTGTCTGAGGCCCTTCTCGTCGAGGGTTTGAAGCACGATGGCGGTGGACGACATGGCCAGCACCATGCCGACCGCCAGGGCCGTCTGCCAGGGCAGGCCCAGCAGCATCGAGACGCCGGCGATGGCGAGCGAGGTGCCCACGACCTGGGTCCCGCCGAACCCGAAGATCGCCTTGCGCATGTCCCACAGGGTCGAGGGCTGGACTTCCAGCCCGATCAGGAACAGCAGGATGACCACGCCGAATTCGGCGAATTTCATGATGTCGGTCTGCTCGCCAACCAAGGAGAGGGCGAAGGGGCCGATCACCACCCCGGCGATCAGATAGCCCAGCACCGAGCCCAGCCCCAACCGCTTGGCGATCGGCACGGAGATGACGGCGGCGCCGAGATAGACCAGGGCCTGGAGAAGAAACGACATCCGCTATGCCCCCAGTTCGGCGTCGGCGGGGGTGGTGATCAGCGAGGCGATGCGGGCGCGGTAGTTCGCGGCCTCCGCCTTGAGGTCCTCGTCATTCTTCACCGCCGCCCCATGCACCACGAAGGGCGTTTCCCAGACCATGCCGCACAGATAGGCCGTCTGTTCCAGCGGCCGCAGATACTCGTCCAGGGTGAAGCGGTTGTAGCCGTGGGCGTGATAGGCCTTGGCCGCGCCGCCCGTGGTGCAGGCGACGAACATCCGCTTGCCGGCCAGGGCGTTGCCGTCGATCCCGTAGGCGAAGCCGTGCAGCCACACCAGGTCGAGCCACTCCTTCAGCAGGGCGGGGGTCGAATACCAGTAGAGCGGGAACTGCAGAGCGATGACGTCGTGGGCCAGCAGCTTTTCCTGCTCGGCCTCGATGTCGATCGCGAAGTCGGGATAGGTCTCGTACAGGTCGTGTAAGGTGACCCCGCCCAGCCCCTTGGCCGCCTTGGCCAGGGCGCGGTTGGCGCGAGAGCGTTCAAGCGCCGGATGAGCCAAAGTCAGCAACACGCCCGAGGTGGCGGCTGGCGCGGTCGAAGTGCTAGATTCCGCTGGGTCAATCCAATCCGTCACGCCGAAACTCCACACATCGAAATTGTATTCATCAAGGGTTGAATTTCTCCGGCCGGCGGCTCAGAGCAGTCGGCGAAAGTCGCTCCGGGAGGAACCATGGTCGACAAGGTGAAGTCCACAGCCGCCGACGCGCTGGCGGGTGTTTTGTTCGATGGCATGACCATCATGGCCGGGGGCTTTGGGCTCTGTGGCATTCCCGAGAACCTGATCGCGGCGATCCGCGAGACGGGTGTCAAGGACCTCACGGTGGTCTCCAACAATTGCGGCGTCGATGGCTTTGGCCTGGGCATCCTGCTGGAGAACCGCCAGATCAAGAAGATGGTCTCGTCCTATGTGGGTGAGAACAAGTTGTTCGAACAGCTCTACCTCTCTGGTGAGCTGGAACTGGAGTTCAATCCGCAGGGCACCCTGGCCGAACGCATCCGCGCCGGCGGGGCGGGCATCCCCGCCTTCTTCACGCGCACCGGGGTCGGCACCCTGGTCGCCGAGGGTAAGGAAGTGCGCGACTTTGACGGCGAGCTCTATGTGATGGAGCGCGGCCTGGCGGCCGACCTGTCGATCGTCAAGGCCTGGAAGGCCGACGCCGAGGGTAACCTCGTCTACCGAAAGACCGCCCGCAACTTCAATCCGATGATGGCCACGGCCGGCAAGGTCACGATCGTCGAGGTCGAGGAGATCGTGGAGGTCGGCGCGCTGGACAAGGACAATATCCACACGCCCGGCATCTATGTGGATCGCCTGATCAAGGGCGCCAAGTTCGAGAAGCGCATCGAGCGCGTGACCACCCGCCAGAAGGAAACCGTCTGATGGCGTGGACGCGCGACGAAATGGCCGAACGGGCGGCCAAGGAGCTGAAAGACGGCTTCTACGTGAACCTGGGCATCGGCATCCCGACCCTGGTGGCCAACTATATCCCCGAGGGGATGTCGGTGACGCTGCAGAGCGAGAACGGCATGCTCGGCATGGGCCCCTTCCCCTATGAGGGCGAGGAGGACGCCGACCTGATCAACGCCGGCAAGCAGACGATCACCGAGCTGGACAGCAGCTCCTATTTCTCGTCGGCCGACAGCTTCGCGATGATCCGCGGCGGGCACATCGCCCTGTCGATCCTGGGCGGCATGCAGGTGTCGGAAACGGGTGACTTGGCCAACTGGATGGTGCCGGGCAAGATGGTCAAGGGCATGGGCGGGGCCATGGACCTGGTGGCCGGCGTCAAGCGCGTGGTGGTGGTCATGGACCACTGCGAGAAGTCCGGCGCGCCCAAGCTGCTGCACAGCTGTTCGTTGCCGCTGACAGGCGCGGGGGTGGTCGACTTGCTGATCACTGAGCTGGGCGTCTTCGAGATCAATCGCGGCAAGACGCCGGTGCGGCTGATCGAGCTGGCGCCGGGCGTGACCGTGGATGAGGTCAAGGCCAAGACCGAGGCCGCGTTCGATGTCGGGGTTTAGTGGATCACTGACTTGCCCCACCCGACCCCTTCGCGGTCTGTCGCGGCGAGGGGGCGGAGCCTCGCGCATCTGAGCTCTTCCCCCTCTGGGGGAAGACGGTCGCAAAGCGACCCGTAGGGGGCAAGTGTTCGCCGCTGAAACGCCTACGGTTTCGGCGCCGGATCCGAGGGCAGCCCGGTCACCGGATCGCGGGCTACGGGCTGGAAACCCTCGGCGACGAAAAGGTCGGTACGGCGTGAGTGCTTCTTGTCCAGACGCACACTGACGATCTGCAAATCCGAGGTGCGCGCGAAGTCCTGCTGGATCTTGGCGCGATAGACGCCGTCCAGGCTGGCGATCAGCGCCCGTTTGCCGAGCTGGGCGGTCATCGGCGCCTCGGCCTCGGCCTGGTTGCGGGGCGCGATCTCATGCACCCACATTCTCAAGGGCGGCGCTTGCGGCGTGCCAAAATAGTCGCGGCCGTAATAGGCGGCGACGTTGAACAGGAACCGGTCGTCGACGGCCACGGCGGTCAGGCCGCCATGCAGCGCCTGCTCCTCGCGCGAGCGGTCGATGATCGTCCGCACCGTCTGGTCCCAGCCGCGGACTCGCTTGAAGCTGTTGGCCATGCCCATGGCCTCGGCGGTGCGCGGGTTGATCACCCAGGTCAGGAACAGCGCGGCCAGCACCGCCTGCAGGGCCAGGCCGCCGATCAGCCAGCGGCGGGCCTCCCAGCGCAGCAGCCAGGCGGCGACCAGCACCGAGCCGGCGACATAGGCCGCGCCGGCCCAGTTGGCGTTGGCGCGCGACACGAAGGCCTGGGCGGCGACGGTGACCAGCGGCGGCAGGGCGAAGCACAGCAGCATCAGGTCGGGCGAGGTCAGGCGCTTGCGCCCGGCCAGCAGGATCGCGCCCCCCGCCAACACGCCGAAGGGCACGGGGCCGAACACCGCGAACTGCGACCCGATGAAGCTCAGCATCTCCATCGGATTGAACAGCTTGCCCGACTTCCAGTTGGCGTTGGCGGCCGTGTGCTCCAGCGTCGAGAAGTGGTGGTTGAGGTTCCACACCATGTTCGGCGCGAACACCACGAACAGGGCGGCGAAGAACGCGCCCGCCATGGCAGGGGTCCAGGCCCGCCGCGCCGCGCGAGAGATGAAGAGATGCGCGCCCAGGCCGGCCAGGGCGTAGACCGCCGCATACTTGCTCAGGAACGCCATGCCCAGCGCCGCGCCCATGCCGGCCGCCACCCATATCCGGGTTCGGGGCGAGGCGGCGGGCAGGGCCACGCAAGCCCAGATCATCAGGGACAGGAAAAACAGCAGCGGGGTGTCGGTGGTGATCAAGACCGACGACAGCTGAATGCCAGGCATCAAGGCGAACACCGCCGCCGCCGCCAGGCCGATCCATCGGCCCCCCGGCTGGTCGCCATAGAGCCTCAGGGCGATGCGGGCGATCACCAGGGCCGTGCCCGCGTTGAGCAGCGGCGAGCCGACCCGCAGCCAGGCCTCGCCGTCGCCACCGACGTGCGTCGTGGCCCAGATCAGCCAGGCGATCATCGGCGGCTTGGAAAAATAGCCGAAATCCAGATGGCGCGACCAAAGCCAGTACTGAGCTTCGTCCGGGTACAACTCCAGGGGCGTGGTGAACAGCGCCACGACCCGCAGGATCGTCAGCACGCCCACCAAAACCAGCGTCAGCCGCCAGGCCCGCGCTTCGGCCGTCCGCGCCATTTCATCAAGGGCCACGCTGATTTCTCCCGCATAAGTAAGAAGACACTGACTAGATCTGTTGCAAGCGAGACACCCCGGCCCGGTTTATCCGCCATCGTGTCGTTTCCGTCACCAAACCTTCTAAATAGGTCGCTAAAGAGCCTCTTAACGATTGGTCAGTCGGGCTCCATGCGCCCCTTCGCGACCGGAATAAGGGGATAAATCAAGATGATGACGAAAAAGCTCGCCTGCCTGGCGTCGACCGCTTTGGTCGGTAGCCTGCTGAGCGCCACCGCCGCCATGGCCCAGTCGACGGGTTCGCAAGCCAACGAAGTCGATAGCGTCGTCGTGACCGCCGCCGGCACGCGCGCCGTCGCCGGCCAAGTCGTGGAAACCGCGCCGAAGTCGCGCGCGTCCGTCGACGCCGCCTTCCTGGCCACCCAATCGACCGGCCAGAACGTGTTCCAGTCGCTGAACCTGCTCCCGGGCGTCAGCTTCACCAACAACGACCCCTACGGCTCGTCGGGCGGCAACCTGCGCCTGCGCGGCTTCGACGGCGCGCGCGTTTCGGTCACGTTCGATGGCGTTCCGCTGAACGACACCGGCAACTACGCCGTCTACCCGAACCAACAACTCGACGCCGAACTGATCGACCGCGCCAGCGTCAACCTGGGCACGACCGACGTCGATAGCCCGACCGCTTCGGCCACCGGCGGCACGATCAACTACGTGACCCGCAAGCCGGGCCACGACTTCGGCGGCATCGCCGACGCCTCAATCGGCGAAAACAACTATCGTCGTGGCTTCCTGATGCTGGACTCGGGCGATGTCGGTCCCTGGGGCACGCGCGCCTTCGTCGCCGGCTCCTGGCAGAAGTACGACAAGTGGAAGGGCCCGGGCACGCTTGAGAAGAAGCAAGTCAACGCCCGGATCATCCAAGATCTCGGCGATCGCGGCGACTTCGTCAGCCTCGCGGTGAACTACAACGAGAACCGCAACAACAATATCCGCACGCTGACGCTGCCCGAGTTCAACGCGTTCGGCAAGAATCTCGACTACACCGACACCTGCGTGAACCGCGTGCTGAGCCCGGCGACCGCGACCATCACAACCAGCGCGCCGGTCATCCCCGGCAACTGCTCCGACTTCTACGGTCGTCAGGTCAACCCGTCGAACACCGGCAGCGTCCGCGGCTCGGCCCTGTTCCACCTGACCGACAATCTGCGCCTGACCGTCGATCCGTCTTTCCAATACACCCTGGCCGACGGCGGCTCGCAGCTGACAACCGTCAGCGAAACCGATGGTCGCGTTAAGGGCACGGGCACGGTTGGCAAGGACCTGAACGGCGATGGCGACACCCTTGACAGCGTCGCGTTCTTCGCGCCCAGCGTCACCAACACCCGTCGCTACACCGGCACCAGCTCGCTGATCTGGGATCTGAACGACGACAACCGCTTCCGTATCGCCTACACCGGTGATTACGGCCGTCACCGCCAGACCGGCGAATACACCACCCTGAACACCGATGGCACGACGACCAACGTGTTCGGCGGCAAGGAAGGCCACGGCGCGACGGTCGCCACGGCCGACGGCAGCTTCCTGCGCGCCCGGGACCGTTTCTCGATCGCCCAGCTGAACCAAGTCGCCGCCGAATACCGCGGCAAGTTCATGGACAGCCGCCTGACCGTGAACCTCGGCCTGCGCGCCCCCTTCTTCAAGCGCGAACTGAACCAATACTGCTACACGCAGAACGCCACGAACCTGACGACCGTGATTTCCGGCTTCACGGTGAACTGCACGACCCAGGTTCCGGTGGTCACCAACACCGATGGCACCGTGCAGTTCGCTGCCGGCGCCGCCGCTAACCTGCGCTACATCAAGCCATGGTCGGCCACGGTGAAGTACGACAAGATCCTGCCGAACGCCGGCGCGACCTATGACCTGGGCGGCGGCAGCACGGTCTATGCCAGCTACGCCGAGGGCTTCTCGTCGCCGCGTACGGACAACCTTTACACCGCGACCCTGGTGAACGGCGTTGGCGCACCGGCCGACACCAAGCCGGAAACGACCAAGACCTATGACCTGGGTTATCGTTTCTCGAGCCCGACGTTCATGGCCACCGCCGCGCTGTGGAAGACGGACTACAAGAACCGCATCGTTCAAGCCTATGATCCGGACCTGAACATCAGCATCGACCGCAACGTCGGCGCCGTGAAGGCCTACGGCCTGGACACCCAAGCCGCCTGGGCTCCGGAAGAGTACCTGACGGTCACCGCCTCGTTCTCGTACAACAGCAGCAAGATCCAGGACGACCTGGTCAACGGCTCCGCCGTTGGCAACGTCCTGCCGCTGTCGGGCAAGCAAGTCGTCGAGACCCCGAAATACACCTTCGGCGGCCGCGTTGATTGGGACATCACCGACGCGCTCGCGCTCGGCGTCCAGGGCAAGTTCACCGGCGACCGTTTCTCGACCGACGTGAACGACGAAGTGGCTCCGCATTACACCGTGTGGGACCTGTCGCTGAAGTACGACCTGCCGTTCGCCAAGAAGACCTACGCTCAGCTGAACGTGAACAACCTGTTCAACGAAACCTACTTCGGCTCGATCAGCTCGCGCACCAACGCTCAGGCGATCACGGGCGTGACGGGGAGGGGCGCGCCGACCTACTACATCGGCTCGCCGCGCACCGTGCAGTTCACGCTGCGCACCGAGTTCTAGAACAAGACTGGCGCTCGCTTCGGCGGGCTCCAAGCGAGAGGGCGGCCTGGAAACAGGCCGCCCTTTTTCTTTTGTCGTGCGACTTTGCTAGAAGAGCGCCTTGACCCTCGGGCCATCCCGGCCCATTTGCGCCCCCCGTTTCGATCAGGCTAGACTTCATGACCCCGACCGTTCCCGCTGAATGGGCTCCGCACCGCGCCATGTGGGTGGGCTTTCCCAGCCACCCCGATGTCTGGCGCGAAGATCTCGTCCAGGCCCAGGCCGAGGTCGCCGACTTGGCGCGCGCCCTCGCCGGCGTTGGCGGTGAACGCGTGCGTCTGATGGTGGTCGGCGATGAGGCCGAGGCTGCCGCCAGGGCCCTGCTGGACGACACCACGGTCGAGGTCGTCCGGGGCCAGTTCGGCGACATCTGGCTGCGCGACACCGGTCCGATCTTCACCGAAACCGCCCACGGCGCCGTGGCGGCTGGCTTCCTGTTCAACGGCTGGGGCGGCAAGTACGAGATGGAGGGCGACGACATCGTCGCCGAGCAGATCGCCGCCGCCTCTGGCGCGCCCCTGACCCGCAACGCCTTCGTCCTTGAGGGCGGGTCGCTGGACCATGACGGCTCGGGCACGATCCTGACTACCCGCCAGTGCCTGCTGAACGTCAACCGCAACACCGACTGGGACGAGGCCACCGCCTCGACCGCCCTGGCCGACGCCCTGGGGGCCAAGAAGCTGCTGTGGCTGGGCGATGGTTTGTTGAACGACCACACCGATGGCCATGTCGACAACCTGGCCCGCTTTGTCGCGCCGGGCGTTGTGGCCTGCCCGATGGCCTTCGGCTCCGACGACCCCAATGCCGAGGTCTATGCCGAGACGGCCCGCACCCTGGCGGCGATGACCGACAGCCGCGGCTCGCCCCTGCAGGTGGTGCGGATCCCCTCGCCGGGCCGGATCCTCAACGCGGACGGCGACATCGTCCCGGCCTCGCACATGAACTTCCTGATCGCCAACGAGGCGGTGATCGTGCCGATCTATGCCGAGCAGTCGGGCGCCTTCGCCGTCGAGGTGATCGGTGGCCTGTTCCCCGAGCGCGAGGTCATCGGCCTGCCGTCCACCGCCATCCTGACCGGCGGCGGGTCGTTCCACTGCATCAGCCAGCAAGAACCGGAGGTCTAATGACCCGCACCCTGAGCGTCGCGGCCATCCAGACCTCCTACGGCATGGACCTGGCGGCCAACATCAAGAAGACCGAAGGCTTCATCCGCGAGGCCGCGGCGGGCGGCGCGCAGGTCATCCTGCCGTCCGAGCTGTTCCAGAGTCCTTATTTCTGCGTCACCCAAGAGGAGCGCTGGTTCGCGGAAGCTCACCCGTGGCGGGAGCATCCGGTGGTCAAGGCCATAGCGCCGCTGGCGGGCGAGCTGGGCGTGGTGATCCCGATCTCGATCTTCGAGCGCGAAGGCCCGCACTATTTCAACAGCCTGGTGATGGCCGACGCCGACGGGTCGATGCTGGGCGTCTATCGCAAGAGCCACATCCCCGATGGCCCCGGCTATCAGGAGAAGTACTATTTCCGTCCCGGCGACACCGGCTTCAAGGTCTGGGACACCCGATTTGGCCGCCTGGGCGTCGGCATCTGCTGGGACCAATGGTACCCCGAGGCCGCGCGCGCCATGGCGCTGCTGGGCGCGGAGGCCCTGTTCTACCCCACCGCCATCGGCAGCGAGCCGCATGATCCAAGCCTCAACACGACCCTGCCCTGGCAGCGGGCGATGCAGGGTCACGCGGTGTCAAACGTGATCCCGGTGATCGGCGCCAATCGCATCGGCTTCGAGCCCTGGGAGAACTATCCCAACGGCGGCCAGACCTTCTACGGCTCCAGCTTCATCGCCGACCATCGTGGCGACCTGGTTAGCGAGCTGGGTCACGCCGAGGAGGGCCTGGTGGCCTCGACCTTCGACCTGGACTTCTTGCAGACCCACCGCGCGGCCTGGGGCTTCTTCCGCGACCGCCGGCCGGAGCTTTATGGGGCGTTGGCGACGACACGGCCGACCTAGGACAGCGGCTCACTCTCTTGCCCCCACCTGACGGCTTCGCCGTCTGTCCGCCCCCATAGGGGGCGGAGCCTCGCCTACCTCTGAGCTCTTCCCCCCATGGGAAAGACGGTCGCGAAGCGACCCGCAGGGGGCAAGTGTCAGCCGGCAAGGCACCCCGTCGGCGCACCCATCGCCTGTGACGCCACCACCTCGGCCCGCGCCTCTTCCAGGTCGTTCATGAACTCGGCGTTCTGATGCAGCTTAGACACCATGGCTGAGCCCAGATAGCGCCCAGCCTCGACGTCGCTCTGATAGTGCACGCCGCAGATGATCCGGCTGTCGCCGAACGTCCGGCCGCGCGCCAGGATCGCGCTGGCCCTGTCCGGCGCGACTTCGGAGATCACCAGCCCCCAGGACCAACCGATCAAGCCGTGCCCCGAGGGGTATGACCCGTCGGTCTCGATCCATTTCTCGCGCGGCACGCAGATCGGCTTGCTATTGCCCACCGGGGGCCTGGCGCGCTGGAACACCGCCTTGGTCGGCCGATAGATCGTCGCCGCGTCGGCCGTCATCCGCATCAACATTCGGGTCAGGATCGGGGTCTTCTCTGGGCTGATCGTCACGCCGGCCGCGCAAGAGAAGCTTCGGAAACCGTACTTGCCCGATAGGTCAGCGTCGGCGATCGCCTGGGCCCAGGCGGGGGTGCCGGCGAATTTGCGGGTGTCGTTGAAGGTCATGCGGTCGGCCTCGCCGCGCGGCGAGGCTGGAGCGGGCGGCGGGCCGATGATGGTCGCGCCGTCCAGGCCCGTATCCGCGCCCAGATAGCCCTTGGGCGGCGCCGTCCAACTGGCCGAGGTCGCGGTCTGCGCGATCGGCGCGGCCTGTGGCGGGAACAGGTCTTGGAGCGAGGCGCAACTGGCCGTGAGCAGGCCGGCCAGAGTGAGGGCGATCAGGGCGTTGCGGGTCACGGGCGGTATCCGTTCGTTCATCCGCCCACAGAACGGGGCGGATCGACCGCGTCAAGCACGAAGCGGCTTGACGAACAGATATGTTATTTCATAACGCTCCTTTCGATCGCTCCCCCGGTCAAGGTTCAGGATAGGTTTCATGCCCCGTCGGGTTCTTCTCTGCGCCGCGAGCCTTCTGGCGCTCGCTCTCGTCGCGCCTCTGGCCCACGCCGCCGATGTCCCAGCGCCCGTGATCGCCGACGCTCCTCGGCCGGATGTGGTCGATAGGGTCGTGGTCACCGCTGCGCCCTATGCGGTGTCGCTCGACACCATCACCAGCAGCGTCAACGTGGTGACCCGCGACCAGCTCGACGTCGCCGCGCCCGCCGGGATCGGCGACATGCTCAACGGCCTGCCGGGCTTGCGCTCCACATTCTATGGCCCCGGCGCCTCGCGGCCGGTAATCCGCGGCATGTCCGGACCCCGGGTGATGGTGCTGCAGAACGGGGTAGGCCAGGTGGACGCCAGCGCCCTGTCGCCCGACCACGCCGTGGCCAGCGATCCCGGAGAAGCCTCGCGCATCGAGGTGCTGCGCGGTCCCTCGACCCTGGCCTATGGTGGCTCCGGCATCGGCGGCGTGGTCAACATGATCGACGAGCGCGTGCCTTCGGCGCCGGCCACGACGGGTTTCGAGGGCCGGCTGTCGGCCTCGGCCTCGTCGGTGGACGACGGCTATGCCTACAGCACCGCGATCAAGGCGGGGAAGGGCCCGCTGGTGTTCGCCGCCGACCTCTCCAGCCGCCGCACCAAGGACTATGACGTGCCTGTCGCGCCCGTCTCCGACCGCCTGTCGGCCCGCGACGGCCTGACAGTCGATCCCGATCACTTGGTCAAGAACACCGACGTGGAGGTCGACGCCTACGGCGCCGGCGTCTCCTATGTCCATGAGCGGGGCTTCTTCGGCGCCTCGGTAAAGCGCACCGATACGACCTACGGCGTGCCGTACGAGCAGATTCTCGCCCCGATCGATCCCAACGCCGAAGGCCCGGTCTCCATCCACCTGCAGCAGACCCGCTACGACGTGCGCGGCGAACAGGCGCTGGACAACGCCTTGTTCGAGAAGATCCGCGTCTCGGTGGGCTATGCCGACTATCAGCACGCCGAGGTCAGCGTCGATACGGGCGCGGTTGGCACCCGCTTCCTGTCGGACGGCGTCGAGGGCCGCGTCGAACTGGTGCACCGCGAGCATGACGGCCACCAGGGCGCTATTGGCTTTCAGGGCCTGTCGCGCAATTTCGAGGCCATCGGCGACGAGGCCTTCGTGCCTTCGACCAAGATCAAGGAATATGGTGTTTTCACCCTGCAGCGCCTCGATCGCGGAACCTGGGGCGTCGACGCCGGCCTGCGCTTCGACACCCGGTCGCTGCAGACCCCGACCGAAAAGCGCGACTTCGACAATGTTTCCGGCTCGATCGGCCTGTTCCTGAAGCCGACCGACCAGTTGTTCTACGCCTTGACCCTGTCGCGCAACGGTCGGGCGCCGACCGAGTTTGAGCTGTTCGCCAACGGCCCGCACCCGGGCACCGGCGGCTTCGAGGTCGGCGACGACGACCTGAAGTCCGAGACCGTCACCTCGCTGGAAGCCACCGTCCGCTGGAAGGGCGACCGCCTGCGCGCCGAAGGTCACCTGTGGGCGGCCAGGTACGGCAGCTTCATCGAGGAGGCCCCGACCGGCGCGATTGAGGACGATCTGCCCGTCTATCAGTATTTCCAGACCAAGGCCGACTTCCACGGCGCCGAGTTCGAGGCTGGCTATGACGCCTGGCGCGGCGCGGCCCAGTCGATCCGGCTGGAAACCACGTTCGACTGGGTGCATGGGGCGACAGATGCAGGCACGCCCGCTCGGATCCCGCCGTGGTCGCTGGGCGGTTCGGTGATCTGGAGCGCGCCGCGTGTCGAGACCACGCTGGAGGTGCGCCGCGTCGCCGAGCAGGACCGGGTGGCGACCTTCGAGCTACCGACCGACGGCTACACGGTGGTCAATATGAAGGCCACGTTCAAGCCGATCGCCGACTCGCCCTTGCGGCTGTTCGTTGACGGCCGAAACCTGACCAACGAAGAGATCCGCGAGCACGCCTCGTTCCTCAAGGACATCGCCCCGTCACCCGGGCGGTCGGTGCGGGCGGGGGTGGCCTGGAAGTTCTGAGCGGCGGCTTTTCCCGCTCAGGGTGAAATGAAGCCTGGCCCTGACCGTGAGGCGGAGGGGTCGATTGCGAGGCCTCTCCGGATCGGCTAGAAGCGCCGGACCTTCAAAGGCCGCCTGAGCGCAAGAGGCGTCCGTTCATTAGCCTTTTGTCGAGCTGTACATGGAAACGACCCAACCCGCCGGCGGCATCTCCGGCAACGTTCTGTTCTATTCTACGCCGGAGCCGCTGAACCGCGAGCAGCACGGCAAGCTCGGCCTCGTCCACAAGGACAAGCCCTACAGCTTCGCCGTGAATGGCACCGCCGTGCCGGTCGCCGTGACCGAGTTCGCGCCGTCGGCCCTGTCCTATCCGGTCATCTTCGCGGGCGAAGACCGCGTGCCTCTGGCCGTCATGGGCCTGAACACCGGCGAGAACCTGTTCATCAAGGCCGACGGCGGCTTCGAGGCGGGCGTCTATATCCCGGCCTATATTCGTCGCTATCCCTTCGTGCTGGCCAATGACGAGTCGCAGGACCGCCTGATCGTCTGCATCGACACCGCTTCGGACCTGCTGGCGGCCGGCGGCGACACCCCGCTGTTCGACGCTGCGGGCGAGCCGACCGAATACACCCAGAACTGCATCAAGTTCTGCGACGACTTCGAAATCGAGCGCCGTCGCACTGACTCGTTCGTGCAGTTGCTGAAGGATAACGACCTGTTCGAGCTGAAGAAGGCCTTCTTCACCCCGCAGGACGCCAACGGCGTGGCGGGCGAGCCGCAGGTCGTGGCCGAGTATTTCGGCGTCTCGGAAGAGAAGCTGAACGCCATGCCGGCCGACAAGATCAAGGAACTGCAGACCAGCGGCGCCTTGGCCCAGATCTACGCCCACCTGGTGTCGCTGATCGGCTGGGACCGCCTGGTCGCCCTGGCCATGACCCGCCAGCAGCAAGGCGCCGGCGTGCTGAACTAGGCTTCATGCCTTACGGCGTCGGAAGGGCGGCGGATCCTGAAGGGTCCGCCGCCTTTTTCGTTCACCGGGCGAAGATGCTGCGGGTCAGGCACGAGAAGACTAGCCGTCCCGCCTCGTCGAGCAGGTCGTGCTGGGCGATGACGATGCCCTTGCCCTCGCCAACCGGGTCCTTGCCCATCACGGTCATCCGGCCGCGCAGCAGCTCGCCGGCCGGCGGATTGCGCAGCCAGCGCAGGGCGTCGACGCCGACCCGCTTGGTTTGCGGCCACATCGCGGTGGCCTCGGCGTCGAGCTTGGACCAGATGGCGAAGACCATGGTGTCGGGCGCGCCGCTGGCCGCCGGCCAGCCGGGCTGGAAGGCGGCGCAGAACTGTTCCAGCGATTTGGCGTCGACGACGGTGGTCCCCAGCGAGACCACTTGACCGATCTCGATGTCGTCGAAGGCCGCGGGCATGGGCGAGTCACTCCTGGCAAGGCTGATCTTCGACCTGATCACGACGGCTTGACCATTGTCGAGAGCGCGCGGAGGGGTCATGTGTCATCCGCCCCCAATTGCCACCCCGTCTGGCCGCGCCCGGAACCCGTTCATGCGCCTTCAAAAGCTGCTCTCCGCTCTCCCCGCGCTGCTCGTCGCGATGCTCCTTGGCGCGCCCTTCCTGACAGGGCAGGCCGTCGCCCAGCCGGTGCAGTCGGGTCACATCGAGGTCGAGCTGGTTTCCCAGGAGGCCGGCGCCGCGCCGGGCGGGACTTTCTATGTGGCCCTGCGCCAGAAGATCATTCCCGGCTGGCACACCTATTGGCGCAATCCCGGCGACGCTGGAGACGCCACCAAGATCGTCTGGACCCTGCCGCCAGGCTGGACGGCGGGCGACATTGTCTGGCCTACGCCGGAGAAGAGCCGGGTCGGGCCGCTGCTCGACTACGCCTATACCGGCGAGGTGCTGCTGCCCGTGCCGATCACCGTGCCCGCCGACGCCCGCGTCGGCTCGGTCATCACCCTGAAGGCCGCCGTCGCCTTCCTGGTCTGCGAACAGGTCTGCGTGCCCGAGGACGCTGTCGTCACCCTGACCCTGCCGGTCGTGGCTGGCATGCCCGCCACGGATCCGAAATGGGGCGCCAAGGTCGCCGAGACCCTGGCCAAGGCGCCCAAGCCAGCCGGCCTGAAGGCGGTGTTCAGCCTGCAGGGCAAGCTCTTGAAACTGGCCGTGACCGGCGCGCCGCTCAAGGGCGCCGACGTCGCCGGGGCCTATTTCTATCCCTATTCCGGCAAGGTCATCGAGCACCCGCCAGAGCAGGGTATCGAGCGCGGCCCTGGGGGCCTGACCCTGTCGCTGACGCCCGGCTATGATTTCACCCAAGGCACGCCGCCAACCGAACTGGCCGGTGTGCTGGCCGTGGGCGGGGCCTCGTACGAGATCACCGCGACGCCCGGCGAGATCCCAGCGGACGCCGGCGGCCTGGGCGCGCCGGCCGCCGTCGCCAAGACCGGATCGCCGTCGGGCGCCAGCCTGGGCCTGCCCCTGGCCGTGGCCTTCGCCTTCCTGGGCGGGCTGATCCTCAACCTGATGCCGTGCGTCTTCCCGATCCTGTCGATGAAGGCCGCCAGCCTGACCGCCCATGCCCATGACGCCGGCAAGACCCGTGTCCAGGGCCTGGCCTTCCTGGCCGGGGTGGTCGTGACCTTCCTGGTCCTGGCCGGCGCCTTGATCGCGGTGCGGGCCGGCGGGGCGGCGGTGGGCTGGGGCTTCCAGCTGCAGTCGCCGGCCGTGGTCGCGGCCCTGTCGCTGCTGATGCTGCTGGTGGCGCTGAACATGTCGGGGGTGTTCGAGGTGGGCGCGTCCGTGCAAGGCGTGGCCTCGGGTTCCAGCGCCGACGGGATTGGCGGCTCGTTCCTGACCGGCGCCCTGGCCGTGGTCGTGGCCGCCCCCTGCACCGCGCCCTTCATGGCCGGGGCCCTTGGCTACGCCCTGACCCAGCCGCCGCTGCTGTCGCTGGCGGTGTTCCTGGGGCTGGCCCTGGGTTTCGCCGCGCCGTTCGTATTGCTGGCCTTCATCCCCGGCCTGCTGGCCCGCCTGCCGCGCCCGGGCCCCTGGATGGACGTGCTGAAGAAGGGCCTGGCCTTCCCGATGTACGCGACGGCCGCCTGGCTGGCCTGGGTGTTCAGCCAGCAGACGGGGTCGATCCCGCTAGCCTTGATCCTGGCCGCCGCCGTGCTCACCGCCTTCGCCGCCTGGCTGTATGGCCTGGCCCAAGCCCGCCGGATCGAGGGCAAGGGCGCGGTCGTCCCGTTCGGGATCGCGGCCCTGTCGCTGGTCGCGGTGGTTGCGCTGGTGATCGCCGCCGTCCGCGCCACCCCGGCCTCGGCGCCGGTGGCCGATGCGGCGAGCGCGCCGGCCGGTCCCGGCCTGGCCGCCGAGGTGTGGAGCCCCGAAAAGGTCGCCGCCCTACAAGCCAAGGGCAAGGTGGTGATGGTCGATTTCACCGCCGACTGGTGCGTGACCTGCAAGGTCAATGAGGGCACGGCCCTGAAGGGCCAGCGCGTCGTCGACGCCTTCAAGGCGGCGGACGCGGTCTATCTGAAGGCCGACTGGACCAAGCGCGACGCCGTCATCGCCGCCGCCTTGGCCGAGCACGGCCGAGCGGGCGTGCCGCTTTACCTGGTCTATCCCAAGAGCGGCGGGCCGCCGGCGGTGCTGCCGCAACTGCTGACCGAGGGGCTGGTCGTCGAGGCGATCGAGACGGCGGCGAAGGGCTAGAGCATTTTTCGAGCGAAGTGGTTCCGGTTCGCGTGAAGAAAAATGTGTCAAAACAGAAGATTAGAGCTCACGGCTTGAGGGAGTCAGGTCGGGAAATGCTCTAGGGTCCAGACTCATTGAGCCCACCAGATGATGATTGCGGCGATGAAGACGGCGCTGGCGAAGATGGCGGCGAGTTTGTCGTAGCGGGTTGCGACGCGCCGCCAGTCTTT
>NZ_JAFCUB010000047.1:0-27100 GCF_049896325.1 Caulobacter sp. DWP3-1-3b2
CATCGTCATGCTACGCGGTTGGCGCAGCCTCCAGGACCGCAAATGCGGCTGGACCCTGGCTAACTTACAGGCCACCCTCAGACATGTGTGAATCTGCTAGCCCTGTGGGGGAGGTGTCGGCGAAGCCGACGGTGGGGGGAGTATGCGGCCCCTACAGCACCGACAACCGCGGCCGCCTCCCGATCCCCAGCATCAAGTCCGCCAGCGCCCAGACCAGGGCGTCCGCCCGGTCCGGGCTGTGCCCCAGATCGCCCGACCCCAGGGCCATCAGTTCCTCCTCCAGGGCCGGAAAGGCCCCGCAGTGAACCACCCGGCCCTGTTCATACAAGGCCGCCACCGGCTCGGCCCTGGCCCGCTTGCCCAGCGAGGCCTTGACCAACTTGACCGGGCACGGCGGGTCGGCCTGGGCCAGGACGGCGCGGACCATGTCGCCGCCCTGGTTGGCCTCGGCCACCAGGGCGTCGGCGTCGAAGCGGTGGGCGGCCTCGACGGCGCGCCTCGCCCAGCCGTGGGGCGACAGGCCGCGCGCGGTCAGGTCGGCCAGGACGAAGGCCCGGTCGCCGGCCCGGCCGCAGACCACGATGCCGCAGGCGTCGCCGCCGGCGGTGGCCGGCGGATCCACCGCCACGACCACCCGGTCGAAGGCGGCCGGCGGCGCGCCCCGGCAGCGGGCCAGGTCCTCGGCGCGGAACAGCCCGCCCTCGCCCTCGACGATCAAGCCATCCAACTCCTGGGCGGCCAGGCGCGTGCCGCCGTACAGGCTTTGCAGCGTGGCCAGGAAGGCCGGAGCGAGATAGGCCGCATTGGCGCCGGTGGCCGCGCGGGTGTCGATCGTGCCGGGCTCGGCGATCAGGGTGCGCAGGGCGCGGATCGGCCGGGGCGTGGTGGTGACCACCAGGCGCGGATCCTGGCCCAGGCGCAGGCCAAAGCGCAGCATGGCCAGGGTCTCGGCGGGCCTCCGCCAGGCGCAGAACTCGTCGGCCCAGGCGGCGTGGAACTGCGGGCCGCGCAGGCTGTCGGGATCCTCGGCCGAGAAGGCCTGGGCGACGGCGCCGTTCTTGAACTCCAGGCGCTTGCGGCTGGCGCGCCAGGTCGGCCGCTCGCCGGGCGGGTAGAGGCTCTTGATGCCGGACGGCCCCTCGATCATCACTTCGCGCACGTCGTGGAAGGTGGGACCGACCAGGGCGAGGTGGACGCCGGGCTCGGCTTGGTCGACGATCCAGGACGCGCCCGCGAAGGTCTTGCCGGCGCCGCGACCGCCGAGGAACAGCCAAGTGGTCCAGGGGTCAGATGGGGCTTTCTGGTGAGGGGCCTGCGACGGCCGCAAGGCCTTCATCTGACGCTCCAAGGCCGACCACGGGGTGTTGGCGACCCATTCCTTTAGCTTCTCTTCGTTCAACAAGAGCAGCCAGTCTTCGCTGGATTTCGGTATGAAAAGCGGCGACGCGTTCGGGGGTGCGGCCAGAGTCGTCATCCATTTCCATCTCCGGGCTGGGGTTCTCGTCGTTCTCGTTGGCGGCCTGGGCCTTCATCCTGGAAGCCTTGATCGCCCTGGCGTCGGCCATGACATCGGCCAGGGAGCGGCGGCTGGCGGCGACGGTCGCGTTCATCCGGCGCGCGGTGAAAGCGACGGAGCCGAGCAGCTTGGTCTGCTCGGCCGGGGTGCGCAGGGCGGTGGTGTCCTGCACGTCGAAGAGGTTGGCGATGTGCAGTTCGACCAGCAACCTATCGCCGTCTCGCATCAGTTCCTCGGGGCTCATCTCGCTTCTCCGGGCCATGAAACAAAGATACGGCAGCAGCGGGCGCGCCAGCGCAAAGAGGGTGAGATAGTTTTAGAGCATTGATTTTACTTGGGTCTGTGTGCTCGACGCCCAGCGTCGACGGCGCTCTATCCCCAGGAGGGGGCTGAAAAGCGCCCTAGTGGACCGCTCGCCAGCGGTCCGAAACACCGCTCATCCCGGCGAATGCCGGGATGAGCGGATCAACGGGATGACCGCCCAGCCCCTTCCCGATCCGCCCGCCACGGCGAGGCCGCGCCTTGAAACCTTGATGGCGAGCTTGCTCTGGCGTTTGGCCGTGTCAAGGACGGCCCGGAGGGCCGCCGCGTCGCGGCCGGCCGGAGGCCGGTCCTTGACACGGCCAAACGCCAGAGCTCCAATCCACCAAGGGTTTAAGGCGCAACCGCATCCGGGGCGGATGCGGGCGTTCGCCGGGGAGCATTGGCGCTTCCGCAAAGGTGGAAGCCGTCGTTGCACCACCGCGTATTTTCCTCCCAACACGAAACTTGAAATTGCCGATGTTGCCTTGGTAGTTTGCAGGATGAATACAGTCGTCCATCCAGCGCACACCTTTGACTTCGATGAATTGCTCGAAGGATTGGAGTTGGCGCGCGGGCTCGGCCACGTTCATCGACGGCGCGATCCGGGCACCGGGTTGTCGCTCTTTGTCTACACGCCCAGGTGCGTGTTCGAGGACGGGTGGACAAAATTCACGGCTCTCGCGCGAGGGTTGGTTCTAGATGAGCAGCGAAAGCGGATCGTCGCCACCCCTTTCCCCAAGTTCTTCAACTTGGGAGAGGCGCGTGGCGAGACGCGGGAGCTTCCATTCGAGTCTTTCGAAAAGGTGGACGGCAGCCTGATCATCGCATTCCAGCATCAGCGGGAATGGCTCACAGCGACTAAGGGAGCCTTCGACTCGGCCCAAGCCCTCTGGGCGAGGCGCCAACTCAAGTCGACCGACCTCGCCGCGCTGCAGCCTGACACAACCTACCTGTTCGAGGCCGTTTCTCCCGATAATCGCATCGTGGTCAAATACGATGACGAGGCGCTCGTCCTTCTCGCCGCCTATGACGGGAGCGGGCGCGAATTATCCTATGGCGCCATCCAAGAGACCGCTGATCGATTACCCTGGCGATCAGCCATCCGGCACAGCTTCCTTGACCTGGCCGAATTGATTGCGCAGGCCGAACATCTGCCGCGAAACGGCGAAGGGTTCGTGATCCGCTATCAGGATGGTCACCGCCTCAAATTAAAGGGGGCTGAGTATTGTCGAATTCACGCCTTGATTTCCCGCTGCACGCCACTTGCCATGTGGGAAGCCTTAGTGGCCAGGAAGGACATGCAGGCGATACGGCGCGATCTTCCAGAGGAGTTCTGGACGGATTTCGACGTCATCGTTGGATTGTTAAAGACCCAGCTTAGAGCTGCCGAGGTTCGGGTGACCGAGGCTGCGGCCAAGGTCGCTCATTTGAGCGACCGAGAACTGGGACAGTCTCTCGCGACGCTGCCCGACGACGCTCGCGGCCTTCTTTTCGGCTATCGCAAGCAAGGTCTAGAAGGGCGGGTACGCGAAGCGCTTTTGCGGTCCATCAGACCGACCGGCAATGAACTTGAAGGCTATACGCCGTCTTATGCAATGGGCCGTATGCATGAAGAGAGCATGTCCTGATCCGGCCGTCGGAGCATGCCCCCTACCCCTACCCCTCCGGCTCCCAGTCCACCACGTCACTCTTGTCGTACATCAGGTCCAGCGCCACGAAGTCCATGGCGTCCTCGGCCTGGTCGAACGATAGCTCCGACACCGTCTGATCCCGCACCGAGACCCCTGCCGTGTGGACGCTCTCCGGATCGCCGGTGATCAGCGGATGCCACAGCGGCAGGGTCTTGCCCTCGTTGAGCCGGCGATAGGCGCAGGACGGCGGCATCCAGGCCAGGCGCTCGATATTGTGCGGCGTCAGCTTGATGCAGTCGGGCACAGTCTTCTTGCGGTTGGGATAGTCGCTGCAGGTGCAGCTGTGGGTGTTGAACAGCTGGCAGTGCACCCTTGTGGGGATGATCTCGCCGGTATCTTCGTCTTCGAAGCGAACCAGGCAGCAAAGGCCGCAGCCATCGCATAGACTTTCCCACTCGGGGACGGTCATCTGGTTTAGGGACTTCGTCTCCCAGAAAGGTTTGCGCGCCATGATCCCGGCGTCCTAAACCCAAACGCTGCCGATACCAACCGGGACCATGGGACGATCGTGAACGACTGGACGCTGCCGCCCTATCGGTTCAACGACAAGGCGGCGCCGGCCCAGGGCGCGCGTCCGCCCGAGTTCGGCTCGGTTCCACCGCCCCCACCGCCCGAACCCCCACGCCGGCCCGAGCCGGAAGAGCCGTTCCGCGCCGACCTGAAGCACGCCAAGGCCCGGAAGGGCCGGTGGATCTGGATCGCCGTGCTGGCGCTGTTCGTCGTGGGCCTGGTCACCGCGGGCTCCGGCGTCGGCATGGTCTGGTGGAAGTACCTGCGCGACGTGCCGCCCCTGCCCTCGCGCGAGGCGCTGTTCGCGGTCAATCGCGCGCCGGGCATCCGCTTCGAGGACCGAGGCGGCCAGGTGATCGCCACCCGCGGCCCGCGCTACGGCCAGCGGATCACCCTGGCCGGCGTGCCCAACTACCTGCCGCTGGCCTTCCTGGCCGCCGAGGACAAGCGCTTCTACAAGCACGGGGCCATCGACCCCTATGGCATCGTCCGCGCCGCCTGGGTCAATCACCGGGCTGGCCGCACCGTTCAGGGCGCCTCGACCCTGAGCCAGCAACTGGCCAAGGGCCTGTTCCTGACCCCCGACCGGATCACCAAGCGCAAGGTCCAGGAGATGGTCCTGGCCTGGAAGCTGGAGCGGGTGCTGACCAAGGACGAGATCCTCGAGCTCTATTTGAACCGGGTCTATTTCGGGGCCGGCACCTATGGCGTCGACGGCGCGTCCCAGACCTATTTCAACAAGCCCGCCAGCCAGCTGACCCTGTCGGAGGCCGCCCTGCTGGCGTCCTTGCCCAAGGCCCCCACCCGCCTGGCCCTGACCCGCGACATGGGCGGAGCCATCGCCCGCTCGCGCCTGATCCTGGCCAATATGCGTCGCGAAGGCTGGATCACCCCCGAGCAGGAGAGCCGGGCCCTGGACGACACCCCGCGCCTGTCGCCCCTGGCGAGGCAGGACGAGGGCGATTTTGGCTGGGTGCTGGACTACGCCACCACCGAGGCCGTGCGCATCGCCGGCCAGAACGCCCCCGACCTGGTGGTGCGCCTGACCATCGATCCGCGCCTGCAGCATGTGGGGGCCGACACCGTGCGCCAGGCCATCGCCATCGGCGGGCAGAGCGCCGGGGCCCGCCAGGCGGCCCTGCTGTCGCTGTCGGCCGACGGCGCGATCCGGGCCATGGTCGGCGGCACGGACTATGTCGACAGTCCTTTCAACCGCGCCGTCCAGGCCAAGCGCCAGCCGGGCTCCAGCTTCAAGCCGTTCATCTATGCCGCCGCCCTGGAGAAGGGCGTGCTGCCCACCGACATCCGCGTGGATGGCCCGGTCCAGTTCGGCAGTTGGAAACCCGAAAATTACAGCGGAGGCTATCGCGGCCCGATGACCGTGCAGAGCGCCTTGGTCAATTCGATCAACACCATCGCCATCAAGCTGGCCCAGGAGGCTGGCGGTCCGGCGATCGGCGACCTGGCCCGGCGGTTTGGAATAACGTCGCTGCCGTCCAACCCCGACCTGTCGGTGGCGCTGGGGGCCTATGAGGTGAACCTGCTGCAGCTGACCTCGGGGTTTCAGGTGTTCCAGCAGGGCGGCAATCGGCTCGAGCCCTATGTCATCGAGACGATTACCACCCAGGACGGCCGGGCGATCTTCAGCCACATGGCCGCGCCCAATCTCGTCAGCGTCTACGACATCGCCAAGGCCAGCATGATGGTGCGGATGATGAAAAAGGTCGTCGAGATCGGCACCGCCAAGCGGGCCGCCTTCGGCTGGCCGGCGGCGGGCAAGACCGGCACCAGCCAGAACTGGCGCGACGCCTGGTTCGTGGGCTTTACGCCGGACTATGTCACCGGGGTCTGGGTGGGCAATGACGACGACAGGCCGATGAACAAGGTGGTCGGCGGCGACATCCCGGCCAGCATCTGGCGGCGGTTCATGCTGAGCGCCCACGAGGGCCTGGCGATCCGAGACTTCCCGTGGCTGCTGCCTGACGCCGCGCCCACGAGCGCGCCCGACCCGCGCAATGGCTTCTACGAAACCCTCGCCTCGGAATTCGCCCGCACCGCCGCCGAGGCCGAGCCGGTGGTCGCCCCCGAGGCGCCGGTTCCGGCGCCCGCGCCGCAGCCGGAACAGCTGCCCTATTAGCTTAGGGCTGACGGGGACACACACTCATTCCTTCACTCAAGCCGTCTTGGCAGCGTCGTCAGGGTGAGTGTGTGTCCCCAAACAGCCAATTCACCTCTCCGATTGACAACGAGCGAAACTAGAACAAATATAGAACAAACATGGGGACATCTCATGCCCAGAACGGCGCGCGTGGTGATCCCAGGAACGCCGCACCACGTCACTCAGCGCGGCAACCGCCGACAGCCAACCTTTCTCTGCGCGGCCGACTACAAAACCTATCTCCAGCTCGCGGCCGAAGCCTTCAAGGCAGCAGAGGTCGAGGTCTGGGCCTACTGTTTAATGCCCAACCACGTCCACCTCATCGCCACTCCCTCGACCGACGAGGGCTTGGCCGAGGCGATCGCCATGACCCATGTCCGCTATACTCGGCACATCAACCGCCGTGAGGGCTGGAAGGGTTACCTTTGGCAAGGCCGGTTCGCGTCGTTTCCGATGGACGAGACCTATCTGCGCCTCTGCGCCCGCTATGTGGGACTGAACCCGGTGCGAGCCGGCCTGACTCGCCGGGCGATCGACTGGCCATGGTCCAGCGTAAGAGCGCACCTGACCGGTCATGCCGACGTGCTGCTGGCGCCCGCGCCTCTATCGAGACTGCCGGGAGACGACATGGCTACCTTCTTCGATGACGACATTAGCGCCGACGCACGTGTCGCTTTGCAGGTCGCGACGCGGTTGGGGCGGCCGCTAAAAGCCAGAGCCGAGATTTAGGATGATTTGGGGACACACACTCATCCCAGCGCCTCGGTCGTGCGAGAGCCGTGGTCTGGGTGAGTGTGTGTCCCCGTCCTCATCCCCGTCCTCCGCCGCCCCCGCCCCCGCCGCGCTGCAACAAGAAATCCCCCCGCCCCTGCGCCGGCCCTGCTATAGCCCCCACCTCCTCCTCCGTTTCCGTTCGACAGTAGACCCACCGATCATGGCTTCCCCTCTCCGCGCCTCTGGCAAGGCCCCTGTCCTGGCCCTCAAGGACGTTCGCCTCGCCGATGGCGCCAAGCCATTGTTCGACGGCGTCGACCTGGCCCTGGAGCCGCGGATCCGCGCCTGCCTGGTCGGGCGCAACGGGGCTGGCAAGTCCACCCTGCTGAAGATCCTGGCCAACCAGGGCGTAGAGCCCGACAGCGGCGAGCGCTCAGCCCAGCCGGGCTCGAAGATCGTCTATGTCAGCCAGGAGCCAGAGATCACCGGCGACACCCTGCTGGACTATTGCACGGCCGGCGGGGCCGAGGACTACGAGGCCCACGCCACCCTGGCCGATTTCGGCCTGGACTACGCCAAGAGCACCCAGGGCCTGTCGGGCGGCGAGCGTCGCCGGGCGGCGCTGGCCAGGGCGTTCGCCGAACAGCCCGACGTGCTGCTGCTGGACGAGCCGACCAACCACCTGGACATCTTCGCGATCCAGACCCTGGAAGAGGAGCTGGCCGGCTCCAAGTGCGCCGCCCTGATCGTCAGCCACGATCGCGCCTTCCTCAACCGCGTCACCCAGCGCACCTTCTGGCTGGAGCATCGCAAGGTGCGCCGCCTGGACAAGGGCTTCGCCGAGTTCGAGCTGTGGAGCGAGCAGGTGCTGTCGGCCGAGGCCGACGAGGAGCGGCGGCTCAACAAGCAGCTGGAGAAGGAAAACGCCTGGCTGGCCCGCGGCGTCCAAGGCCGCCGGGCCCGCAACGAGGGCCGTCGCCGCGCCCTGATGGACCTGCGCGGCCAAAAGAAGGACCTGCAGTCCGACAAGCGCGGCAGCATGACCATGGCCGTCGAGAGCTCGGGCACGTCGGGCAAGCGGGTGGTCGAGGCCAAGCACGTCACCAAGCGGTTCGGCGACCGGACGATCATCGAGGACTTCTCGACCCGCATTTTGCGCGGCGACCGCGTGGCTCTGGTCGGCCCCAATGGCGCGGGCAAGACCACGCTGGTGCGGATGCTGCTGGGCGAGATCCCGATCGACGAGGGCACGGTGCAGCTGGGCACCAATCTTGAGATCTCCTATGTCGACCAGAACCGTATGGCGCTGTCGGAGAAGATGACCCTGTGGGACTTTCTGACCCCCGGCGGCGGCGACTCGATTCTGGTGCGCGGCATCGCCAAGCACGTGGCCGGCTACGCCAAGGAGTTCCTGTTCACCGAGGCTCAGCTGCGCCAGCCGGTCACCAGCCTGTCGGGCGGCGAGCGCAACCGCCTGCTGCTGGCCCGGGCGCTGGCCTCGCCGACCAACCTGATGGTGCTCGACGAACCGACCAACGACCTGGACATGGACACGCTGGACCTGCTCGAGGAGCTGTTGGCTGATTTCGAGGGAACCCTCATTCTGGTCAGCCACGATCGCGATTTCATCGACCGCCTGGCGACCTCGACCATCGCCATGAACGGCCATGGCAAGGTGCTGGAAACCCCGGGCGGCTGGACCGACCTGATCGACCAGGCCCCGGACTTCTTCAAGGGCGCCCGGGGAGCGGCCGGCGACTTCGCCACCGGCACCGGCTCGCACAAGGCGGTGCTGACCCCGCCGCCCGCGCCCGCCCCGCCGAAGAAGACCGTCAAGCTGTCCTACAAGGATCAGCGGCGGCTGGAGGAGTGCGAGACCCTGGTCGCCGCCTCGCCCAAGATCATCGCCGACATCGAGGCCAAACTGGCCGATCCGGCCTTCTATGCCAAGGACCCGGTCAGCTTCGGCAAGGTGATGAAATCTCTCGACAAGGCCCGAGCCGACCTGGCCACGGCCGAGGAAGAATGGCTGGCGCTCGAGGAAAAGCGCGAGACGATGGCGGGTTAGCGCCCGCCTAAAGCCCCGCAACGAACAGGTCGGGCTTGCCCAGCGGCACGTCCTTGGCGCGCAGGATGGCGTAGGCCGTCGACAGGTGGAACATCAGGTTGGTCGTCGCGAAGACACTCAGCCAGCGGCCGGACTCCAGGGTCGGCTCCATGCCCTGGGCAATGGCGTAGGTCAGCAGGACCGAGTCGCGGCCTTCGAACTGTTCGGCCGTCAGCCCCGCCAGGAACGCCTTCGCCCCGGCGATGGCGGCTTTCAAACCGGCCAGGTCAAGCTGGTCGCCGACCGCTTCGGGGACCGGCAGGCCCGCCACCCGCGCCGGCCATTGCTGGCCGAAGTTGCAGACCACCATCAGCTGGAAGCGCAGCGGGTGCATGTCGTCGATCAGCCGCCAGTCGAGCACGGCTTCCTCGCTCAGCCCGTGGGCCGCGGCATGGGCCGCGCCTTTGGTGAGCAGGTGCTCGGCGGTCCCCAGGTGGCGGGTGAACAGATCCACGAAAGTGAACAGGCTGACGGTCATGACGGGCGTCTCCCTAGGCTTTTGAGCGGAGATTGCGGTCCTGGCGCCGCGCTGGCAAGGGCCTGGATCCTTCTCCCCTTGCGGGAGCAGGGACCCTACAGCCCCAGCGTCTTGCGCAGGAACGCGTCGGCCTTGTCCAGCATCTGGGCGCGCGCCGCGCTGTCGTCTAGCTGGTGATCCAGGTCCTTGAACACCACCAACTCGGCGCTCTTGCCCGCCGCCTTCAGCCGCGACAGCATCAGGCGGGACTCGCCGATCCCGACATTGGTGTCGTCGTCGCCATGGAACATCAGCACCGGCGCCTTGATCTTCTCGGCGTTCCGGGCCGGCGAGCCTTCCTTCACGTGCGGTCCCCGGCCAATGAAGGCGTCGACCAGCTTGTATTTGTCATAGAGGCGCGCCTCTTCGCGCAGGGTCTCCAGGTCGGTGACTGGGGCGACCGCGACAATGGCCTGGAACAGGTCGGGGTCTAGCACTGA
This sequence comes from Caulobacter sp. DWP3-1-3b2, assembly GCF_049896325.1. Lineage (NCBI taxonomy): Bacteria > Pseudomonadati > Pseudomonadota > Alphaproteobacteria > Caulobacterales > Caulobacteraceae > Caulobacter > Caulobacter sp. DWP3-1-3b2. The sequence goes on from NZ_JAFCUB010000047.1 coordinate 9,957, forward strand.
AGACTGCAGGGCCGCGTAGCCGCCGTAGGACCAGCCGACGATGGCCAGCTTGCCCGGCGCGGCGACGCCCTGGCTCTGCAACCAGCGCCCGGCGTCGTTGATGTCGCCGACCGCCTGGCGCCACGACTGGAAGCCGTTCTTCTCGAACCAGGCCTCACCATAGCCCGACGAGCCCCGGAAGTTGGGCTGCAGCACCGCGAAGCCGCGGTTGGCGAAATATTGCGACAGCCAGTCGAAGCCCCACTCGTCGCGCGCTTCCGGCCCGCCGTGCGGCATCACGATGGCGGGGATGTTCTTGCCGTCGCTGCCGGGCGGCAGGGTCAGATAGGCCGGCACCATGGTTCCGTCGGCGGCCTTGTAGGTGATGGCCTGAACCGGCGAGAGCTTGAAATCCGCCAGCTCGGGCCGCTGGGCCATGACCTCGCTAAGCTGGTGGGTGTTGCGGTCGTACAGGTAGTATCGCCCCGGATCGACGTCGCTGCCGGCCCACAACAACAGCCGCTTCTCATCAGCGCTGGCGTCAACAAACGTGACGACGGGATGGCCCAGCAAGGCCTTGGACAGGGACGCGGCCAGCTTCTGCAGGGCCGGGTCGAAGAACACCGACTGGCGTTTGTCGGTCGCGAAGCTGGCCCCGACCACGCGGTTCTGGCGGCCGATACGGATCACGTCGTCCACATCGACGTCGTCGCGGGCGACCAGAACCTCGCGCTTCATCGCGCCGTCCAGCGACAGCCTAACCAACGCCTGGCGACCGTCCACCCGTTCGAAGCCGTAGGCGGCGTTCAGGTCGCGATCCACCGCTACGGGCGAGAAGCCCGTGTAGGCCTCGGCGTCATAGGTCCCGAGCGGCCGCCAGTCGGCGCCGGCGCCCGGCAGGCGGTAGAAATAGTTGGTCCGCGCAGTCCGGTAGCCGGCATTGGTCTTGGGCTGCTGGCCGTAGATGCGGACCGCCCCGTGCTGGTCGGAGAGATACTCCACCGCATCGCCGCGCGGCGGCTCGATCGGGCTGCGGGCCAGGGTGGTGGTGTCGACCCGCTCGACCGCTAGGCCGCTCTTCTGGTTGGACAGCATTGTCCCTGTCGTCTCCTCGGGCATGAACGACCGGGTCATCAACAGCGCGCCATTGGCGTCGTCGGCCAGCCAATCGACGATGTCGCCGCCGTCCTGCCGGTAGGCCACCGCCATCCCGCGGGAGCGCGCGCTTAGCTCCTGCACCTTGGTCCCGTCAGCGTTGACGGCAACGATGCGTGAATAGCCGATCTTCTCGGCGTCCTGATCCACCATCATGAAGATGCCGCAGACCAGCCGGCCGTTGGACACCCAGTGGCAGTTGGTCAGGCGGTCGGGATGACCGGATGAACCGAGGATAGGCTTGGGCTGGCCGGCGCCGTCCAGCCGGGCCACGAATACGGCGGTCGCCTGGCTTTCGGCCAAGGGCTGAACCAGGGCGATCGACTGGCCGTCGGGCGACAGACTGGCCTGCTGCACTCTCTGGCGAGCCCCGAACGCCGTGGCGGCGGGAGTCTCGGCCGCGAGCGCCGTCCCTGCCAACGCGGAAAGGGTAAGGCCGGTCAGGGCGGCCCCGATGGGTCTAGGCATGGATCAACTTACTCTGGGTTGCACCCGCGCATTAGATCGAAGCTTGGCCTTAAATCAAGTCGGGGATCGACGCTTAGTCGTGCAGCGGCGCCTCCTGCCGCCGCCCGGCCTGGTCCGACAGGGCCGTGCCGACCGAGGCGGCGATGACGAAGGCGATGGCCAGCCATTGGCGGGGGACCAGGTGCTCGCCCAGCAACAGCAGGCCCGCCAGCGCCCCGACCGCCGGTTCGAGGCTGAGCGTCACCCCGAAGCTGCGCTTGGAGATGCCGCGCATGGCGACCATTTCCAGCGAATAGGGGATGGCGCTGGAGACCACGGCGACCACCAGGCCAAGGCCCAGCACCATGGGGTCCATAAGCTTGGTCCCGGCCGCCACGATCCCGAACGGGGCCACCACCAGGGCGGCCGTGGTCATGCCCAGGGCCACCGACTGGCCGCCATGCAGATGACCGGTTCGCTGGCCGGCCACGATATAGAGCGCCCAGAACACCGCCGCCGCCGCCGCGAAGGCCACGCCTGCCGGGTCGAGATTGAGGCTGGCGTCGCCCAACGGCAGCAGCAGGGCCAGCCCGACCACCGCCAGGCCGATCCAGGCGAAATGGCTGGGCTTGCGAGCGTGCAGCATGGCCAGGCTGAGCGGGCCGGTGAACTCGATCGCGATCGCCAGGCCCATCGGGATGGTCCGCAGCGACATGTAGAAGCACAGGTTCATCGCCCCCATGACCGCGCCATAGGTCGCCACCGCTCTCAGATCCGGCCCCGCCCACCGGGTGCGCCAGGGCCGCCAGACCACCAGCAGGATCAGGGCAGAGAACCCCACCCGATAGGCGCTGGTCCCCTGGGCCCCGACCAGCGGGAACAGGCTCTTGGCGAAGGACGTGCCGATGCACAACGACACCATGGCGCCCAGCAAGGCGGCGTAGGGCGTCAGGGCGCGAAGGCGAGCGGCTTGCGGCATAAGCCGTTGCCCTAGAACGCCTCGTCGTCCTCGACCGCGTCACCGTCCTCTTCGCCGCCCATGGCCGCTTCGAGGCTCTCGATGATGTCGTCCATCTGGGCCGAAGTGATCTCGACATAGAGGGCGTCGCCGCCCACCGCCGAGACCAGCAGCCTATAGCCGTTCTCGGTTTCCTGCAGGCTAAAGGTTTCGAGGAGCTGCAGCTTGGCCATGGGGTGTCTTTCAGAATGAGGAAGGCGGGATATAGGCGCGGAGCCCGCCCTCCGAAACCCTCTCCTACTTCAGCGCCCCGCGCCGCAGCATGGCGATATGGGCGGCGATCAGCGCCTCGCGCTCGACCCACGGAAACTCCGGCCGGGCGATCAGCAGCGAGACCAGTCCGTGCAGCCCCGCCCACAGGGTCTGGGTCAGGCGCAGGGCGTCGTCGTCGGCCGTCAAGCCGTGGTCGTGGAGGTCGGCGATCATCGCCACGAAGCCCTGGAAGGCTTCAAGACCCGCCGCCATGGGCCGCCCGCCGCTCCGCGAAAGGAACGAGCCGTCGTGACTCTTCTCGACCATGAAGGCCACGCGATAGGCGTCCGGTTCGCTGAGGCCAAAGTCGATATAGGTCATCATCGCCCGGTCGAACATCTCCGGGGTCGGGGTCCACTGGGCCTTGCCCGCCTCCATTCGCGTCGACAGCTTGGCGAAGGCCCGGACGCACAGCTCGGCGATCAGGTCATCCTTGGTGGCGAAATAGGCGTAGAGCCCCGGCTGGCTGATGCCGGCCGCCTCGGCGATCTGCCGGGTCGAGACCGCCTGCAGGCCCTTGGCGCTGAACAGGGTCAGGGCGGCGTCGAGGATCTCCTCGCGACGTTCGCCGCCCTGGCCCTTGGCCTTGCGGGGAGATCGGACCTGCGGCGCCTTCATCGTTTCGATGCTTTCTCCGACCGCGAGCGGCTTGACAAGTCACGATAATCTATCACTGATAACTTATCATCGATCGATAGTCGAGGGGGCGGGGTTATGGGCACGGAGAAACTCCCTTCGCCCTGGAGGGGAGAAGGGTCGGGGATGGGGGCGGCGTCGCTGGAGGCGGCCGCTGCGTTCGCGCCTTATCCTAATGCGTTTCCACCCCCATCCCCAGCCCTTCCCCCCTCCAGGGGGAAGGCGGCGTTCCTTGCCCTCCTCTCCGCCCTCGCCCTCACCGCCTGCGGCCCCCAAAAGACCCCGGCCGCTCCACCCCCGCCCCAGGCGGTGGAGGCCGTCGCCGTCGCCGCGCCCCACGCCAATAGCGGCGTCACCGCCACCGGGACCCTGGAGCGTCGCCGGCAGATGGCGCTATCGTTCCGGATCGCCGGGGTGCTGACCCGGGTCGGCGTCGAGGCCGGCGACCCGGTCCGGGCCGGCCAGGTGCTGGCCGCGATCGACCCGGCCGCCGTCGACGCCCGCCAGCAAGCCTCCAGCGCCGAGCTCGACAAGGCCCGCCGCGACCTGGACCGGGCCAAGATTCTCTTCGCCAAGGGCTATGTCACCAAGGTCCGCGTCGACGACGCCGAAAGCGCCGTGCGCTCGGCCAGCGCCGCCTATAGCGGCGCGGCCTTCGACCGTCGCTGGGCCCAGCTGGTCTCCCCTGCTTCCGGCGTGGTGCTGGAGCGCAAGGCCCAGGCCGGCGAGGTGGTGCAGGCCGGCCAGGCTGTGGTCACCGTCGCCGACCTGACCAGCCCGCTGGTGCTGCGCGTACCGCTGGCCGCCCGCGATGTGGCGGGGATCTCGGTCGGCTCGCCCGTGGAGATCACCGTCGACGCCCTGCCTGGCCAGATGCTGACGGGCCACGTCACCCGCGTGGGCCAGGCGACCGACGTGCGGACCGGCGCGGTCACCGTCGAGATCGAGGTCGCCGCCTCCTCCAACCAAGAGAGGCCTGACCTGCGCAGCGGCCAGATCGCCAATGCCCGCCTCGCCTCCCGCGCGCCCACCGCCAACGCCGGCTTCGCCCGCATCCCCGCCGAGGCGGTGCTGGAAGCCTCGGGCGGAAGGGCGGCCGTGCTGCGGCTGGAGGGCGGCAAGGCCCGCCGCACGCCCGTGCGGTTCGGCGGCTTCGACGGCGACGACGCCTTGGTGGCCGGCCTGCCGGACGGCGCGCGGGTGATCACCGCCGGCGCCGGCTTCGTCTCGGACGGCGACCGGGTGACGGTTACGGATGCTAAGGCGCTGGGCGGGAAGGCGGGGCGATGAGGGTCGCGGCCTTTCTCGCTAATGCCCCCACCTTTCAGCCGTCATTCCCGCCCTTGTGGCGGGAACCCCTCTCCCCGCCGCAAGGGCAGGGGTGTGGCGCGCCAGCGCGCCATGGCGCTTCACCGTCGGCTGAACCAGGGGTTCCCGCCACAAGGGCGGGAATGACGGATGTTGGGGGAATTCGCGATCGGGGACCTTCGCGATGAAGCCCGATCTCTTCGGCTTCGCGGTCCGCCGCTGGCAGTTCACCCTGGTGGCCTTCGGCCTGCTGGTCATGCTGGGGGTCAACGCCTTCCTCAGCGTGCCGCGCTCCGAGGATCCGCACTTCCCGATCCCCATCGTCGTGATCCGCGCCGTGCTGCCCGGGGCCGAGCCCTCTGAGATGGAGCAGTTGGTCGCCGACCCGATCGAGGATGCGGTCGACGGCCTCGACAATATCGACAAGGTCGAATCGACCAGCCTGGACGGTGCAGCGGTGATCCGGGTCCACTTCACCTGGGATGTCGATCCCGAGCGCAAATACGATCAGGTGGTCCGCGAGGTGAACGCCATCCGGGGTAACCTCCCGGCAGGCCTGACTCGCCTCGAGATCGACCGCGTGCGCACCACCGAGGTGGCCATCGTCCAGGTGGCTCTGACGAGCGAAGTCTTGCCGATGCGCCGGCTGGAAAAGGTGGCCGACCGGCTGCGCGAGCGGCTCGACCGCGTGCCCGGCGTGCGCCAGGCCCGCTACTACGGCGCGCCGCCTTCCGAGGTGCGGGTGTCGCTGGACCTGGCCAGATTGTCGGCCCTGAAACTTCCCGCCGCCGCCGTCTCCGACGCCCTGAAGGCCGCTGGAGCCGAGGCGCCGATCGGGGCGGTGCAGGCCGGAGACCGCCGCTTCAACGTCAAGGCCGGCGGGGCCTTCCGATCGCTGGACGCGGTCAAGGACACGCCGGTCCGCTCGCTCGGCGGCCAGGTGGTGCGGGTGCGCGACGTCGCCCAGGTGGCCTGGGCCCAGGCCGAGCCCACCCACCTGACCCGCTTCAACGACCGGCGGGCGGTGTTCATCACCGTCACCCAAAAGGACGGCCAGGACGTCGCCAAGATCACCGCCGGCGTCGACAAGGTGCTGGAAGACTATGAGAAGACCCTGCCGGCCGGGGTCAAGCTGGAGCGCGGCTTTGTCCAGGCCAGGAATGTCGAACTCAGGTTGAATAGGTTGTTCCGCGACTTCGGCATCGCCCTGGCCCTGGTGCTGATCACCCTGCTGCCGCTGGGGACGCGGGCCGGGCTGGTGGTGATGGTGTCGATCCCGCTGAGCCTGCTGATCGGCCTGTCGATGTTGCAGGCGCTTGGCTTTACCCTAAACCAGCTGTCGATCGCCGGCTTCGTGCTGGCCCTGGGGCTGCTGGTCGACGACAGCATCGTCATTACCGAGAACATCGCCCGCCGCATCCGCGAGGGCGAGGAGCGCACGGCCGCCGCGATCAATGGCGCCCGGCAGATCGCCCTGGCGGTGGTGGGGTGCACGGCCTGCCTGATGCTGGCCTTCCTGCCGCTGATGGCCCTGCCGGCGGGCTCGGGCGCCTATATCCGCTCGCTGCCGGTGACGGTGCTATGCACGGTGGGCGCGTCCTTCGTGGTGTCGATGACCATCATCCCGTTCCTGGCCAGCCGGGTGCTGGACAAGCATTCCGACCCCGAGGGCAACGCGTTGCTGCGGGCGGTGAACGGGGCCATCCATCGCTTCTACCGGCCGGTTCTGCATTTCGGCCTGGCGCGGCCGTGGCTGAGCCTGGCGATCATGCTGGCCCTCTGCCTCACCACCCTGCCGATGCTGAAGATCATCGGCAGCAGCCTGTTTCCGGCCGCCGAGACTCCGCAGTTCATCGTCCGGGTCGAGACCCCCGACGGCAGCCCCCTGGCCCGCACCGACCGCGCCCTTCGGTTCGTCGAGGCGCGTCTGAAGGCGGAACCCGACATCATCTGGCGCGCCGCCAATCTGGGGCGGGGCAATCCGCAGATCTTCTACAATGTCAGCCAGCGCGAGAGTTCAACGACCTATGGCGAGGTGTTCGCCAGCCTGAAGGCCTGGGAGCCAGGCAAGAGCGAGGCGGTGCTGGACGACCTGCGCCGCGACTTCGCCCGCTTCCCCGGGGCGCGGATCAGCGTGGTGACCTTCGAGAACGGCCCGCCGATCGACGCCCCGATCGCCGTGCGCCTGACCGGCCAGAACCTGGAGGTCCTGAAGGCCCTGGCCGCCCGGGCCGAGGTGGTGCTGAAGGCCGCGCCGGGGACCCGCGACGTCAGCAACCCCGTGCGGCTGGACCGCACCGACCTCGACCTCGGTGTCGACGAGGGCAAGGCCGCCGCCCTGGGCGTGCCGGCCGGAGCCCCCCGCCGGGTGGCGCGCCTGGCGCTGTCGGGCGAGGAGACCGGGCGCTTCCGCGATCCGGACGGCGACGACTATGCGGTCAAGGTGCGGCTGCCGATGGCCGCGACCGACGGGTCGGCCCAAACGGGAGATCGCAACGCCCTGGCCGACCTGTCCAAGATCTATGTGCCCACCGCCGACGGCGAGGCCGCGCCGCTGGGCGCCATCGCCACCCCGACCCTGCGCTCCAGCCCGGCCCGCATCGACCGCTTCGATCGCGAGCGCACGGTGACCGTCTCGTCCTATGTCCAGACCGGCTACCTGACCGCCAAGGTCACCGCCGACATCGTGGCGCGGCTCGATCGCGACCTGCCCATGCCTCCCGGCTACCGCCTGACCCTGGGCGGCCAGGCCGAGGCCCAGTCCAAAAGCTTCGCGGGGCTCGGCGCGGCGGTGATGGTGGCGGTGTTCGGAATCCTGGCGGTGCTGGTCCTGGAGTTCCAGCGGTTCAAGACCGCCCTGGTGGTGGCCGGCATCATCCCGTTCGGCCTGTTCGGGGCGGTGGCGGCTCTGTGGATCACCGGCCATTCGCTGAGCTTCACCGCGACCATCGGCCTGATCGCCCTGATTGGCATCGAGATCAAGAATTCGATCCTGCTGGTCGATTTCACCGAACAGCTGCGGCGCGGCGGCATGGGTCTACACGACGCCATCGAGAAGGCGGGGGAGGTGCGGTTCCTGCCGGTGCTGCTGACCTCGGTCACGGCGATCGGCGGCTTGCTGCCCTTGGCGATGGAGGGCTCGGGGCTGTACTCGCCGCTGGCGATCGCGATCATCGGCGGGCTGATCACGAGCACCATGCTGTCGCGGGTGGCGACGCCGGTGATGTACTGGCTGACGGCGCGGGGGGAAGAGCGGTCCTAATGCCTCCCGCTGTGGGGGATGTGGCGGTGGGGGGAGTGGCCGGCAAGCGACCACAGCCCGAAGCCATCTGCCTAGAGCATCGCGCGGAGAAGTGGCCACCGATTTTCCGCAAAAGCGATGCGAAAACAAAAGTCTAGAGCAAGTCGCGCGATTCCTATATCGCGCGGCTTGCTCTAGAAACGCTCCCACCGTAGGGGCCTGCCCGGCTGGATCGACGCCAACGAAAGCCTCTTCCGAGAAGAACAGGACAAGGTCCCGCGCCCGTCCTGGCAGATCGTCTGCCGCCCTCACCGGAACCACTTCGCTCGAAAAAAGCTTTAGAGCATTTCCCGACCTGACTGCGTCAGGCCGTGAGCTCTAATCTTTTGTTTTGACACATTTTTCTTCAGGCGAACCGGAACCACTTCGCTCGAAAAAAGCTTTAGAGCGCCTTGACGATCCCCTCGACCATCTTCTTGGCGTCGCCGAACAGCATCATGGTGTTGTCGCGGAAGAACAGCTCGTTCTCCACCCCGGCATAGCCCGAGCTCATGCCGCGCTTGATGAACAGCACGGTGCGGGCCTTTTCGACGTCGAGGATCGGCATGCCGTAGATGGCGCTGGTCGGATCGGTCTTGGCGGCCGGGTTGGTGACGTCGTTGGCGCCGATCACGAAGGCGACGTCGGCGGTCGAGAACTCGCTGTTGATGTCCTCCAGCTCGAACACCTCGTCATAGGGCACATTGGCCTCGGCCAGCAGCACGTTCATGTGGCCGGGCATCCGGCCGGCGACGGGGTGGATGGCGTATTTCACCTCGACGCCCTCCTCCTTCAGTTTGTCGCCCATCTCGCGCAGGATGTGCTGGGCCTGGGAGACGGCCATGCCGTAGCCGGGGACGATGATCACCTTGCTGGCGTTCTTCATGATGAAGGCCGCGTCCTCGGCGCTGCCCTGCTTGACGGGCCGGGTCTCGGCCGTCCCGCCAGGCCCCGCCACGGCGTCGGCGGCGCCGAAGCCGCCGAGGATCACCGAGATGAAGGACCGGTTCATGGCCTTGCACATGATGTAGGAGAGGATCGCCCCCGAGCTGCCCACCAGGGCGCCGGTGATGATCAGGGTGGTGTTTTCCAGCGTGAAGCCCAGGGCCGCCGCCGCCCAGCCGGAATAGCTGTTGAGCATCGACACCACGACCGGCATGTCGGCCCCGCCGATCGGGATGATCAGGGTGATCCCGAGGATCAGGGCCAGGGCGAAGATCGCCCAGAACGCCCAGATCGCCGCGCCGCCGCTGATCACCAGCACCACCACCAGGGCGACGATGCCCACGGCCAGGGCGATGTTCAGCAGGTGGCGACCCGGCAGCATGATCGGCGCGCCGCCCATATTGCCGTTCAGCTTGGCGAAGGCGATGACCGAGCCGGTGAAGGTGATGGCGCCGATCGCCAAGCCCAGCGACAGCTCGATCAGGCTGTTGAGGTGCACATGGCCGTCCTCGCCGACGATGCCGTAGGCGGCCGGGGTGTAGATCGCCGCGACGGCCACCAGGCAGGCGGCCATGCCGACCAGGCTGTGGAAGGCCGCCACCAACTGCGGCATCGAGGTCATGGCCACCTTGCGGGCGATTACCGCCCCCACCGTGCCGCCTACCGCGACGCCGCCAAGGATCAGGGCGATGGTGATCGGGTCCAGCGCCTTCTGGCTCCACAGCGTGGCCAGGGTCGTCAGCACGGCGATGGCCATGCCGATCATGCCGTTGCGGTTGCCCGCCTGGCTGGTCACCGGGCTGGACAGCCCGCGCAGGGCCAGGATGAACAGCACCCCGGACACGATGTAGAGGATGGCGGCGAGATTGGCGTTCATGTCAGGTCTTGGCCCCCAAGAGCGGCGAAGAGGAAAGCGGCGGCGCGGCGTTGACGCCGAACCGTGGCGGATGGCCTGAAGGCAGGCCGGAGAGGTCGTAGCGGGGCGGCTCGTAGTGGTTCGCCGCCGTGTAGGGCGCGGCGAAGCGGGGTTGGCCGCCCTCGCCGGTCAGTTCGTCGTCGCGCACGAAGAAGGCGTTGGCGCCCGACAGATTGCAGCCGACCAGGGCGTAGCCCTTGGCGCGGCCCAGGGCTTCCAGGCTGGTCAGGCTGGCGCTGTGGTCATTGCCGCCGTCCCAGGTGCGGTCGGCCCTGTACTCGGCGACATAGGCAACGGGCGGCGGATAGGCGGCGTTGTATTCGATAATCACGACGCGGGGCCGCACGGCGGTGATCGCGTCCCAGATCCAGTAGTCGTTGCCGTCGATGTCGATCGACAGCAGGTCGACGGAGGCGGGCTTGGCGGCGGTCCCGCCGGCCCAGGGGCCCAGCAGGGCGTCGATGTTCTCGGACGTGACGAAGGCCTTCTGGACAGTCAGCCGCCCCTGCCCCACGGCCACGGCGTGGTGGCCCTTCGCGGCGGCGACATACCTGTCCGAACCGTCCAGCCACAGACCGCTCCAGCCGGCCATCAGCAGCAGGGCGGTGTTGCACTCGACCCCGGCCTGGACGCCGAACTCGATGAACCGCCGGTCGCCCTCGCCGAGGCGGTTGAAGATCTCCAGGACAATGCCGTCCTCGTCGTTCTGGCTGTAGGTCTTGCGGCCATGGGCGATCAGCCGCCCGGGCTCTTGGGCGCGCGCACTGGCCCGCAGATCGTCCCACCACCGCTCCAGCGCGATGCGGTTGGCGACCTGGGCCTGTTTGACGATGCGCTTGCCGCCGAACATGGTCAGGCGCCTCCAAGCGGGGCGTTCATGGGCGCTCCCTCTTCCAGCAGCGCTTCGAGCGCTCGGATCAGGGGCGGCAGGTCGGCGTGCACGGTTTCGATAACGACCTCGGCCTTGATCTCGAAATAGTCGTGAACCAGAACATGGCGCATGCGGATGGCGGGCGCCCAGAGAATTTCAGGATGGGCCTGGCGCATTTCCGTCGAAGTCTTGGACGCTGCTTCGCCGACGATCTGCAGGGCATAGACGACCGCCAGCAAGGTCCGCAGGTCATTTTCCAGAGCGGCAGACTCGCGGTCGCCCAGCAGCGTTACCGCTTGGTTCGCATAGAACAGCATATGCGAAAGCCGACCACGGTCTCGCGCCTGGATCATGCGGCCACCAGGTCCCGTTCGACGGCGGCCTTGATGGGCGCCTTCAGGGATTGGCGATCCAGAAGATCGACCCGACGCTGCAAGGCGGCCTCCAGTTCACACAACAGGCCACCGATCTTGAACAGGCTGGCGCCGGGGAGAAAATCGACAACGATGTCGATGTCGCTCTCGGGGCCGGCCTCACCCCGAGCGAGCGAACCGGCAACGCCGATCATCTCCACGCGATAGCGCGCGCGGGCGTCATCCCGCTGGCTGCGGATCGCGGCGAGCACGGCCTGAAGGTCGGTGCTCACTTCTTCTCTTTCTTCTTGTACATGGCCAGCATCCGGTTGGTGACCAGGAAGCCGCCGAAGATGTTGACGGCCGCGAAGGCGGCGGCGATGGCGCCGGCTCCCTTGGAGATCCAGGTCGAGGCGGCGACCGTGCCGCCGGCCAGGTCGGCGTCAGCCCCGTGCGCAGCGGCAGCTAGGAGCGCGCCGACGATGATCACCGACGAGATGGCGTTGGTCACGGCCATCAGCGGGGTGTGCAAAGCGGGCGTCACGCTCCAGACGACATAATAGCCGACGAAGATGGCGAGCACGAAGATCGCCAGGCGGAACACGGTGGGGTCGACGGCTTCCATGGGAGCCTCCCTTTTCGAGCTTGGAGTTAGGCGGTCTTCAACGCGGGATGCACGACTTCGCCGCCCTGGGTGACCAGGGCCGCTTTCAGGATCTCGTCCTCGAAGTCGGGGGCAAAGCTGCCCTCCTTGTTCAGGAACAGGCCCGACAGGGCGAAAAGGTTGCGGGCATAGAGCGCCGAGGCGTCGGTGGCGATGCGGCCGGGCAGGTTGGGAATGCCCAGGATCTTGACGCCGTTCTCGGTGACCGCCGTCTCACCCAGCTTGGCGCCGACCACATTGCCGCCGGCCTCGATGGCCAGGTCGACGATGATCGAGCCCGGCCGCATAGAGGCCACCTGGGCGGCGCTGACCAGCTTGGGAGCCGGGCGGCCGGGGATCAGGGCGGTGGTGATGACGATGTCCTGCTTGGCGATGTGGGCCGAGACCAGCTCGGCCTGCTTGGCCTGGTACTCGGCGCTCATCTCCTTGGCGTAGCCGCCGGCGGTCTGGGCGTTCTTGAACTCCTCGTCCTCGACCGCCAGGAACTTGGCGCCCAGGCTCTCGACCTGTTCCTTGGTGGCGGGACGCACGTCGGTGGCGGTGACCACCGCGCCCAGGCGGCGGGCCGTGGCGATGGCCTGCAGGCCGGCGACGCCGACCCCCATGATGAACACCTTGGCCGCGGCGATCGTGCCGGCGGCGGTCATCATCATCGGCAGGGCCTTGCCATAGGCTTCCGAGGCCTCGATCACGGCGCGATAACCGGCCAGGTTGGCTTGCGAGGACAACATGTCCATCACCTGGGCCCGGGTAATGCGCGGGATGAATTCCATGGCGAGACTGCTGGCGCCGGCCTTGGCCAGGGCGTTCAGACTGTCCTTGTCGACATGCGGATTGAGCGCCGCAGCGACGATCGCGCCGGTCTTCAGGGCGGCGATCTCTGCCGCCTCGGGCGCGCGCACCTTGAACAGCACGTCGGCGTCCTTCACCGCCTGCGCCGCTGTAGCGGCCAGGGTCGCCCCGGCCGCCGCGTAGTCGGCGTCGGGATAGGCGGCGGCGGCGCCGGCCCCAGCCTCGACCACCACCGTCCAGCCGGCCGCAGCCAGTTTCTTGACGGTCTCGGGCGTGGCCGCGACCCGGGTTTCACCCCCGCGGGTCTCTTTCGTGACGGCGATAATGGCCACCGGCATATCCCTCCCAAGGACGCTGCTTGCTCACGCGAGCTTGCGCGTCTCTCTAGGGGAGGTTCTTGCCCCATGTCGAGCCTTACGCTCGCGTCAGGGGCAAAAATATACCGATGTCTACCGGTGTCAGTGGGCGGAGGCGGGCTTTTCGCGCAGGGCCAGGAAGCCCAGCACCGCCAGCGCGATTCCCGCGCCGAAGCCGGCCAGTGGGCCGGCGTCGGTGCAGAACCACACGGTGATGGTCAGCAGCAGGGTGGCGATCGCCAGCGAGCCCCACTTGGTGAACTTGCCAAAACCCTCGAAGGTCGCGGCCTGTTCGTGGATGTTCATTTCACCGCGGTTGTAGTCGCCGGCCATGTCTAATTCCTACTTGGAAGAAAAAACGCCCCGCCGCTTACAACGTGCGGCGCGCCGGCTCAAGCCGCCCCGATGTCGCGGTTGGCCCAAGCCTCGTCGATGAACCGCGTTCGAACAGCCTGGACGGCCTGATCGACCGAAATATTGGCGATCCTGCCCTCCCCACCGTCGAGGCGACTGAGCCAGCGCGAATAGGCCGGCACGGGGCTGGTCCCCATCAGGCCGATGGCCGGACATCCCACCGAGGCGGCGACGTTCAGGGGGCCAGAGTCGTTGCCCAGGAACCCGGCTGACAGGGCGATCAGGGCGGCGGCCTGGTCGAGCGGCAGGTCGCAGGCGAGCAGGTCGCGGGCCATAACGCCAGGGATGGGCGCGGGCTGGGCGTCGACCGTCTGTTGGACACGCAGCGCGTCGTTGGGGCCGCCCAGCCAGAACACCGTCGGAAACAGGTCGTCCAGGCCTTGCGACACGGCGGCGAACCGCTCGGCGGGCCAGGTCCGCGCCGGCTCGCTGGCCCCGACGCCGAGCACCAGCCAGGGACCAAGCCGGTCACCAAAACGCGCCTGGACGGCGGCCACGGCCTTGGGGTCGAGCTTGAGGTTTGGCTCGCGGCTCTCGACCTTCAGGCCGTGCAGGACCTCGAAGGCCGCCAGCTTGGCCAGCCGGTGGGCCGGGCGCAGGGCCTTGGGCAGGAACGGTCCCTGCAGCCACTGCTCCTGGCTCTTGTGACCAAGGCCAAAGCCGCGCCGCTCCGGCACGCCGGCCAGCCAGGCGGCCTGGGCGGGACGGCCTATCTTCTCCAGGATCCACACGGCGCGCGGCTTGACCTCGCGGCAGATGCGCCAGAAGTCGAGCACCTCGCTGACGCCCTTGAGGGTTCCGGTGAAGTGGCGCGCATAGACCACGCTGGCGATCGACGGCTCGACCGCCAACACCTCGGCCGCCCGGCTCGACGGCCGCGCGGCCAGCACCACCTGCCCCTCCGGCGTCTGGGCGGCGATCGCCCGGAAGGTCGGCAGATGCCACATCAGGTCGCCGATCCCGCGATCGGGGGCGTAGACGAGGACGGGGCCGGCTCGTGACGACTTTTCAGCGCTCATCCTGCCCCAAAACTCCGTCTCCCCGGCCCTCAGGTCGCGCGTCGCGCGCTCCTCAGGGGCCGGAAAGACGGAAGTAGAACGTCAGCGGCTGGCTGGCAAACCCTACCCCCACCCCGCCAGCAGTCCTCGCAGCCCCGCCACGAAGGCCAGGGGCTGATCGACCATCACGTGGTGGTCGGCGTCGGGGATGGCGAGACGCAAAGTGTCGTCGGGCATCTGGCTGAACATGTAGTCCAGCGTCTCGTCGTGCATCAGCGCCGAGCGCTCGCCCCACATCAGGGCCACCGGGCAGGCGATGCGCGGCAGAAGCTCGCCCAGGTCCGGCATCGAGAACCTCTGCCAGATGGCCGGGTCGAACTTCCAGGTCCAGCCGCCCTCGACGGCCTTCAGCGACCCACGCGCGATGAAATCGGCGATATAGGGGTTTTCGCAGCCCTGCGGCGGGGCGAGCCGGAAGCGTGCCAGCGCCTCCTCCAGCGTGGCATAGACCCGGTTGGCGGCGTCGGGCCGCGAGGGCGGGCCGCGCCAGCGTTTTTCCGGGGGCTGGATGCTGCTGTCGACCATGACGATCCCCCGCAGCCGGTCAGCATGCTCTACGCCGCAATAGAGGGTGGGAAAGCCGCCGAACGAATGGCCGACCAGGATCGGCTTGACCCCGCCCGCCTCCAGCCCCGCCGCTGCAACGGCGGCGAAGATCTCGGCGGCGAACAGCTGGGCGGTATAGGCTTCGCGCCAGTCCGAGCCGCCCATCCCCGACCACGAGATCGCCGCGCAGCGCCAGTCCTTCGCGAAGAATGGCGCGATGAAGCTCCACCAATCGGCATGGGCGCCGTTGCCGTGCAGGAACAGCAGGCCCGGCTTGCCGACCTCGCCCCAGGTCAGCAGCTCGATTTCGGCGCCCTCGACGGGAATGCGCGAGCGCTCGGGGGTCACGGCGATGGCGGCGTCGAACCAGGCCGGCGCCGGCGGCGTCTCACCGTTGAAGGGGCTCAGCAGCGACGAAGGCGTAGGACGGTCGTCGGCCATGTTCAGTCCTCAGCCTTGAAGGCGATCTCGCCCGGTCGCGGCGAGCGGGGCTGCAGAGCCTTGAACACCCCCGTGCCGGTCATCAGCGTCCGCTCGCCCACCCAGATCCGGCCGCGCACGACGAACACCAGCTCCTGCTCGGAGATCAGCTCGCCCCGCCCCTCGACGAAATCGCCCAGTTGGGCGCCCGAGAGAAAGTCGCAGTTGAGCCGCACCGTGACCCAGCTGTAGGACTTCTGCAGCGAGATGATCCGCCCCCAGGCCATGTCGGCGAAGCTCATCAGCATGCCGCCGTGGCAATTGCCCAGGCCGTTGGTGTGGTGCTCCTCGACCCGGAAGCCCAGCGTGGCCTCGCCCGGTCCGGCTCGCTGCTCGTACAGCGGCCCGATCTGCCGGCCAAAGCCGCGCGACCAGTTCAGCTGGCTATAGCCCTCGGGAATGGCGGCCGCCTGGGCGTCTGTGAGATCGTCTGACATGGGGGAAAGTCTAACGGGCGTTTGAACCGTGGCAAGGGCGACGCGTGGGAAGGTGAGTAACGCGGCGAGACGCCCCCTCCGTCACGATGCGTATTCGTTCCGCTTCCTCCCCCGTGCAACGGGGGAGAAGGCGGCGAAGCCGAACGGGGGGAGGGAGGGGGCGGGCGGCGTCGCGGCGTTACCCCGGCACGGTCCCGAACTTGCCGGCATTGTAGTCGGCGATCGCCTGGACGATTTCCTGGCGGGTGTTCATCACGAACGGCCCTTGGGCGAAGACCGGCTCGCCGAGCGGCGCGGCATGGCCCAGCACGACCACCGCGCCGCCGGGCGCCGCGAAGGCCACCGCGTCGCCGTCATCATTGAGCTCGACCAGGTTCCAGGCCTTCGCCGTCTGCCCGCCGGCCACGATCTCGCCCGAGACCACGTACAGAAACACGCTCCGCCCCTTGGCGACCGGCACGCTCAACGAACCACCAGCCGACAGCCGCACGACGCCCATCTCGATGCCGATCAGGGACGGGAACGGGCCTTCGACGCCAGCGAAGGCGCCGGACAGCACCTCGATGATCGCGCCATCGATCTCGACCTTGGGGATGTCGGCGCCTTGCAGGCCCAGATAGTTCGGCGCGGTCATCTTCAAGCGGCTAGGCAGGTTGACCCATAGCTGCAGGATCTCCAGCGGCCCGCCCTTGGCCTTGAAGCTGGCCGGCGACAGCTCGGCGTGGACGAGGCCGCTGCCGGCCGTCATCCATTGCACCCCGCCGGCCCCGATGACGCTCTCATGGCCGCCGCTGTCCAGGTGCGACAGCTCGCCTTCCAGGATGAAGGTCACGGTCTCGAAGCCGCGATGCGGGTGCGGCCCGAACGGCAGGCCGCCGTTGTTCGGCGGATAGGTCTGCGGGCCGTGATGGTTGAGGAACAGGAACGGGTCCAACTGCCCGATCGCGGGACCGGGCAAGGGCCGGCGGGTGACGAGGTCACCGATGTCGTCGCGCTGGGCGGGATGGAGGCGTTTGAGGGTTCTGGCTTGCATCGTTTCAATCCGCTCATCCCGGCGAATGCCGGGACCCAGATTTCAGCCTGGGCATCTAGAAATTCTTGGCGCCGCTCGGCCTTACGACCTGGGTCCCCTGAGTTCACAAACGAAGTGCAACACTCTCTGACCGAGGTGTTGCGATGGGACAAGCCTATGATCACCTCACGCTTGAGGAGCGGTGTGAGCTTGCCCGGCGTCGTG
>NZ_JAFCUB010000048.1:0-25349 GCF_049896325.1 Caulobacter sp. DWP3-1-3b2
GTCGCCACCGTGACGGCGGCTGTCGGCGCGATCCTGGGTCAGGCGCCTACCGATGCGGGGGGTAAGTGGTGGTCGCGCAGCGCCTCGCCTCCGCCGCCCGTCGAAAGCGGAAAGCCGCCGAGCGATGAGGCGAAGCCATGACCCCCGCCGGCGTGGGTCGCCTGAAGCTGGACGAAGGTCTGCGCCTCGTCGCCTATCCGGACCCGCTGAGCCCTTTGGCCAAAGAATGCAGGCGGCGCGGTCTGAAGGCGGAGCAATACCGATCGGTTCCGAATTGGCAGGCCTTCAGCGGCAAGCCATGGACCAACGGTTACGGCCACGCCCATGACGTGCAGCCGGGCGAGGTGTGGACCCTGGCCAAGGCCGAGGCGGTTCTGACGGCCGATATCGAAACCCAATGGCGAGATCTGATCGAGGCCCTGCCGTGGGTCGCGCGCCTTGATCCCGTCCGCGCCGACGTGGTCCTGAACCTCGCCTTCAACCTCGGCGTTTCGGGCCTGCTCAAGTGGCCGGCGACCCTCGCTCATATCCAGGCCGGAGCCTAGGCCGCCGCCGCCAACGATCTGCTGCATGAGGGCAAGTGGAACGCTCAGGTCGGTGAGCGTGCCGCACGCCTGTCGGCCGCCATGCTCAAAGGGTCCTGGTCATGATCGCCACCCTCGTCGCCATCTGGCGCTTCCTGAAAACCCCGCTCGGCCACGCGCTGTTCTTCGCCTCGGGTCTGATGATCATCGGCGCTCTGGTCTATCAGGGCGGAGTGTCGTCAGGCGTCGATCGTGAAAAGGCCGCAGAGGTCAAGCGCGTGGCCGTGGCGACTCGAGAGGCGGCAAGGGCGGCCAAGGCCAGCGTCGCCATCAGTTCGCGTGCCCAGCAGGCCCTGAACGCGGCCCTGAACCACAACGTCGCTCTTACCTACCAACTGCAGCAGAAGGTACCGACCTATGTCTCTTCTCAAGCCGATCGCCGCTGTGTCATTAGCCGCGGCTATGTCGAGCTGCGCAATGCGGCCGGCGCTGGTGTCGATCCCGTTCCCACCGGCGCCGGTGGATCTGTCGACGCCGATTCCGGTCTGGTCCTCAGTGACCTTGCACGGAACGACGTATCGAACGCCTCCGCCTTCCACACCGCCGTTGCGGAGGTGACCGCCTGGCGCGACTGGTACGTCGCCCAGGCCGCACTTTGGACCAAGACCACCAGGGCGCCAGAACCCGCGACCTGAACGCTCGCCGAGAGGCTGGAGCGACATCATGAGCCCGCCGTGTCCTCCGGGATGCGGCGGGCTTTTGCGTTCTAGGCTGGATTCCATTGCCCCGCCGGATCGGCGTCGTGGCCAACAACACCGTGCGCAACTCTTACAAGGCAGGCTTGGCCGCCGCCGGCAGCACATCGAACGTCAAGTTCTCGCCTAACCAGCTTTAAGACTGCGGCGTCCGCTCCACGGCTAATGGCGGGACAGGTATCAATTCGTGTTCGATCGGCGTCTACGCATACGCGGCGGGCCACATTTGCGAGAACAACCGGTTCACAGGCAACACCGTCATAAACGAGGCGGGAGTAGTCACCTGGGGCTACTACGAATACGCCGTGAACACTGGGATCGTCAGAGGAAATCGGGTCGAAAGCAACGACTTCAGCGGGGTGACAAACCTCGAATCCCTAGCTACGGGCAGCGGGTCGCTGGTCTACGACCTTGATTGGATCGCATACACGCCCACGGTTACGGCGCAGACCGGAACGATCACAACCGTCTCGGTTGCGACGAACGCAGCCTTTAGACGCCAGGGGACGGCGATCCAGTGGCGCGCGTTCGTCAAGATCACGACGAACGGAACGGGTGCTGGAGCAATAAAGGTGTCGCTACCGGCCTCGGGGAAGTCGATCACCAATGGCGGCTCGGTTGCTGGCCGGGAAAACGCGATCACCGGCTTGTCGGTCGCAGGCTATTTCAGCGACTTCACCGCTCAAATATTCTTCTACGACAACACCTATCCAGGAGGCAACGGTCGGGAGTTCGCACTAAGCGGCCTGTACGAGCGCGTCGCGGCCTAGGGCTTCACATAGGCGGGCATCTTCGGTGTTGAGCGCCAGGATCGCCCGCCGAGTGGCTGCGGGGATCGTCGCTGGGCGGTTGGACCCTTCATTGTAGCGGCCTGCGGTGGGGCGCTCGGCGCCCAGCTTGGTCATAAGCCGCGCGAAATCCCGCTCCATGTTTTCGCTCCTGCCCACCAACTGAAACCCTGCCAGGCGACGCACGATGTGCGCGACAGGTTCGCCGTCCCACCGGGCCAACTGCCGAGACATCCGATTTCGAAAATCCGGATAGTTTGCATAGTCCAGAAGGGTGGGGTGGTGGGCCTTGATGTTGGCGGCCCCGGGGTTGGCGCTGGAGGTGCTGTAGAAGTAATCGCTGATGACCCGCTCGACCGGGTCGCGCAGGAACGTCATGAACCGATAATCAGCGCCGCAGTGCCGGACAAACTCTGTGTAGCTGTAGTGGCCCGTCAGGAAGTCATAGCGGCCCGCCCTAATATCGTCGGCAAACTCGGCGATCCGGAAGGCGTCGAAATTGAGCGCGTTCGGAAAGACGTGGGCCAGCTCCGAGACCAATGCCGTCCCCGCCGTCTTAGGTACATGGATGAAAACAAGCGGGCGAACGTCGGTCATGGTCTGAGCCTAGCATAAACTTCACGTTGTGGAATCCGGGTTGTGACCGGTATCATGAGCCCGCCGTGTCCTTCGGGATGCGGCGGGCTTTTTGCGTTCTAGGCCGGATTCCATTGCCCCGAAGGATCGGCTATCCTGATCGGGCTGCGTCGTTCCGGGTTAGCTCAGTAGGCTCGGCGCAGCACCGCATTCAGCCGGTATAGCTGGACGGGTTCAATATCGCTGATAGCCCCCAGCACTCAAGACCTCCACGGAGGCCGTCCGGGTTTCTAGGCCGGACGTGGTGGCGTAAGAGGGATGGCGGTAGCCAATGGGCGTTCGCGCCAGATCCGCGTCAGGTCGGGTTATTCGCGCCCGGCCCGCCCCCTCACTTCATCGGCAACCCGTTCTGCCCCAGCATCCCGTGGAAGTTTGGCCGCGTCTGCCATCGCCGAGCCCCGCAATCTGGACAGGCCTGCCGCGTGTACCTGGCCAACTCAATAGGAAGCGATCGACTACATGCAGGCGGTTGCGACGTTCATCATCGAAGCACTCTGGGCGCTCAGTCAGGGCCACCCAGACAGCATTATGCTGGAGGCCCTGAGCCCTGAAACCGCTCGGATCGGAGCCCTGCCGCAGCCGCCAAGCCAAATCGTCTTTCTCTACTCCACGTCCATTCCAGCGGTTGATATCGCTGACCAGGTCGCTACGCGTGAGCGGTTGCTCGGGATGCCCACCGTCCCCTAGCCCTTTCCATTCTCGCTACGAGCGAACAGGTCGTCGGGCGAGATGGATATTCCGTCCTGTTTTTCACCCCTGGCCACGACCTGAAGCGCGCCGTCGGGCAAGGGTCGCTGCAGCGCCCGGGCCTCCGCCCAAGGCGCCCGCATCCACACGTCCATTTCTTTCGCGTCGGTGAGGATGACCGGCATCGCCTTGTCATGAAACTCCGCCACCTCGGCGTTGGCCGTGGTGGTCAGAAATCCGAACGCCTCGATCTCCTCCCACCCCTTGCTTTTCATCCGCACGCACGCGTGAGGCGTCCAGACCCCGGCGAAAAACGCTAGCGGCCGCGTTTCGTCGAACGCGAACCAGATGGGCTTCAACGTGCCGCCGACCTGGTCGGGCTCGCTGAACGAGGTGAAGGGGACCAGGCATCGGCTTTCGACGCCGAGCCAGGGCTCAAAATGGCGGCTCTCGGTGCGCCGCACGTTGGTTGTGCCCTTGTCGGGCTCCAGACGGAGCAGCTCGGCGAAATCGATATCTCCGCCCTTTGCTCGCAGCTTGTCGGCGCGCTTGGTCGCGGCGTCGAGCAGCGCCTTTTTCGAGGACGGCATCCCCCAGCGGGCCGTGGCCAACTCGCGCTCGCCCTCGGCCGAGGTCCGCACGATCGGCGCCGCATGGTCGGGAAAGATGCCGGGCATCATCGGCAGGTTTCCGGTCTTGTCGAGCATGGCCCGGGTGATCCCAATGATCGCCGCCTGGCTCTTGGTCATGGCGTAGAGATTACACATCGATCAGGGGTCTTTCCAAAGCTGCAGTCACCACCATCCGCCCGGCGAGTGAACGGGACCTCCCATCGCGTCCACGAACAACTCGGCGTAATACGCCTCTTCGGCGCGCGCCTGGATACCGGCGCGCGCTTTGCCAGCACCGGAAACTTCCTCATCAGGCCGTCGATCTGGCTTGGGGTTATTCCTGGCGGTCATGTGGCCTTATCGGCCGATGGTCGGTGTAAGGTTGCGGGCGATCATGTCTGAATTGCTGCCGACCGTGTAGAAGCCGCGCTGCTTTGTGAAAAACTCGGCACCGGCGTCCAGGGCCGAGATGATCACGAAGATCATGTGATAATCAGGGCCTGACGGTCGAAGGCTCCGCAGTTGGTCGGTGCAAGCCTGGCGGGCTGGCCGCAGTGCCTCGAAGAATGCGACGGGGTCGCGTAAACCGGAACGGGCGTTTCGGGGTGACATGCTAATACTCCACAGTTCGACGGCGACGCGAACGGCGTTCGCCTTGCGGCCACGAACAGAGGCAGAACATTAGCCGAGACTATTCCGGGAAATCGAGTCCCGAACTACCCGATTTGACCCGATTTGTTCCGCTACCCCAATTTGAGGACCAAGCGTATAGATACCACATAGTATTGATATATATCGGCTTTTTGGCGGCCCGGAAGGGACTCGAACCCCTGACCTTCGCTTTAGGAAAGCGCTGCTCTATCCTGCTGAGCTACCGGGCCGCGTCGCGCGACGTCCGGGTCAATAGCGCAAGTTTCCGGGCGTGCGAACCCCGGGGTTGAAAAGCGCGGCAGAGGGACTGGCATGGGCGTGTTTCGGCCGTTGAAGACACTGTACGTGCAGGTTCTGATCGCCATCGCCCTGGGGGTGTTGGTCGGGGCGATCTGGCCCAAGGTCGGGATCGAGCTGAAGCCGCTGGGCGACGGCTTCATCAAGCTGATCAAGCTGGTGATCGCCCCGGTGATCTTCCTGACCGTGGCCGGCGGCATCGCCCGGATGGGCGACATCAAGGCGTTCGGGCGGGTGGGCGTAAAGGCCCTGCTCTATTTCGAGGTGGTCTCGACCCTGGCCCTGGCGATCGGCCTGATGGTCGGCCACCTGCTGCATCCCGGCGCGGGCTTCAACATCAACCCCGCTGACCTCGATCCGAAGATCGCCGCCGGCTATCTGGAAAAGGCCCATCACGGCGAGGGGCTGGTCGATTATCTGCTGCACCTGATCCCCGACACCTTCTTCGGAGCCTTCGCCGACGGCAACCTGCTGCAGGTGCTGGTGGTGGCGATCCTGACGGGCTTTGCCTGCACGCGCCTGGGTGAGTTCGGCGACCGGGCGGCCGGGGTCATGGAGGATCTGGCCAAGCTGTTCTTCGGCATCATCCACGTGGTGGTCAAGCTGGCGCCCCTGGGGGCGTTCGGGGCCATGGGCTTCACGATCGGCAAGTACGGGATCGGCAGCCTGGTGCAGTTGGGCGCGCTGGTGGCGACCTTCTACATCACGGCCATCCTGTTCGTGCTGGTTGTGCTGGGGACCATCGCCTGGCTGAGTGGTTTTTCGATCCTCAAGTTCCTGGCCTACATCCGCGAGGAGCTGCTGATCGTGCTGGGCACCAGTTCCTCGGAATCGGTGCTGCCCCAGATGATCGAGAAGCTGGAGCGGCTGGGGGCCCGAAAGTCGGTGGTCGGGCTGGTGATCCCCACCGGCTACAGTTTCAATCTCGACGGCACCAACATCTACATGACCCTGGCCACCCTGTTCCTGGCCCAGGCGACCAACACCCATCTGAGCGTCTACCAGATGGGCGCCCTGCTGGGCGTGGCCATGCTGACCTCCAAGGGGGCCAGCGGCGTGACCGGCGCGGGCTTCATCACCCTGGCCGCCACCCTGGCCGTCGTGCCCGATATCCCCATCGCCGCCCTGGCGGTGCTGGTCGGGGTCGACCGGTTCATGAGCGAGTGCCGGGCCCTGACCAATCTGGTCGGCAACGGCGTGGCCACCCTGGTGGTGGCGCGCTGGGAGGGCGCGCTCGACCGCGACCGGCTGGAGCTCGAGCTGGCCCGGGGACCCAATGCGCCCATCGACGAGCTCCCCGAGGAACTACCGGCGACCTGAGCTTCCTCGGTAAGCCTTGCTTGACGACAGAGCCCAAAGCGGGCGTGCCGACAGCGCGCCCGGGTCCGTCCGCAAGGTGACATGGAAACGCCCCCGGACCAGGGTCCGAGGGCGTTTCCTGGAGTTCAGCAGATCAGACTCAGGCCGCTGCGGCGGCCACCGGGGCCTTGACCAGCGACTTGGTCAGGATGCCGATGGCGGCTTCACGGTCGATGCGCTCGATCGCGGCCACTTCGCGGGCCATGCGGTCCAGGGCCGATTCGTACAGCTGGCGCTCCGAATAGGACTGTTCCGGCTGGTTCTCGGCGCGGTGCAGGTCACGCACCACTTCGGCGATCGAGATCAGGTCGCCCGAATTGATCTTGGCTTCGTATTCCTGGGCGCGACGCGACCACATGGTGCGCTTGACGCGGGCGCGGCCCTTCAGGGTGGTCAGGGCCTGGCTGACGGTGTTGCCTTCGGCCAGCGGGCGCAAACCGGCGGTCTTGGCCTTCTTGGTCGGCACGCGCAGGGTCATTTTTTCGTGGTCGAAGGTGATGATATAGACCTCGAGCGACATCCCGGCCACTTCCTGGGTCTCGACACCCCGGATGGTGCCCACGCCATGCGCGGGATAAACGACGTGATCGCCGACCGAGAATTCCAGACCGCTCTTGCTCATTCGTTCGTCCTCAATAAGTTCGGGCCAGGCCCAAAACGCCGTTCCACTCGGGCTTACAGGGTTTCCAAATCAAGTGTCCAAACGCCGATAGGGACCCGACCGCGAAAGGGGTGCGGGGCCAAGACCGGTTGGGATTTGGAATAGTTCTTAAGTCACCCTTCGCCTTCGATCGGGCGCGCCGGTTTCCCGGCTGACATCGTTCACAAGACGGGCAGGCGCGAGTCATCGCGACCTTTACGTCGAAACCTACAATATCATAAAATTCAGCTTGATGAAAGGCTTGCAGCCTGTTTAGCCGCCCGCGCTGGTTCGGCGGGGAGTGAGCCGAGCCGCGAGGGGAAAATGGTTAAGCTCTAGGCGCCAGGGACGCCTGCGCGCTTAGGAGCCCTTGCCGGGTTTTTCGCTGAAGTACTTTTCAAACTTGCCAGTCTCGCGCTCGAAGTCCTCGCGGTCGGCCGGCGGCGTGCCCTTGACGGTGATGTTCGGCCAGATCTTGGCGTAGTCAGAATTGATCCGCAGCCACTTGCCGTCGGGGTCGTCCTCGGTGTCGGGCTTGATAGCGTCGATCGGACATTCGGGCTCGCAGACGCCGCAGTCGATGCATTCGTCCGGGTTGATGGCCAGGAAATTCTCGCCCTCATAGAAGCAATCGACCGGGCACACCTCGACGCAGTCCATGAACTTACATTTGATGCAGGCGTCGGTAACGATGTAGGTCATCGAGGGC
The DNA here is from genome assembly GCF_049896325.1 of Caulobacter sp. DWP3-1-3b2. NCBI lineage: Bacteria > Pseudomonadati > Pseudomonadota > Alphaproteobacteria > Caulobacterales > Caulobacteraceae > Caulobacter > Caulobacter sp. DWP3-1-3b2. The sequence goes on from NZ_JAFCUB010000048.1 coordinate 7,658, forward strand.
TCGGAGTTTCTCGGGCGGCTTGGGCGGCTTGGGCGGCTTGGGCGGCTTGGGCGGCTTGGGCGCGGAGGCCGCGTTTTCGAAGTCGCGGGGGCGCTTGTCAATGCGGCTTGGCTGCTGGCGAGGCGAGGAAATCTCATACCCGAGCCTTTCGAGCGCGATGGATCGCCGCATATCGCTGTTACGTTACCCTTTATTATCGAAGCTCGGTCACAACCAAGCAGAGGAAAATAAACAATAAGTCGGGAACCCGACACATGACGAGCACAGCGGTTCGCCATCCGGTTTCGGCCGGACGCGGCGACCAAAGCCCCGGCTTCCAGATGGAGGCCTTCGAGACCTTCGTCCGCCACGCGCCCTTCGCCGCGGCGCTGCTCGATGACGCCTTTCGCCTGACCGCCGTCAGCGCCGGCTGGACAGACCACGCCCTGACGCCGCAGGACATGGGCATCGGTGACGACTTCCGCCGCGCCCTGCTCAGCCCCGAGGATGTCGAGAGCCTGGAGCGCTGCGTGGCGTTCGGCGAGCCGTTCTCGCGCTATCGCTCCATCGCGGTGAACGGCGGCGAACCGCGCATCTGGCGTACCGAATTCGCCGCCACCCGGCTGGAGGGCGGTCGCACCCAGGCTGTAGTGATCACAGCGCGCGACGTCAGCGGCTTCGCCGAAACTGCCCTCAAGGCCGAACGCGATCAGCAACGCCTGAAGATGGCGCTGGAGCTGGACGACCTGATGGTCCGCGAATACGACCTGAAGACCGGCGAGGTCTATTGCTCCAACACCTCTCCCGAGCTGGAGAGGTGGTGCACCTTCAAGATCGACCCCCTGGAGATCGTTCACCCCGATGACCTCGAGCGGGTCGCCGAGTTGGTGCGCAACCGCAAGGACGGCGAGGCGCAGGTCTTCGAGTTCCGCCTCAATCGCGACGACGGGGTCGAGACCTGGGTCCGGTCGGTGGGGAAGAAGTTCCTCGGCGCCGACGGCAAGCCCGAGCGACTGGTCAATCTGTTCAAGGACATCACCGACCGCCGCCGCGCGACCGAGGCGGTCGAGACCCTGGCCTTCAAGGACCCGCTGACCGGCCTGCCGAATAGAGCGTATTTCCAGCGTAAGTTCCAGGAGGCCGTCGACGCCTCGGAGCTGGTGGGCGAGTTGTTCGGCCTGATCATGATCGACGTCGATCACTTCAAGGACATCAACGACACCCTCGGCCACGACGCCGGCGACGCCCTGCTCAAGCGATTGTCAGAAATGCTGCACGCGGCCTTCCGGGCCGGCGACACCGTGGCCCGGTTGGGCGGCGACGAGTTCGCGGTGATCCTGCGCGGCCTGCATTCCGAGGCCGACATGATGCGGCCGGTGGCGGCCCTGCAGGAACTGCTGCGTCGGCCCATCGAGCACGCGGGCCGCAGCTTCTCGGTCAGCGCCAGCATCGGGGCGGCCCTGCACGGCGACCTCGACGCCGACCCCAGCCACATGATCAAGAACGCCGACATCGCGCTCTACCGGGCCAAGGACGAGGGCCGCAACCGCAGCGTGGTCTTCACCCCGGCCATGCGCTCGTCGCTCGAACAGCGGATCGAGCTGTTGCGCGACGTGCGCGCGGCGATCACCGCCAAGGAGTTCGTGCTCTATTACCAACCGGTGATCGACCTCGCCTCCAACAGCGTGGCCGGCTTCGAGGCCTTGATGCGTTGGGACCATCCCGAGCAAGGCATTCTCACGCCCGACCGCTTCATGGCCGCCTTCGAGGACCAGGACCTGTCGCTGAAGCTGGGCGACCTGGCGTTTGAAAGCGCGCTGAAGCAGATGCGCGACTGGATGGACCAAGGCGTCGAATTTGGCCGGGTGGCAGTCAATATCTCGGCCGCCCAGTTCCGCTCCGGCCGGCTGGCCGAGGAGGTGCAGGAGCGCCTGGCCCGCTGGAACGTGCCCTGCAGTCGCCTGACCATCGAGGTGACCGAGAACGTCTATATGGGCTGGGGCGCGGAGATGGTCGCCGACACCGTTCGCGCCCTGCACAAGGCCGGCGTGATGATCGCGCTCGACGATTTCGGCACCGGCTACGCCAGTCTGGCCAACCTGCGCCACTTCCCGATCGATCGGCTGAAGATCGACAAGTCCTTCGTCCAGAACATCGAGGACGCCGCGATCGTCAAGGCGGTGATCACCCTGGGCTCCAGCATGGGCATGAAGGTGGTCGCCGAGGGCGTCGAGGATCAGGCCCAACTGGACGCCTTGGCCGGCTACGGCTGCGACCAGATCCAGGGCTACCACTTCTCGCGCCCGATGCCGGCGGAGATGGCGCCGGGCTATCTGGAGCGGTTTGGGACGTAAATCCTTCCCCCGTGGGGGCCCGTGGGGGAGGTGTCGGCGGAGCCGACGGAGGGGGGTGACTAGAGCATTTCCCGACCTGACTGCGTCAGGCCATGAGCTCTAATTTTCTGTTTTGACGCATTTTTCTTCACGCGAACCGGAGCCACTTCGCTCGAAAAATGCTCTAGCCGCCAGCCCATCCCACGACCGACCCTAAAACTCCCCCCACCGGGTGAGGATCTCTATCCTTCCACCACTTCATACAGCGCCCGCGCCTCGGTCGTCGGTCCGCGTCGTTCGCCGAAGCCGATGACGCGGATGTTGATCAGCCGGCCACCGATCGCGAACACCAGCACGTCGCCGACCCGCAAGCCCCGCGAGGGCTTGTCTATGCGGCTCTCCGCGCCGGCCCGCGTCAGGCGGATGCGGCCTTCCTCGACGAAGCGGCCGGCCATCGAGCGGGTCTTGAAGAACCGGGCGTGCCACAGCCAGAGGTCGGCGCGGCAGCAGCCGGCGTCTTCCTCGATCACGAGGCGACGGCTTTCGGGGCGGGCGTGCGACGGCGCGGCTTCTTGCGGCGCGGCGGCGGCTCCGTGAGCTTGGCCAGGGCGGCGAAGGGCGAGTCCGGACGAGCCGCAACCGTGGGCTCGGGTCGCCGCACGGCGCCGCGCCGTTTCCACAGGATCGGATCGCCGTCCTTGGGGCGCAGGGCGGGCGTGTAGTCCAGGAACCGCAGCACGGCGGCGGCCTCGGCGGGCGCCCAGCCCAGGGTATCGCGGGCCGTGTCGGTCAACACCACGCCGCCGGGCTTCTGGCCCTCGCGCAGCAGGGCGTCGAGGCGCTCCAGCATCTCGACGGGGACCACGAACTTGCCCACCAGCCTCAGACCGTTGGCGGCCAGGGCGCGGGCGTCCGGCGTCGGGGACGGCGCCAGGGCCAGCCGCTCGCTCTGCCCTTGCCACACGCCCGGCGTCAGGGCGCGCGCGCAGGCAGCGGCCTCGGGACGCAGCACCGAGGGCAGGAACAGGCTGAACGCCCCGATCCGCGCGCCCAACGCCTTCAAGGTCCGGCGCTCGGCCTGGCTCAAGGCTTTCAGGTCGGTCTCGACGGCTTGCTTGTCGAGCACGCCGCCCGCCTCCAGCAGCCGATGGGCCAGACCGCGCGGCAGGCCACGAAGCGCGCCGCCCGACAGGGCCCGTTGCAGCTTGCGCAGGCCCGGCAACTTGCGGTCGATCTCGACGGCCAGGAAAGCGTCCAGTCGCCGCTCGGCGCGTTCGCGGGCCGAGGCCTCGCCCAGCTCGCCCAGCAGTCTCGCGCGGGGGGACAACAGCGGGCCTCCACCGCGCACCGCCCCGGCCGCCTCGCCGTTCCACAACACCGCGCCGTCGGGCGTCAGGGTGAAGGCCTCGTCCGGCTCGCTGGCCAGCTTGCCCAGGCGCCGGGCGATCTCCGGCGTCACGGCGCGCTGAGCCGTGTTGCGCAGCGCCTTTTCCTCGAGCGCGCTGCCGCCCTTTTCCTGGACGAACGTCACGCCGGTCAGTCGCCCGACCACATGGCCCTCGACGGTCACCGCCCCATCGGCGCCGACCCCGGCCAGCATGGTCTCGCGATCGCCCAGCGAGCGCATCAGGACGCTGGTGCGCCGGTCGATGAACCGGGCCATCAGCTTCTCGTGCAAGGTGTCGGACAGCCGGTCCTCCAGCTGCCGCGTCACGCCCTGCCAGTGCTGCGGATTGTGCAGCCAGTCGCCACGGTTGGCGATGTAGCTCAGGGTGCGGACCCCCGAGAGGCGGGCGGCCAGGCTGTCGATCTCGCCGTCGTTTCGGTCCAAGGCCTTAAACTGGCCGGCGATCCAGTCTTCCGGCAGACGCTTGCGGCCGGTGGTCAGGTCGTCGAACAGGGTGCGGACCATGCGCTGGTGATCGTCGTCGGTGGTCTTGCGGAAATCCGGCGTCTGGCACACGTCCCACAGCCGCAGCAAAGCCGAGCGGTCGGCCTTGCAGCGGGCGACCACGTCCTCCTGCTGGGCCAGCTTGCGCAGCGTGCGCTCGTCCAGGGCCTCGGCCGACAGCGACAGGCCGTTGCGGTGCGGCGGCTCGGCCAGCGACCGCAACAGGCTGGGCAGGTTGCCGAAGTCCAGCCGAGCATTTCGCCATTCGGCCCTCATCACCGGCTGGAACTGGTGATTGACGACGCTCTCGACCAGGTCCTCGTCCATCTCCTCGCAGTCGCCGGTCACCCCGAACGTGCCGTCGCGGGTATGGCGCCCTGCCCGGCCGGCGATCTGAGCCACCTCTTGAGGGTGCAGCCAGCGGGTGCGCGTGCCGTCGAACTTGCGCAGGCCGGCGAAGGCCACATGGTCTACGTCCATGTTCAGCCCCATGCCGATGGCGTCGGTGGCCACCAGAAAATCGACCTCGCCCGACTGGTAGAGCGCGACCTGGGCGTTGCGAGTGCGAGGGCTCAAGGAGCCCATCACCACCGCCGCCCCGCCGCGCTGGCGGCGGATCAGCTCGGCGATGGCGTAGACGGCGTCGGTGGAGAAGGCCACCACCGCCGAGCGGCGCGGCAGGCGGGTCAGCTTCTTGGAGCCGGCATAGGTCAGGTTCGAAAACCGTTCGCGGCTGACGATCTCGGCGTCGGGCAGCAGCCGGCGGATCAGCGGGGCCATGGTCCCGGCCCCCAGCAGCATGGTCTCGTACTTGCCCCGGGCGTGCAGCAGCCGGTGGGTGAAGATATGGCCGCGCTCGGGATCGGCGCACAGCTGGATTTCGTCGATGGCCAGGAACTCGACCTCGCGGGTCAGGGGCATGGCCTCGACGGTGCAGACGAAATAGGCGGCGCGCGGCGGGACGATCTTTTCCTCGCCGGTGATCAGGGCCACCGAGGCCTTGCCGCGCAGCTTGACGATCCGGTCGTAGATCTCGCGGGCCAGCAGCCGCAGCGGCAGGCCGATCATCCCCGAGGCGTGGCCGAGCATCCGCTCCACGGCCAGGTGGGTCTTGCCGGTGTTGGTCGGGCCCAGCACGGCCGTCAGCTTGGAAGGGGCCAATCCGGCGGAACGGTCGCTCATGGGTTCAAGGTGGGATGGGAATCGGGGGGAAGCAAGCGGGGGTGTGGGCGACTGGACGTCGCGGCGGCGATCGGTCATCGATGGGGCATGTCCGTCATCGTCGCCGCCGCCTCACCGATCGAACTGGCCGCCCTCTTGCGGCTCGATCTGCTCACGGCGCGCGACATGGTCCAGGTCTGCCTGAACTGGCTGGAACAGGGCCTGGATGACCAAGCTCCGGAGATCGCCGTCCTGGCGGGAGAGATCGATCCTCGACTGGCCGAGGTGGGCCCAAGCTTCGAACGCATCTTGGCCGCTCTCACAGGCGCGGCGCTGTCGCGCGATGAAGCCCTGCCAATCGCCCTGCGCCTGCACCTGGCCGCCGCCTTGGTCCAGCCCGACGAACGATATGACGAGGCGATGAGTCTGGTCATCGCTCGTTTTGCGGGCGCCAGCGGCCGCCGGCTGGTGAATCATCCCGCGCGTCTCGCCGATGCCCCCGACGGGACCTACGCCGAACAGGAACTGGGCCTAGAGTATGTCTACGGCGCCTATTGGCAGCTCGACGATCTGCTTGAGGGAGAGATGGTTGTCGCCGACCCGGCCACTGTTGAAGTTGATCTGAGACGCCACCTCCGCGAAGAGGTCCAGACCCTGCACCATCACCTTCTTGCTTTGGGTCCTGAGCGGGGGAAGGTAGCGGCTCTCGTCCAGCGCCTCGCCGACCTGCCGCGCCCAGGGAGTATCGAGGTCCGGGACGAGGAGCCGATGCCGGAACGACCGGGCCTCGAGAGGCAAGGCTAGCGTATATGACTCAAAACGGTTGTCATCTGGGACCGACGCCTGAATTCAGAGCCTCCGGCGGTCGCGAATCTGCGCTTTGCTTGTCCGGGATGACAAATCTTTAGTTCCCAGGGCTTCGCCGACCTCCCCCACAACGGGAGGATTTCACTTCTCGAACACCACCTTGCCGTCCACCACGGTCAGCACCGTCTGCGCCTTCAGGATCTGCGCCGGCTCGACGGTCATCAGGTCCTTGGAAAACACCGTCACGTCAGCCTTCTTGCCGGCCTCCAGTGTGCCGCGGTCCTTTTCGGCGAAGGCGGCGTAGGCCGGGGCCCAGGTCAGCATGCGCAGGGCCTGGTCGCGGCTGACCGCCTCGTCCAGATGCCAGTCGGCGTTGGCGAAGCCGTCCAGGCTGTGGCGATAGACGGCGGCGTAGAACTCGATGCGCGGGTCGCCGACCTCGACCGGGGCGTCCGAGCCGGCGGCGACGATCGTGCCGCTGTCCAGGAAGTCCTTCCAGCGATAGCCCTCGTGCAAGCGGTCCTTGCCGAGGCGGGCCGGCGCGAAATAGAGGTCGCCGATCGCGTGGCTGGGCTGCATCGAGGCGATGACGCCCATCTTCGCGAAGCGCGGCACGTCCTCGTCGGCGACGATCTGGGCGTGCTCGATCCGCCAGCGGGCCGTTGTGTCGCCGGACAGCGCCTCGCCGAACCAGTCCAGGGCCATGCGGTTGCCGCGATCGCCGATGGCGTGCATGGCGACCTGGGCCTTCACCGCCTTGGCGGCCTTCATCAGCGCCAGACCCTTGTCGTAGGGGGTCAGTTGCAGGCCCAGCCCCTCGGCGTCGCTATAGGGCGCCAACAGGGCCGCGCCACGCGAGCCCAGGGCGCCGTCCATGTACAGCTTGATCCCCCGCACCCGGATCAGGCCGGTGGGGTCGCTTGTCGGACCCTTGGCCAGCACCTCGGCGGCGCCGCTGGGGTCCATGTAGTTGTCGACCCGCAGGCTGAACTTCCGCTCGGCGGCCAGGGACCGCAGGATCGTCAGGTCGGGTCCCGCGACGCTCATGTTTCCCAGGCCCGTCCAGCCGCGCGAGGCGTAGAGGGCGCCGGCCTTTTCCAGGGCCAGGCGCTTGAGGGCGTCGGACGGCGGCGGGATCACCCCCTCGACCAGGCTCTGGGCGTGGTCGATCAGCATGCCGCTGGGCGCGCCGTCGTCGCCCTTGAGGATCTGGCCGCCCGTCGGCGCGGCGGTGTCCCTCGTCACGCCGGCCTTGGCCAGGGCGGCGCTGCTGGCGACCACGGCGTGGCCGTCGGCCCGCTCCAGCACCACGACGCGGCCGGGCGCGGCGCGGTCGAGATCAACGCGGCTGGGGAAACGCTTCTCGGGCCAGTGGGTCTCGATCCAACCCCGGCCGAAGATCGGGCCGTCGGGATGGGCGGCGGCATAGGCTTTCACTGCGGAGACCAGGCTCTCGACCGAGTCGGTCCGGTCGAGATTAAGGGTCAGCTCACGCAGGCCGACGCCGGTCAGGTGGGCGTGGGCGTCCACGAAGCCGGGAAAGGCGGCGGCCCCCTTCAGGTCGATGTCGCGCGCGCCCTTGGCGGCCTTGGCCTTGGCGGCGGCCAGGTCGCCGACGAACAGGATGCGGTCGCCGCGGATCAACACCGCCTCGGCGCTGGGCGTCGCCGCGACGCCGGTGTGGATCGGACCGCCATGGATCAGCATGTCGCCGGCGAGCGCCTGGCCGAGACTGGAGGTCGCCAACAGGGCGGCGAGGGTGAGGATGCGGCGCACGGCGATCTCCGGAATAGCAAGAAGCGGAAATCGTAGGGCGCCGCTCGATCCGCGCAACAGCGATGCTATGTTTGACGCATGGAACAGGGCTTCACCCTCTTCGAAACGCCGATCGGGCTGTGCGGCCTGACCTGGAACGATCGGGGCCTTATCGGCGCGCAACTTCCGGAGGCCGCGCCCGGCGTAAACTGGACCCGTCTGCGCCGCCGCTATCCGGACGCCGTCGAGGCCTCGCCCCCGCCGCCAGCCGTGCAGCGGACGATCGAGCGGGCGCGCGTCAGCAGCGCTCCGACACTGTTCGACATGGCCTTCTCGGTGGCGCCGTGGCGTCGTTAGGACGGGTTAACGCCGCTTCACCATTCGCCGAACATGAGCGAAACGAATCATGACCGAATCAGCGACTTGGCCGGATTCAGTGTTTGTTCCCTACTACCCATTGTAGCTTAAGCTGCATTAACCACAAACAGTCCTATGGAATGAACCTGTCCGCGCGGAGCCGCTCGAACAGCGCGAAGAAGGCCTCGTCGGTCTGTTGGTAGGCGGTGAAGCCCAGGCGGCGGCTCTTGGACATATCGGCGATGACCTCGATGGGGCGACCTAGGTCGGCGTCGGTGTGCCAGGGCGAAGCCAGGCGATCCAGGTCGGGCTCGGCCAGGCCGTCGCGCAGGGCGACGTCCCGCCATAGTGGGGCGTCAGCCGCCATCTGAACCTCCAGCGGCATCACTTCCCCGTCGAACGGCGCGGGCTCAAGGCCGAACCAGTCGGCGATCCGTCCCCACATCCAGCTCCATCGAAAGACGTCACCATTGACCACATTGAAGGCCTGGTTGGCGGCGGCCGGCGTCGTCGAGGCCCACAGCAGGTGACGCGCCAGTTGCCCCGCATCGGTCATGTCGGTGAGGCCGTGCCATTGAGCGGCCGAACCCGGGAAGCGAAAGGGCCGGCCGGTCTCGCGGCACAGGCTGGCATAAACCGCCAAGGTCTGGCCCATGTTCATGGCGTTGCCGACCGCGTGGCCGATCACGGTGTGGGGCCGATGGACGCTCCAGGCGAAACCGTCGCGCGCGGCTGCTGCGAACACCTCGTCCTCCTGGGCATAGTAGAAATTGGCCACGTCCAGCCGGCCCTGCTCCTCGCGGAAGGGGGTCTGGGGCAGCACGCCCTGCCCATAGGCCTCGAACGGGCCAAGATAGTGTTTGAGGCCGGTGACCAGGGCCACGTGCCGCACCGAACCACCGGGACGTAAGGCGTCGAGCAGGTTGCGGACCATGGCGGCGTTGACACGGATGTTCTCCGCCTCGCTGTCCTGGCGTGACCATGTGGTGATGAAGACGTGGCTGGGTCTGGCGTCCTTCAAGGCCTCGGCCAGGGCCGCCGGGTCATGCAGGTCGGCGGCCATTGCCGTGACGCCGGGCGCGGCCTTGGGGTTACGCGACAGCGCCGACACCGGCCATCCGGCCCCCGTCAGGACCTCGACCGTGGCCTGGCCGACAATCCCTGTCGCGCCCACTACCAAAGCGCTGTGGCTCATGATCTTCTCCCGGTGTGACTGCGACGCCAACACTCAACGCGCTCGAGGCCTTCTAGCCTCGCGGCGACACCAAAACGCCTAGCCGGCCGTGCAGGTGGCGCTGAGCCGCTTGGCGTTGAGGGTGGCGGTCATCGGGATGCCGTTGACGGTCTTGCCGTTGACGTTCAGGCGGAAGCTCTCGGGGGTGTAGGAGCCTTTGGCGGTGACCGGGGCCACACGGCCCTTCTTGTCGGTCCAGGCGCCCTTCAGTTCGATCCGGCCATCCTGGACCACCCGCGTGTCGTAATTGCAGGTGTAGCGCTTCAGGCAGATGCCGCGATTGAAGTTCTCGACATCGGACGGCTTGAGGCAGTGCTGATCGGAACCGACGGGAATCGGGCCAATGCGCGTGTTGTATTCCCACTGTCCGGTGAGGATCGTGGTCTTGGCTCCCGCATGGGAGGCGTTCTGCGGCGCGGCCAAGGCGACCACGCCCCCTAAGGTCAGAGCGGCGACGGCAAGGCCGGAAATCTTCACGAACGGGGCCAGCAAGCGCATGCGGTCGGTCTCCATCAACGCCGTCTCTATATAGGGGCGCAGATGAACCACGTTTGAAGGCGATCTTTGGGCGGTGTTCGCAGCTTGGATCGGTTCGGGCGGCTTGACTCGGGAAGGCCCCTTCGCCTATATCGCCCGCTCTCGCGCGGTGGTCCGTCCACGGCGCGCCCGAATTCATGTTGCGGAGCCTCTTGGCTTCGCCCAAGCCCAAGGTATCCGCCATGTCGCGCCGTTGCGAACTCACCGGGATCGGTCCGATGGTCGGCCACAATGTGAGCCACTCGAACATCAAGACCAAGCGCCGCTTCCTGCCGGCCCTGTCGCCCGCCTCCCTGCAGTCCGACTCGCTGGGCCAGACCTTCAAGCTGCGGATCAGCAACGCCGCCCTGCGCACCCTGGACTTCCGCGGTGGCCTGGACGTGTTCCTGCTGGGCGCGAAGGACGAGCAGCTGTCGCCGCGCGCCCTGAAGATCAAGACCCAGGTCAAGGCCAAGGCCAAGGCCGCCGCCCTGACCGCCGTCGCCGCTTAGGACATTCTCGGCCTCGCGGCTGAAGAAAAGGCCCGCGTGGTTCGCCTCGCGGGCCTTTTCGCGTCTGGAGCCTGGTGTCCCGCTCAACTGTCGTAGCCGGCGGTTGTAGGGTCTAGTTTGACTCATGTTCGCGCTCGCCCTCGCAGGGCCTTGCAAGCCTCCCCCGCCGCGCTCCGCGCCCTCCCCGCCTCGCCGCCTCGCCGCCTCGCCGCCGGCCACCAACGGGTCAACTCGTCAGGTTTCCGCAACAAAACTCGAGCTGGAAATCCTATCGGCTTGAGATCCTTCCGGAAGGACCTGGGCGGATCGTGTGCGAGGTCCAAGTCGTGATGGGCTTCAATGGGGAAATCGCTCGGGTCGAGCTCCAAAACCGCCGACCACACCCGTTCTGATCTATCGCCTCCCAGCGCCCACGAAAAAGCCCTCCCCGTTTCCGGGGAGGGCTTTCTGCATTCGACGATCAGGCGGAGAGGGCCGGTACGCCGCCCCCTCTACAGGCCGTAGCGAATGGGCCTTAGCGCGAATAGACGGCCGGGTTGGCGGCGTTGTAGGCGACCAGTTCCGGGTTGTTCATCTTGCCGACCGCGTCATTTACCGAGGCGCGCACGCACGACGGGTACAGGTAGGTGGCCAGCGACTCGCCGCGCACGGACTGCCAGCAGACGGTCGAGGCGGCCTTGACGATCTCGGCGCGCAGCTCGGCCGGGACTTTGCCAGCGGTCTTGATGCGGATTTCGGCGGCGCCGGCGGGCGCAGCGGCGAACAGGGCGATGGCCGAAGCGGCCAGGACGAAGGAGCGGATCATGGGACGAATTTCCTGGTCAGCGGTTGAATTTCAACCCCATCCCGATCCGTTTCCCCCAGCGACTGGTCCAGGATCTCGCCCGCTCTGTCGCTCTTCAAAATTTATAGCTTTCCGGTGGTTACTTATCAATGGTTATGTTGCAGTGCAGGATAAATTCCCGTTGACATGAAATGTGCTGGCAGGAGTCGCTCCCGCGCCGCCGAAACGTCGCGAGAGCGCGCCGGAAGAGAGACCTTAGAGCATTTCCCGACCTGACTGCGTCAGGCCGTGAGCTCTAATCTTTTGTTTTGACGCACTTTTCTTCACGCGAACCGGAACCACTTCGCTCGAAAAATGCTCTAGTAGCTCGCCTTGACCAACAAGGTGCGGCGCTGGGCCTTGGAATAGGCGGTCAGGGCGGGGCTGCCGACCCGCTTGATGGCGTCATAGGTGACGTCCTGCACGCAGAAGATCATCAGGTCGCCGGCGTGGGCCCCCAGTTCTTCGCGGCAGACCGAATTGGCGGCGGCCACGATGTCGGTATGGATGGCGGCGTCGGTTCGACCGCGGACCTTGACATGTTGCTCGGCGGCGAAGGCCGAGGTGGTGGTCATCAGAACCATGGCCGAGGCGGCCAGGACAAACATCGATTTCATGATTTCAAATCCGAAGGGGGTTGGGGTTCAACCACCTCCCGACGCGTTCCTCTGAGGCCGTTGGGATCTCGCCCGCTCAAACCTCGGAGGTAGCGGTAACATGACAACGTTGTCAGTCAAGTAAAATATCGAGTTTCAAAGGAAACCAGGATTGGATTGGGGACAGCCACATGTGGCTGTCCCCGTCCAGAACTGCAGCGCCTAGAGCAAGTTGCGCGATGTAGGAATCGCACGGCTTGCTCTAGGCTTTTGTTTTCGCATCGCTTTTGCGGAAAACCGGTAGCCACTTTTCCGCGCGATGCTCTAGCGCCGCCGCTTCTTCACCACCGCCGGCGCCGGCGGGGCCGGCGGTGGCGGGGTCCAGTCGAAGGCCAGCAGCAGGGTGCGCTCCAGCGAGAAGTCGTTGTCGTCCGACAGCAGATAGACCCGCGTCGCCCCGGCCGGCGTCTTGGCCAGGGCCACCCCCTCGAAGTTGTCGCGCGTCGTCGCCCTGTCCAGGGTCAGGTTGGCGGCGACCACCTGCTTGGCAGACGGGGCGCGCGGATCGACCACGAAACGCACCTGGCCCCGCCAGCCGCGCACCGGGTCGAAACTGCGGTAGAGGGCGGCGATCGCCTGGCCGTCGAAGGATGCGAAACCGGTCAGGCCCCAGGTGAAGTCTGGCGGCGATTGCGGGGCCAGGCCCACACAGGGCGCCGAGACCTTGCACAGCCACACCTCGCCCTCCTCGCCGCCCACCAGATAGGCGTCGGGGCCGGCGATCGGATAGGCGGTCAGGGCCTCCATGCCCTCGTTGTCAGGGAAGGTCGTGGCCGGCTTGTTGACCGCGCGCGGCAGGCCAAGGCCCCCGTTCGGCAGGGCCGGATAGAGCCAGACGCGGTGATTGCGCTCGAAGCTGACCAGCCGGTCGCCATTGGTCAGCACCGCCAGCCCCTCGGCGTCGGCCCAGTCCTTGCTCGGCAGGGGCTGACCGTCGAGGCCCTTGAGCCCCGACAGCTTGCCGTCGGTAAGGCCGACCAAGCGTCCCGCCTCGTCCAGCTTCAGCCGCGCCTCGAACAGGTCGCCGTCGTCGCTGATCGCCAGCAGTGCGCCATTGGCGCCGATCTTCAGGTCCGACAGGCCGTGCAGGCGCGTGGTGTCGGGGCTGGTGATGTCGATCCCGCCGGCATAGACGAAGCGGCCAATCGAGACCGGCGGTGGCTTGGCCGAGCTGAGCGGCACGGGCGTGGTGACCAGGCTGATCCCCGCCCCCGCCTTGACCGGCGCGACCGGCAGGATGGCGGGCTGCGGTGGGGCCTTGGCGCACTGACCGGCCAGCACGGCGACGAAGCCCAGCACCAAAAGCGCCCGAAGCCCGATCACACCGGAACCTTGCGGGCCGGCTTGGGCGCGGACGGCTGGACGGTGGGCGGGGCGGCCAGCAGGCCCCGGGCCCGCTTCACGGCCTTGGGCTCCTCGTCGAACAGGTCGGCCAGCTGATCGACCAGCGCTCCGCCCAGTTGCTCCACATCGACGATGGTCACGGCGCGGCGATAGTAGCGGGTGACGTCATGGCCGATGCCGACGGCGATCAGCTCGATCGGGCTCTTGGTCTCGATCTCGGCGATCACCTGGCGCAGGTGGCGCTCCAGATAGTGGCCGGAATTGACGCTGAGGGTGCTGTCGTCCACCGGCGCGCCATCCGAGATCACCATCAGGATGCGGCGCGCCTCCGAGCGGCCGATCAGCCGCTGGTGGGCCCACATCAGGGCTTCGCCGTCGATGTTTTCCTTCAGCAGGCCCTCGCGCATCATCAGGCCGAGATTCTTGCGGGCCCGGCGCCAAGGGGCGTCGGCGCTCTTGTAGATGATGTGGCGAAGGTCGTTCAGGCGGCCGGGCGCCGGCGGCTTGCCCGCCTTGATCCACTCGTCGCGCGCCGTGCCGCCCTTCCAGGCGCGGGTGGTGAAGCCCAGCACCTCGACCTTGACCGCGCAGCGCTCCAAGGTGCGGGCCAAGATATCGGCGCAGACCGCCGCCACCATGATCGGCCGGCCGCGCATCGAGCCGCTGTTGTCGATCAGCAGGGTGACGACGGTGTCGCGAAACTCGACATCCGTCTCCTGCTTGAACGACAGCGGGGCGGTGGGATCGATGATCACCCGGGTCAGGCGGGAGACGTCGAGCATCCCCTCCTCCAGGTCGAAGGTCCAGGAGCGGTTCTGCTGGGCCAGCAGCCGGCGCTGCAGCTTGTTGGCCAGACGAGAGACCACGCTGGAAAAGGCCGCCAGCTGCTGGTCCAGATAGGCCCTAAGGCGTGTCAGCTCGTCGGCGTCGCACAGCTCCTCGGCCGGCACGACCTCGTCATATTGCGTAGTGAACACCTTGTAGGGCGGCTCGAAAGCCCCGCCTTGACCCGTGTCAGGCCGCGACGGCTTGGCGCCGTCGCCCATCTCGGGCGCTTCCTCGGTGTCCTCGGCCTCGCCGTCCTGTTCGGACTGGACCATCTCCTCGTCGCCGGCCTCGCTCTCGCGGTCGGAGCTCTCGGTCTCCTCGGGCGCGGCGCCGTCGGACTGCTCGCCCTCGCCTTCGCCCTGGTCGTTCTCGGAGGTCTCGGTGTTCTGGTCCTCGTCGCCGGCGTCCTCGTCCGGGCTCTCGCTGACGTCGGACATCTCCTCGCCGAGATCGAGATCGCGGAGGATCTCGCGGGTGACGCGGGCGAAGGCGGCCTGGTCGTCGATGGCGGCGGCCAGGCGGTCCAGGTCCTTGCCGGCCCGGTTCTCGATATCGGCGCGCAGGATGTCGACCAGGGCCTTGGCGCCATCGGGCGGGGCGTCGCCGGTCAGGCGCTCGCGGACCAGCAGCGACAGGATCTCGGCCATGGGCGCCGACTGGCGGTCGGTGGCGACGGCGCGGGTCAGGCCCTGCTTTTCGAGGCGAGCCTCCAGCGCGGCGGTCAGGTTGAGGCGGACCCCGCCCAGGGCGTTGCTGCCGATCGCTTCCAGCCGCGCCTGCTCGATGGCCTCGAAGGCCGCTTGGCCGTCAGGCGAGCTGGGGCGGGCGCGGGCGTGGGCGACGGCGTCATGGTGGGCCAGGCGCAAGGCCATCTGGTCGGCCAGGCCGCGGATGCGGCTGGCCTCCTTGGGGTTCAGGTCGCGCGGCGGATGAGGCAGCACCGCCCGGTTGCCGACCAGGCTGGGACCCTCGCCGGAGAACACCACCTCGAGGTCGGGCGTCTGGGAGAGCGAGCGCGCGGCGTGGGCCAGGGCGCGCTTGAACGGTTCGGTCGGGCTTTCGGGCTTGGAGGCCATGGGGATGGGTTACCGAGCGAACGCGGCGAACACAAGACGGCCAAAAGGGAACATGAGCGCCAAAGCCGCGTTTGCGTGATCCAAGCTCGCGATGGGCGGGCCAGCGCTTGAGGAAACGACCATGTTGAAGTGGGCCATCATCCTGGCGGTCATCGCCCTGATCGCCGGCGCCCTGGGCTTCACCGGCATCGCCGGCGCGGCCGCCGGCATCGCCAAGATCCTGTTCTTCCTGTTCCTGATCGGCTTCATCATCTTCGCCGTACTGGGCGTGACGGTGTTCAAGACCGTCTCGAAATAGCCAGGCTACGATTGGGGACAGGCGCATGCGCCTGTCCCCAATCGCGCCCAGCGGTCGCTACTTCACCGCAGAATAGACCTTGGCCTGCGCCCCGACCACCTCGACCAGATTGCCCATGGTCAGGTTGACGTCCACCAGGTGCAGGCCCCAGTCCTTCAACGGCTGGCCCAACACCAGCAGGTCGCCGGGAATGTTGTCGGCCCGAGGGTCGGCCTTGTCCGGATGCACAGTCACCGCCAGATAGTCGAAGCCCCCCTGGCTGACGCACTGCGCCGAGACCAGGCCCGGCAGTTCCACATAGGGCGTCTTCGCATCAAGGCCCTTGGCCCAGGCGGTGGCCGGGCGCATGGCCGTGCCCATGATCGTGCGGTCGCTGAAATAGCTCTTCAGATCGGCCGAGCCTCCCGCCAGGGCTGCGGGATTGACGCAGGCGGCCTTCATGCCGGGTTCGGCGACCTTGCCAAAGAACTTGCTGCCGGCCGGCGGCGGGCTGTCGGCGCGGAACGACACATAGGAGATCAGGCAGCCGATCTGGCCGGCCTTGCGGCACAGCGGCAGCGAGCCATAGCTGTCCTTGGCCGGATCCACGGGCGTGTTCATGCCCAGGATCAGGGCCGAAACGAGTCGCTTCTGCACTGGCTTGCCGTCAATTTCCTTGGCGATCAGCGACAGCAGGATGCGCGAACCCTGGGAATGGCCGATCAGCACCACGCCCCGACCGTGGTTGTCGCGGGCGAGGTAGTCGTTCCAGGCGTCGCGGACGTCGTTATAGGCCAGGGCGCTGTCGCCGGTCGAAGCCTGGCCCATCATCACGCGGCGCAAGGCGGCGATGGTCACCTGGCGGTAGTTGGGGGCGTAGAGTTTGCAGACCTGGCCAAAGCGCGCGAACTGCTGGTCGGCCACGGCCTTTTCCGGCAGGTCCGGCGTCATGTCGCTGTTGCCGCCCGGGTCGCTGGACACCGTCGGATAGACGTAGAAACAGTCGATCGGCGCGTTGGGATCAGCGTTGAAGGTCTCGACGCTGGTCTTGCCATCGGCCTGGATGACCGTGGCCGTTTGATCGGCGGCGCAGGCGTCCTGGCGGCCGGGCCGGCACAGCCAGGCGTCCTCCTTCGTGTAGTCGTTCGGCGTCGCCGGCGCAGCGGGCGCCGGCTGGGCGCAGGCCGCCGTGCCCAGGCCCAGGCCCAGGCCCGCGATCAGGCCCAAGGCCGTCCAAAGCTTGCGTGACATCTCAACCCCCTCCAACGCTTGTTTGGAGCGGAGGATGGCTTGGGATGCGGTGAAAGGGAAGAGGCGGCGACGCGTTAAGCCGGCAGCCACCGCCGTGGGAACTTGTCCCCAAGCGCCCGCGCCTCGCCGGGCTTCAACCCCAGCTCGCGCATCTTGAAGGCCACGATCTCGCGCAAGGCCTCGACCGGTTCGCGGCCACCGGAGGGGCTGGAGGCCACGGGGCCGGCCTGCATGGCCAGGTCCACGGCGGCCCACTCGGCCTGGGCGCGGTCGGCCTTGCCCACCGCAAAATAGTGCCGGACCGGCAGGCGCTCGCCGACGATCTCGACCATCACGGCGACAACCCAGCCTTCGACGAGCAGATCGGAGTCGGGGCGCTGGCGGAACATGAGCGCCGATGTAGCAGGTTTCCTCGCCCCGTCACGGCGGCGCGTTAAGTATCAGCCCAGAACCTGGAACGCCGCCTGGCTGACCAGGCCCAGCAGCACCCAGACGCCGACGCCGAGCGCCACGAAGGCCATGCGCGGCCGGCGGCGGTCGCGGAAGCCCTGTATTTCGTGTCGCGCCATGGCCAGCTCTCCACGAACGCATTGTGCGTTCACGGAATTAGCAACGGGCTTCGCCGCGATTTGGCTGCATGTGTTAACGACGTCGTGATCATTTGTTAACAGATGGCTCCGACGCAGCCCGCCCTTTTTATTTCCACCGTCATTCCCGCCCTTGTGGCGGGAATGACGGTGTTAAATGTTATCACGCCCAGCCCCTTCCCGACCCGCCCGCAACGGCGAGGCCGCGCCTTGAAACCTTGATGGCGAGCTTGCTCTGGCGTGGGGGGGGGGGGGGGGGGGGGGCCGGGCCCGCCCGCGGCGGCGGGGGGGCCCGGGGGCGCGGG
>NZ_JAFCUB010000049.1:0-25185 GCF_049896325.1 Caulobacter sp. DWP3-1-3b2
CCGCCCACTGCCGATCCGATAACCAGAACTCTCCAGCCATGATCCACCTCCGTTCCAAAGAGTGAATCACAGCAAGAATGCTCAATCAATACCTTGATTGGGTTTTGACCCTAGAGCATCTCCCGACCTGACTGCGTCGGGGTGTGAGCTCTAATCTTTTGTTTTGACGCATTTTTCTTCACGCGAACAGGAACCACTTCCGCTCGAAAAATGCTCTTGAGCGCAAGGCCCTCCCGCCTCCGACGGGGGGATGAGGAGGCGGAAGGGTCCAGGCTCGCCCGCCGGTCTGGTGGGGGACGGGGCGGCGGGCTCACGGACGATGACCCGGAAAGCCGTACTGGTCGGGCCTATCGACCGCAGCTGCGCGCTAGCCCGCGCCCCGGATGCGGCGTCCGCAGAAAAAGATTTCGGCCGCTGGCGTGCGCCGGATCGATGGCGCGGCTCTGGTCAAAACGTCACATCGGCGCGCTAGATGGCGACCATGACCTTGCTGACCCGCCGCGCCCTCACGACCGCCGCCCTGGCTGGCGCCCTGATCCCCGCCATGAGCTTCGCCGCGCCCAGAAAGCCGATCGTCATCGCTCATCGCGGCGCGTCGGGCCTGAGGCCGGAACACACCGCCCTGGCCTACGACCTGGCCATCGACCAGGGCTGCGACTTCATCGAGCCCGACCTGGTCCCGACGAAGGACGGCCACCTGATCGCCCGGCATGAGAACGAGATCGGCGGAACCACCGACGTCGCCAGCCATCCGGAATTCGCCGGCCGCAAGGCCACCAAGACCATCGACGGCCAACAGATCACCGGCTGGTTCACCGAGGACTTCACCCTGGTCGAGATCAAGGCGCTGCGGGCCCGCGAGCGCCTGCCGCAACTTCGTCCCGGCAATACCAGATATGACGGCCAGGCCCAGCTTCTGACCTTCGACGAGGTGGTGGCCATCGCCAAGGCGGGCAGCCAGCGCTCGGGGCGAACGATCGGCGTCTATCCCGAGATGAAGCATCCGACCTATTTCGCCGGCATCGGCCTGCCGGTCGAGGATCGCCTGGTCGCCCTGCTCAAGGCCCATGACCTGAACTCAGCCACTGCGCCGGTCTTCGTCCAGTGCTTCGAGGTTGGGCCGTTGAAGGCCATCCGGGGCAAGACCAAGGCACGACTGGTGCTGCTGACGGCGGGTCAAGGCGGTCCGGCCGACCTGCCCAACGTCACCTACGCCCAGCTTTGCAGCCCCGAGGGCCTGAAAGGTGTGGCGCTCTATGCCGACGGCCTGGGCGCGGAGAAGACCCAGATCATCCCGCAGGACGCCGACACCCTGCTGCCGGCCACCAGCCTGGTGAAGGACGCCCACGCCGCCGGCCTGGTGGTCCACCCCTGGACGGTCCGGGCCGAGAACTACTTCCTGCCGGCGTCCTTGCGCCGGGGCGACCCGGCCGCAGCCGACTATCTGGCCCAACCGGGCGAGGTCTCGAAGGTGTTCAAGGCGCTATACGCCGCCGGCGTCGACGGGGTGTTCAGCGACTTCCCCGGCCTGGCGGTCGCCGCGCGGGGCTAGGAAGGCGGATCGGACGGAGCCGAACGTTTGCGGCGCCGCCGTCACCGGTGCAGCGTGCGCGCTTAGCGCCGAGCTCGCGCTCGCCGGCCTCCAGCGTCAGACGTCCGGCGTCAGACGCACGAAGTCCCGAGCGAAAGTCGGCATGAGCGGAGTTTTGGGGGAGCGCTTGACGCCCCCCACGTCACCCGCAGCACCTTCTTGAAAACAGACGGGAGGACGTGATGCCGCAGCCCTTTAAGGTCGCCTGGAGCGACGCCGCGATCGGCAAGGTCCTGGACCAGGTCCGGGCCTATGAGTTCCCGGCCGCGCCGGAGGGCGGTGGCTGGAACCACGGGTGCGACGCCCAATTCCTCAAAGAGATCACTGCCTATTGGACCGACGGCTTCGACGTCGCCGCCGCCATGGCGCAGCTCAACCGATTCCCGCAGTTCACCGCCCGGGTCGAGGATTTCGACCTGCACTTCGTCCACGTGGTCGGCGAAGCCCAAGGCAAGCGCCCGCTGCTGCTCAGCCACGGTTGGCCGGGCAGCCACTACGAGTTCTGGGCGGCCATCGAGCCCCTGGCCTTCCCGTCGCGCCATGGCGGCGATCCGGCCGACGCCTTCGACCTGGTGATCCCGTCCCTGCCGGGCTTTGGCTTCTCGTCCAAGCCCGCCAAGCCGATCGGCCAGCGGACCACCGCGCGCCTCTTCAACAGCCTGATGACCGACGTGCTCGGCTATGACCGCTACCTCGCCCAGGGCGGCGATTGGGGTGGGCTGATCACCTCGTGGCTGGGGCTGGACCACGCCGCCCACGTCAAGGCCATCCACCTGAACATGATCGGCTTTCGCCCCGCTGGTCCGCCCCAGGGCGAGGCCGAGGTCGCCTGGGTGCAGCGCACCGCCTTCGCCATGGACATGATGGGCGCCTATCTGCGCCTGCAGGTCTCCAAGCCGCAGTCCCTGGCCTGGCTGGGAGCCAGCAACCCGGTGGGCCAGGCCGCCTGGATACTGGAACGCTTCCACGATTGGGCCGACCTGTCCGGAAAGTCGTTCGAGCAGGTGTTCAGCCGCGACCAGCTGCTGACCAACCTGATGATCTACGTGATGACCGGCAGCTTCACGACCGGGGCCTGGTACTATCGCGGCCTGATGGAGGAGGGCGGGATCACCCTGCCCGAGGGCGTGCGCTGCGAGACCCCCACCGCCTTCGCCAACTTCCCGGGCGAGGTGCTCTACCAGGCTCCGCCGCGCACTTGGGCCGACCGGGCCTACACCATCACCCGCTGGACCGAACTGCCGCGCGGCGGCCATTTCGCGGCGATGGAAGAGCCTGGACTGTTCGTCGACGAGGTCCGGGCCTGGGCGCGCGCCGTGGGCTGACCTCGCTAGACAACCAACAAAGTTTGTCATCCCGGACAAGGCCCAACGGGCCGCAGATCCGGGACCGCCGGAAGCGCCTGCGTTCACGGGTCGGTCCCGGATCTGCGGCCCGTTGGGCCTTGTCCGGGATGACAACCGCTTTGGGTGAAAGGCGAAGGCCACTCCGGGTAGGTTGGTGGCGAGCGAGAGGGGTCTTGCCGGGCCGCCGAACCCGCCCTATCGCAATCCCATGAGCCAAGCCCGCTACGACTTCGCCTCCGACAATGTCGCGGGCGCCATGCCCGAGGTGATGGAGGCCCTGGTCGCCGCCAATGCCGGAACCGCCTCCGGCTATGGGACCGACCATGTCAGCGCTGCGGCGGCCGATCGCATTCGCGCCCTGCTCGACAGCGACGCCGAGGTGCGGTTCACCGCCTCGGGCACGGCGGCCAACGCTTTCGCCCTGACCTGCCTGGCGCGTCCGCATGAGGCGGTGCTGGCCCACGAGCACGCCCACATCTGCACCGACGAAACCGGCGCTCCCGGCTTCTTCGGCCAGGGCGTCGGCCTGATCGGCCTGCCCGGCGCCTCGGGCAAGATCGAACTGCCGGCGCTGGAAGCGGCCCTGGCCGAACCCGACGTCTCCTACCGCCAACCGGCCGCAGCCCTGTCCCTGACCAACGCCACCGAATATGGCACGGTCTATGGCGCCGACGACCTGGCCGCCCTGATCGCCCCGGCCAAGGCCCAGGGATACGGCGTACACCTCGACGGCGCTCGCCTGGCCAACGCCGTGGCGGCGGGTTTTGACCTCAAGCGGGTGGCCAAGATCGGCGTCGATATCCTGGTGATTGGCGGCACCAAGGCCGGCTCGACGCCGACCGAGGCCGTGGTCTTCCTCGACAAGGACCTGCACCGCCGGCTCGATGCCCGCCTCAAGCACGCCGGCCAACTGGTCTCCAAGGGCCGGTTCCTGTCGGCCCCCTGGCTGGGCCTGCTAGGCGAGGACAATGACGGCGGCCCGTGGGCGGCGCGGGCGGCCCACGCCAACGCCATGGCGCGCAAGCTTGCGGACCTGATGCCCTTCCCACTGCGCCACCCGGTCGAGGCCAACGGCCTGTTCGTCGATATGGACGACGCGGCCCTGGAGCGGCTGCGGGGCCGGGGCTGGTTCGTCTACCGCTTCCTCGACGGCACGGCGCGGTTCATGTGCTCCTGGGCGACAACGCCGGAGATGGTCGAGGAACTGGGCGAGGCCTTGCAGAAAATCGCGCTCGACGAACCCGCACAGTCACGCTAAGCGTGTTTACATCCACAGAGTGAGCGTGGATGGGGAAAACGGGGGTTTTCTGTGTTCAATTTGCGTCATCTCGCCATCGTGGCGTGCCTGTTTCTGGCAGCCTGCACCACCACCAACACCCGCCTGGCCGATTCGGCCAAGACGGCGGGCAAGCCGCCTGCGGGCGCCAAGGTGCTGATCGTCCAACCCGATATCGAGCTGTCGCTGCTGACCGTCACCGGGCTTTCCGAGGCCCGGGCTGACTGGTCCAAGTCGGCGCGCGACAACGTGCGCGGCGAGCTGAAATCCGCCGTTAGCGGCAAGGCCCTGACGCTGCGCGAACTGGATCCGGCTGCGGTCGAGGAGCCCAGAGTGGCCCAACTGCTGCGCCTGAACGAAGCGGTCGGGACCTCGATCCAGGGTTTCGACTACGGCCTCTGCAAGCTGCCGACCAAGAATGGCTTCGATTGGACTCTGGGCGAAGGCGCCCAGGCGCTGGGCCAAGCCTATGACGCCGACTACGCTCTTTTCACCTTCAGCCGCGGCGCCTATTCGAGCGGTGGCCGCAAGGCGGCGATGGTGGGCATGGCCCTGCTCGGCGTCAGCCTGCCGACCGCCCAGCAGACCGCCTTCGTCTCGTTGGTCGATCTGAAGACTGGCCGGATCGTCTGGTACAATTTCGCGGTGGCCGGCGCGGACTGCGACATGCGCACGCCCGAAGGCGCCAAGACCTTCGCCCAGGCCCTGCTGAAGAACGCGCCGCTCTGATGGCTCGCCTCGCCCGCCGCTCAGCGGGCGTGACGGCTCTGATCGCGTCCGCGACCCTGATGGTCGCGCCCGTCCAGGCCCAGCCGCGCGCGCCGCATCTTCGCCCCGCCGAAAATACCGACGAGGGCGGCATCTGGTCGATCTCGGAAAAGACCGAACTCAAGGCCAAGACCTCGCCCGAGCGCAATCGCGACCCGGCGCTCAACGCCTATGTCACTGGCCTGACCTGCAAGCTGGCCAGCGACTATTGCGACGAGGTGCGGGTCTATGTGATGGACCGTCCGTTCTTCAACGCCAGCATGGCCCCCAACGGCTATAGCGAGGTGTGGTCGGGCCTGCTGCTACGCGCCCAGACCGAAGACGAGCTGGCCTTCGTGCTGGGTCACGAGATCAGTCACTTCGCCGAGAACCATTCCGTGGAGTCCTGGCGGGCGATGAAGTCGCGGGCCGCCAACGCCATGGTGCTGCAGGCCGTGGTCGGCGTGGTGGCGATGGGCGCGGCGGTTAACTCCGGCTCGGCCCAGAGCGCCAACGACATCATGCGCACCGCCAGTTCGGTGAGCGATATCATCTATCTGGGGGCCATCGCCGGCTATTTCAGCTACTCGCGCGACAACGAGAGCCAGGCCGACGCCCTGGGCTTCCAACGCATGATCAAGGCCGGCTACGAGCCCGCTGCGGCCGTCTCGATCTGGCGAGGCCAGATTGCAGAGACCCAGGCCTCCAGCTTCGCCAAGGTGCGCGCCGCCCAGGCCCGCGCCAGCATCTTCAGCACCCACGCACTGAGCACCGACCGCGTGCAGGTCCTGGAGAGCCTGGCCAAGGCAGCGCCACCCGCCAAGGCCGGCGACCGCCACGTCTATCGCGCCGTGATCCGACCGCACCTGGCCGGCTGGCTGAAGGACGACCTCCGCCGCCGCGACTATGGCGAGACGCTGGCCGTGATCGAGCGTCTGGACAGCCTGGGCGAGGACCGGGGCCTGCTGGCCTATTACCGCGCCGAGGCCTATCGCCAGCGGCGCGGCGACGGCGACCTGGCCAAGGCGCGAGAGGCCTATGCGGCGGCGGCGGCCTATCCCGACGCGCCCAGCGCCACCTGGCGCGTGTTGGGTGATCTGGCCGCCCAGGCCGGCGACAAACCCGCCGCAAAGACCGCTTATGAGACCTATCTGGTCCGAACGCCCGACGCCCAGGACCGCTGGATGGTCGAGGCCGGCCTGAAGAAACTGACCGAAGGAGCCATCTGATGAACACCTCGTCCGCGCGTCCGCTGCTGGCCGTCTGCGCCGCCCTGGCGCTGTCGGCCTGCGTCAGCATCACTGCAGCCCCGGCCGGGCCCTACAAGGTCGGCGCGGCCCAAGTGACCCTGGGCCATGAGTGGTCCGATATCAGCGCCATCATGTTCCAGCGGCCCGCCAAGGTGCGTCTGCTGTCGATGGACGGGCCGCTGCTAAACCGCCTCTATGTCACCGACGGCCTGGCCCCCGGCGAATTCATGGTCAAGCCGATGGCCAAGGAGCGCCCGACCCCAACCTATCGGGCTGGCATGTCGCCCAACGAACTGGTCGAGTTCGTCACCGACAGCGTCTCGGCCCTCGACTATCAGCGGGTCGAGACCGACAATCTGCGGCCGGCCAAGTTCGGCGCGAGCGACGCGGTGCGGTTCGACATCAAGGCCAAGTCGAAGGAGGGCTTGGACGTCTCGGCCACCGCCCTGGTCGCCCAGGCCGCCGGCAGGCTCTATGTGGTGCTCTACATCGCCCCGACCGAACACTATTACGCGGCGGAGCTGCCTGAGGTGGAAACGGTCATCGGCTCGGTGAAGCCCGCAGCCTGAGGCGGCCCAGCCTTCCCCTGAGGCGCGAAGGTCAGGATAGGGCCGCCCTGGGTGGCCCCGGTCGCCCCCAGCATCGCGGCGATCTGCGCCGCCGGCTTGGGACGGCTGATGAAATAGCCCTGGATCTCGCCGCAGCCCTGGCGGCGCAGCTCGTCCAGCTGCTCCACCGTCTCGACGCCCTCGGCCGTGGTGGTGATGCCCAGGCTGGCGCCCAGGTCCAGCACCGCCTTGATGATCGCCAGGGCGTCGGGATCCTCGAGGATGTCGCGCACGAAGGTCTGGTCGATCTTGATCTTGTCGAACGGAAAGCTGCGCAGATAGCTCAGGCTGGAATAGCCGGTGCCGAAGTCGTCCATCGAGATCCGCACGCCCAGGGTCTTGAGGTCATGCAGGATCGACATGTTGCCGGCGGTGTTGTGCAACAGCACAGACTCGGTGATCTCCAGCTCCAGTCGCTCGGCGGGCAGCCCCGAGGCGGCCAGGGCCGAGACCACGGTTCTCACCAACTGCTTGTCGCGAAACTGCGACGGCGACAGATTGACCGCCAGGCGCACATGGTCGGGCCAGCCGGCCGCCTCGCGGCAGGCCTCGCGCAGCACCCATTCGCCCAGCGGGTTGATCAGGCCGATCTCCTCGGCGAGCGGGATAAAGTCGCCCGGCGAGACCATGCCACGCGTCGGATGGTTCCAGCGCAGCAGCGCCTCGCAGCCCATCACCCGGTCGGCGCCGAGGCTGAACAGCGGCTGGTAATAGAGTTCGAACTGGCCTTCGACCAGGGCCAGGCGGAGGTCGAGCTCGAGGGCGCGGCGGGCCTGGAGCTGTTCGTCCATCGCCCGTTCAAAGAAGTGGAAGGTCCCACGCCCGTCGGCCTTGGCGCGGTACAGCGCCATGTCGGCCTTTTTCAGCAACTCATCGGCGCCCGCCCCGTCCGTAGGCGATATGGCCACCCCGACGCTGCCGCCGATCATCACCTGGTGGCCCTGCAGGTCGAAGGTCTCGGCCAGAGCCTCGACGATCCGGCTAGCCAGACGCGTGGCGCCGGACAGGTCGGTCAAACCGGTCTGCACCACCGCGAACTCGTCGCCGCCCAGCCGCGCGACGGTGTCGCCCTCGCGCACGCAAGCCCGCAGACGCTCAGCGGCGGTCTTCAGCAGGGCGTCGCCGATCGGATGGCCGAGGGTGTCGTTAACGGTCTTGAAGCGGTCCAGGTCGACGCAGTGCACCGCCACCAGTTCCTCGCGCCGCGCGGCCCGGGCCAGGGCCGCCGACAGGTCCTTCTGAAATAGCAGGCGGTTGGGCAGGTCGGTCAGCGGGTCATAATGGGCCAAACGGGCGATCTGAGCCTCGGCTCGCTTGCGCTCGGCGATGTCCTCGGAGACGCCCAGCAGATATTCGGCCTGGCCGTCGGGGCCGATGATGGCGATCTTCTTGGTGCGCAGCAGGGCGATGGAGCCGTCCTTGCGCGGCACGTGGTCTTCCTCGATCACCCGCACCTCGCCCGACGAGATCACCTCGGCGTCGCGCGCCCGGTAGATCGCCGCTTGCTCGGGCGGATAGAAGTCGGCGTCGGTGCGGCCGATCATCTCGGCGCGGGGGTGGCCGAGCATCTTCTCGCCGGCCCGGTTGAGCAGGACATAGGCATGGTCGTCGGCCCGCTTGACGAACACCATCGAGGGTATGGCCTCGACCACCGCCGTCATGAAGGTGTGGGCCTGGTCGGCGGCGGCCTTGGCGGCGGCAAGGGCCTCGACGCCCCGGCGGTTGGTCTCGTTGGCGGCCTGCAGCAGACCCAGCACCGTGCCGACCCCCAGATAGCGCCCGCCGTCGGTGACGATGAAGCCGCGCAGCAGGTCGGACGCCCGATAGGACAGGCTGTCGCTGGTGAAGGCCGCCAGCTCGACATCGGCCTCGACCACCAGGGGCTGGGCGTCCATCAACACCGAGATCGGCCGATTGGCGTAGAGGGCGCGGCCATATTCGGCGGCCATGCGCAGGAAAAAGGCGTTGCGCTCCACGAGACCGATGGGCCGGTCTTCATCGTCGAGCACCGGCACGATCAGTGTGTCGGGCTCTTCGCGGAATCGGTCATACAGCGTTTTGCCCAGGTCCTCGGCCCGTGCGGGCGCGAGGGATGAAACGGTGTCTCGCAAGGTGAACATGATACGCCTCCACTATTCGGTGGAGGGACCATTTCTCGGCTAACGGTGTGCTAACCTGAACGCTGAAGCGCTGCTATTTCGTGAAAACTTCACGGTGACGTCACAGTGCTTGCCGGGGTGTTTACCGCAGGCGTCTTTTACCCCCTGGCGGCCGCTATCCGCTATCGATAGCGCTCAAGTTCGCCAGCGCGCTGGCGGGTCTGGTCCAGCACGCAGACCTCGGCGTCGATCTTGCCCTGCTGGCCGAACTCCGACTCATCGGCTTAGGGCAAGCATTCGGCGTCGCGGGACGCGATCCAGCCGCGTTGGGCGGACCTCAATGCGGCCTTCTGCTCCGGCCTTTTCAATCACGCAATGGCGGCCTTGTAGGACCGGTTGAGACGCCCGTCCTGGACGTCGGCGAGGTAGGAAACGCAGTTCAAGACGGCGATATTGGGTCCCGGTTCCAGGCAGTGATCCACCGCCGAGGGGCGCTTGGCCGGCGCTGGCCTGGCCTGGACGATAGGCGCGGCGGCCAGGAGCAGGACGGTCGCGACGACGAGAAAGTGCATTATCGAGTAAGCTCCACCCTGGAGCGCCGCCTTAGAGGACTTCCGGTCGCACGCCAGCGAACATCGATTTTCGAGGCCGGCGGCGGGTCCCGAACCTACTGCAGCCCTTCGCGCCCAATGGCGTAGAACCGCGCCGCGCGCTGTTTCTTCAGCTCGGCGGCCGACAGCTTCATCAGGGCCTTCAGTTCGTCCTCGACCGCGTCGCCCACCGCTTCGATGGCGGCGGAGGGATCGGAATGGGCCCCGCCGGCCGGTTCCTCGACGATTCGGTCGACGATCTTCAGGCCGATCAGGTCCTGGGCGGTGATCTTCATGTTGGCGGCGGCGTCCTTGGCCCGGGCGCCGTCGCGCCACAGGATCGAGGCCGCGCCTTCCGGCGAGATCACCGAATAGATCGAGTGCTCGAGGATCAGCACCTTGTTGGCGCCGGCCAGGGCGATGGCCCCGCCGCTGCCGCCTTCGCCGACGATGGTGGCGATCATCGGCGTGCCCAGCACCAGGCCACGCTCGGTCGAGCGGGCGATGGCCTCGGCTTGGCCGCGTTCCTCGGCGCCCAGGCCCGGATAGGCGCCGGCGGTGTCGACGAAGGTGATGACCGGCAGGTTGAAGCGCTCGGCCATGTCCATCAGCCGCACGGCCTTACGGTAGCCCTCGGGGCGGGCCATGCCGAAATTGTGCTTCAGGCGGGTGGTGGTGTCGTGGCCCTTCTCGTGGCCCATGACCACAACCGGGATGCCGCGGAACCGGCCCAGGCCGCCGACGATGGCCTGGTCGTCGGCGAATTTGCGGTCGCCGCGCAGCTCGACGAACTGGTCGATCAGGCCGGCGATATAGTCCTTCAGGTGCGGGCGCTCGGGATGGCGGGCGACCATGGTCTTCTGCCAGGCGTCAAGGCCGGCATAGGCCTCCTTGCGCATCTGCTGGGCGCGATCGCGCAGGGCCTGGATCTCGCCGTCGAACGCGCCGGGACCAGCCGTTTCGGAGAGCTTGGACAGCTCCTCGATCTTGCTTTCCAGATCGGCGATGGGTCGCTCGAAGTCGAGATAATGCGCGGCCATGAGTCTCTTAACGTCGCCGTTGCGGAAAGGTGGCGAACCTAGAGCGCGAAGACGCAAAACGGAACCGGTTTTGGC
Organism: Caulobacter sp. DWP3-1-3b2; assembly: GCF_049896325.1. Taxonomy (NCBI): domain Bacteria; kingdom Pseudomonadati; phylum Pseudomonadota; class Alphaproteobacteria; order Caulobacterales; family Caulobacteraceae; genus Caulobacter; species Caulobacter sp. DWP3-1-3b2. Next base: position 10,623 of record NZ_JAFCUB010000049.1, read on the forward strand.
GGCGCCCAGGTCCTAATTCGCCCAACCTCCGACTCAAGCGGGACTCATTGCTTGTTTAGGAAGGTTTGGCGGAGACCTCGGCCTGCGACTCGTCGTCGCAGCGACACCGTCACTCAGCCGGAACCCTTTTGAGTCCTGGGGATTCGCCTCCCAGGAGAGTCCCGTTTCGAAACCCATGATCCCTGGCGGGAGACGGGACTATCGCCTATATCCCACCGGTCGGCTCAGAAAACAGCCGACGCCCGCGGCCCCGCCCATCGAATATGGACCCGGTCCCGCCTGATGCGAACGGACGTTCCCATGCAGGTGTTCACTTTCTTCTGTGTCGAGCCGGATGGCTCGGTGCCACGCTTCGATGTCACCCCCTGCCTTGACGACGCCGCCGCGCGTCGCCGCGCCGAAGACCTGGTCGGCGTGCACCGCGGCTGCGACACCATCGAGGTCTGGCGCGGCGCGACACGCCTGTTCGACGTGACGTCGGCCCAGCGGGCGGCGGCCTAAGCTCGATAAAACCGTGCAAGACGGCCGCGCTTTACGGTAGCAAATTCGGTCGCTATTCGGAGTCCGCGCCATGACCATCGAGCCCGCCCGCCCCTCCGCCGTCGTCGATGACAGCGGCCATGGCGGCGTCCAGATCCTGATCAGCGCCGGCCCCGCCCGGTTCGTCGGCGACCTGTCGCCCTCGCAAGGCGGCCTGGACCTGGGCCCCAACCCCCACGACCTGTTGGCCGCCGGCCTGGCGGCCTGCACCACCCAGACGCTGCGGCTTTACGCCAGGCGCAAGGCCTGGCCGTTGGGCGCGGTGCATGTGGCGGTGACCTGGCGGCGAGACGTGACGGCCTTGCCCGCCGACATCTTCGATCGCGAAGTCACCTTGGGGGGCGACTTGGACGAAGCCCAACGCGCGCGGCTGATAGAGATCGCCGAGCAGTGCCCCGTGCACAAGATGCTGACGGCGGGGTCGAAGATCGAGACGCGGCTAGCGTAGGTTTAGCGAACACTTGCCCCCTACGGATCGCTTTGCGATCGTCTTCCCCCAGAGGGGGAAGAGCCCCGCCGCCGGCGCCTTGCGAGCTCCGCCCCCTATGGGCGCGGACAGACCGCGAAGCGGTCAGGTGGGGGCAAGTGGGTGAGCCTCAGAACCCATACAGCGCCGCATACTCCGCATCCTTCCCCGCGATCTGCCGGGCGCAATCGACCATGACCTTGGCCTGTTTCCAGGTCGCGTCGTCCTGCATCTTGCCGTCCAGCATCGCCACGCCCGTGCCGTCGGGCATGGCCTCCAGGATGCGGCGAGCAAAAGCCACCTCGTCCGGCGCCGGCGAGAACACCCGCTTGGCGATGTCGATCTGGCTGGGATGCAGGCTCCAGGCGCCGGCGCAGCCCATCAGGAAGGCGTTGCGGAACTGCTGCTCGCAGGCCACGGGATCGTCGATGGCCCCGAACGGACCGTAGAACGGCTTGATGCCATGGGCCGCGCAGGCGTCGACCATCTTGGCGAAGGTGTAGTGCCACAGGTCCTGCTGCACCGAGACGCGGGGCGACCCGTCGGTGTGCGGATCCTCGATGACGCGGTAGCCGGGATGTCCCCCGCCCACCCGCGTGGTCTTCATGGCCCGGCTGGCGGCCAGGTCGGCCGGGCCCAGGCTGATGCCCTGCATGCGCGAGCTGGCCCCGGCGATCTGCTCGACATTCATCACCCCCTCGGCAGTCTCCAGGATGGCGTGCAGCAGGATCGGCCGGGTCACCCCATGCTTGGCCTCCAGCGAGGCCAGCAACTGGTCCATGTAGAAGATGTCCCACGGCCCCTCGACCTTGGGGACCATGATCACGTCGATCTGGTTTCCGGCCTTCTCGACCAGGGTGGCCACCTCGTCGAGGTGCCAGGGTGAGTTGAGGCAGTTGATCCGGACCCACAGGCCCACGCCCAGGGCCTTGAAATCGGTGGCGCGGGCCAGCTCGATGGTTCCAGCCAGGGCCGCGCGCTTGGCGTCAGCGGGGATGGCGTCCTCCAGATTGGCCAGGATGACATCGACGCTCAAGGCGATCTCGGGGATCTTGGCGCGGACCTTGTCCAGGTGCGGCGGCACGAAATGGATCATCCGCTCCACCCGCGCGGGTGGCTCGCGCCAAGGCGTGGGGGCGCCGATGGCCAGGGGTTTGAAAAAGCCTCTGGGGGTCTTCATGCGCGTGCTCCCGGCGTCGTGTTCTTATTTCGCAGTTGCGAGAAGATTGCGGCGGCGCGGTAGCGGGGTCAAGACTGACGCATGGGTCAGGGCTTAGGAGGAGGTCCTTCGACGCTCGTCGCCGTTGATACGGCCGCGATGCGCGCGCTCAGGTCCGTGTTGAAGAACGCGTCGAACCAAGTCTTTTTTGCGGGTTCGCCCTTGAGACCCTTCACGGCCGCGCGCTCCCCAGGCGTCATGTCGATCTTGGTGTAGCCAAGGGCCGACATGCACGTATCGACATATTCAGCCCGAGCCTTGGCTTCCATATAGCCTTGCATGAAGCCCGTCGCAGCGGCCGCGCCCGCCTGGGCGGCGAGCGGTGCGCGCAACGGAACCATCGGTGGGCGCGCCGTCGGGTCCACGAACGCCTTGTTGCAGACCTTATAGTCAGCGACCGTCCCGTCATAGCTCGCCCCAGGCTTGACGTGAATCATCATGGGCCGCGCGGCCAAGGCTGGACCCGCAGCAAGCGCGAGAAGGAGGCCAATCCCGACGCTGTAACGCTTCGCAAAATCTTGCATAATCAAGTCCCCCGATACGGCTCTAATCTCTACCTCAGAGCGAGCGGTCAGGAAAGCGGCTCAAACGCCCTCAGGCCGGCTTGGCCGGCGGCCCCTGCACCGGCGGCGGCGGTTCCTCGGAACCCTCACGTTTGAGATCCTCGGCGGCGTCGTTGCGCGATACGGCGGCGGTCTTGGTCCTTCGGCCGGCGCGAAGCGACCAAGATCCCAAAGCCCCTTTCCCTCCCCGCTTTGGGGAGGGAAAGGCCTAGTCTTTTTACCGCCCCACCATCGCCAGCCCGGCCTTGGAATAGCGCGCGCCCTCGATCTGCGTCTCTGGCACCGCCGCCGCGATCCGGGCGAGATCGTCGGCCGACAGCACGACATCCGCCGCGCCGACATTTTCCTCGACGCGCGAGGCCTTGGTCGTGCCGGGGATCGGGGCGATATTGTCCCCCTGGTGGAGAATCCAGGCCAGGGCCAGTTGGGCCGAGGTGACGCCCTTCTCGGTCGCCAAGGCGGTCAGGGCCTCGACCAGCGACAGGTTCTTGGTCAGGGCCTCGCCCTGGAAGCGCGGCAAGCCGCGGCGGAAGTCGTCCTTGGCCAGGCCCGCGTCGCTGGTCAGCGTCCCGGTCAGAAAGCCCCGACCTAGCGGGCTGTAGGGCACCAGGCCAATGCCCAGTTCCCGGATCAGCGGCAGGGTCGCCTTCTCCAGATCGCGGGTCCACAGGGAGTATTCGCTCTGCAGAGCCGCCACGGGTTGGACGGCGTGGGCCTTGCGGATGGTCTCGGGACCCGCCTCCGACAGGCCGAAATGCTTGACCTTGCCCTCGGCGATCAGGTCCTTGACCACCCCGGCCACGTCCTCGATCGGCACGTTCGGATCGACGCGGTGCTGGTAGAACAGATCGATCACCTCGACGCCGAGACGCTTCAGCGAGGCCTCGGCCACGGCGCGGATGTGCTCTGGCCGGCTGTTGACGCCGACCATCCGGCTGGTGCCGTTGGCCGCTTCGGGCGGGGCGATGTCGAAGCCGAACTTGGTGGCGATCACGACCTTGTCACGGAACGGCTTCAGCCCCTCGCCGACCAGCTCCTCGTTGACATAGGGACCATAGACCTCGGCGGTGTCGAAGAAGGTGACGCCCAGCTCAACGGCGCGGGCCAGCACCTTGAAGGTCTCGGCCTTGTCGGGCGCGGGGCCATAGGCCCAGCTCATCCCCATGCAGCCCAGGCCGATCGCCGAGACTTCCAGGCCGTCGCCGAGTTTGCGCGTCTTCATGGGGGAGCTCCGTTTGGTATGTATCTGCAGCATATAGGCACGCGATCAGCCCTCTCCCAGAGGGCTTCTAGATGGCTTCCCTCGCCTGAAACCACGGGATGATCCGCCGCAACGCCTCCTCCACCTCGGCGGTCGAGACCGCGAAGCTGAAGCGGATGAAGCGACCGCCGTCGACTGGGTCGAAATCGACGCCCGGCGCGGTGGCCACGCCAGTGTCGCGCAGCAGGGCCTCGCAAAAGGCCAGGCTGTCGTGCGTCAGGTGTCCGATGTCGGCATAGATGTAGAAGGCCCCGTCCGGCGGGGCGATCGAGGCCAGGCCGAGGGCCGGCAAGGCGTCAAGCAGCAACTGACGGTTGGCGCGATAGACGTCGCGATGGCCTTCCAGTTCGTCGATGCAATCCATGGCTACGAGGCCGGCGTGCTGGCTCAGCGACGGCGGGGTGAGGAACAGATTGCCCATGAAGGCTCGAGCCCGGGCGATCCCCTGCGGCGGCGCGACCAGCCAACCCAGCCGCCACCCGGCCATGCTGAAATACTTGGAGAAGCTGTTGACGATCAGGGCCTGGGGCTCGAACTCCAGCATCGAGCGGGCCGCCTCGCCATAGCTGAGGCCGTGATAGATCTCGTCGGAGATCACCGCGATCCCGCGCGCGCGACAAACGGCCGCCAAGGCCTTCAACTCATCAGCCGGGATGATGGTGCCGGTCGGATTGGCCGGGCTGGCGACGATCACACCCGCCGGCGGCGGGTCCAGCGCCGACAGGTGGGCGGCGGTCAGCTGGAAGCCGCTTTCCGTCCCGCAGGCGATCTCCACCGGAACCAGGTTCAGGGCCTTCAGGGTATTGCGATAGGCCACATAGCCCGGGCGGGCCAAGGCCACCCGGTCGCCGGGCTGGAAGCTGGACGCCAGTGCCAGGACCAGGGCGGGCGACGCCCCACAGGTCAGGATGATCCGTTCTGGATCGACCTCGACGCCGTTCTGCTCGGCGTAGCGCGTGGCGATCGCCGCCTTCAGCCGCGGGCTTTCCCAATAGCCCATGCCGTCGGTGTCGAGCACCCGATGGGCCGTCTCGATCGCCGCGCGGGGCGCGCCGGTCGAGGGCTGGCCAAATTCCATGTGGATGATCGACGCCCCGGCCGCCTTCATCTGATGGGCGATGCGGCTGATGGCGATGGCGTGGAAAGGTTCGATTTGCGAGGGGGGCATGGAACGTAACTAGAGCGCCGCGCCCGCCGCGACAACGTCCGCTGGCGGAAAAGCGCTGGCCCTGTCGGAATGACTTCCGGCGGATCGTCCTTCGACTGAAGCGGCCAGTATCCGCTCACCGCGAAGGATGACGCCATGCCGAAGATCAGCCCATTCCTGTGGTTCGACACCCAGGCCGAAGAGGCCGCCAACTTCTATGTCTCCGTCTTCCCCAATTCGAAGATTACCAGCGTCTCACGCTATGGCGAAGGCGGCCCCGGCCCGGCCGGCAGCGTGATGACGATCGGCTTCGCGCTGGACGGCGAAGCCTTCACCGGCCTGAACGGCGGCCCGCACTTCCAATTTACCGAGGCGGTGTCGTTCGTCGTCCATTGCGAAGACCAGGCGGAGGTCGATCACTATTGGGAGGCCTTCACCACCGACGGCGGCAAGGCGGTGCAATGCGGTTGGGCCAAGGACAAACACGGCCTGTCCTGGCAGGTCGTGCCCAATATCCTGCTGGAATTGATGGGCGGCCCCGAAAAGGCCAAGGCCCAGCGCGTGGCTGCGGCGATGATGCAGATGGTCAAGCTGGACATCGCCGGGTTGAAGGCGGCGGCGGAGGGGTAGGCCCTAGCGTTTACCCTAGGCCTTCTTGACGAACTCCACCCGCAGCACCAGGCCGCGCACCTTCTCGACATTGGCCTCGATCTCGTCGGTGTCACCGGTCAGGCGGATGTTCTTGACCAGGGTTCCGCGCTTCAGGGTGACGCCACCCGAGCCCTTGACCTTGAGGTCCTTGATCAGGGTGACGTTGTCGCCGTCGGCGAGGACGGCGCCGTTGCTGTCGCGGGTTTCATCGGCCATGGGGCGCCCCTTCGGATCGAGGCGCGGGGCGTACCACGCCTCAGCCCTTTTTTGCCAGCGGATGCTTGCTCTTCACCACCGCCGCCAGATGATCCCCGGCCACGTGAGTGTAGATCTGGGTCGTGGCGATGTCGGCATGGCCTAGCAGGGTCTGGATCACCCGCAGGTCGGCGCCGCCTTCCAGCAGGTGCGTGGCGAAGGCATGGCGTAGGACGTGGGGGCTGACCGCTGCGCGATCGATGCCGGCGGCGATGGCGGCGTCCTCCAGCAGTTGCGACACCCGCCGCGCTGTCAGCTTGCCGCCCTTGCCGCGCGAGACGAACAGCCACGGGCTGTCCTTGACGCCTTTCGGAAGAAAGCCGGCCCGAACCTCCAGATAGGCCTTGACGGCCGCACGCGCGGCGTCGTTCAGCGGGGCCAGCCGCTCCTTGCCGCCCTTGCCCCTGACCATCAGGAAAGCGGGGTCGCGGGCCAGGGCCGCCAGGGGCAGGTTCAGCAGCTCGGAGATCCGCAGGCCCGAGGCGTAGAGCAGCTCGATCATGCAGGCCAGGCGCACACCCTGGGCGCCGTCCTTGGCGGCCGCCGCCGCGATCAGCCGCTCGACCGCGTCGCGCGACAGGACCCTGGGCAGCGGCCGTCCGGCCTTGGGGGCCTCGACCCGGCGAGAGGGATCGTCGTCCCGCCAGCCCTCGCCCAGCGCGAAGCGATAGAACTGGCGCAGGGCCGACCGGCGACGGGCGGCGGTGGCGGGGGAGAGGCCCCGCGCGCCCAGGTCGGCGAAATAGGCCTCGATCGCCTCGGTCGAGGCCCCGTCCAGGTCGCCGCGCGAGGCCAGGAACGCCCGCGCGTCGGCCAGGTCCTTCTCATAGGCGGTCAGGGTGTTACGGGCTGCGGCGCGCTCGACGGCCATCATCTCAAGGAACGCGTCGATCCAGCCGGCGGCGGATGCGCTCATTTTACCTGCAGCCCCAACAGCCCCTCCACCGCGAGGGCGCGGGCGTCGGCGTCCAGCCCGGCCTGGGCCAGGGCGCGGACCAGGCGAGCGCGATCCACCGGACCAGGACCGCTCGCGCCAGCGTCAGCCGACACCGATAGCGCCAGCAGCGCCGTCTCGCCCTGGCGATGAGCGGCGGCGGCGGCGTCCAACACCGTCAGCCGAGCGGCCGAGGCGGCGGACTTGCCGGGATCGAAGGTCGCGAACCGGGCGCGGGCCTCGGGCCCCATCGTCCCGCCCAAGGCGGCGAGGATCAGGGCGGCGGGCTGGGCAGCCGACTTGGCGCCCGCCTGGGCGCCGCGCTCCACCAGACCATCAAGGATCTGGGCGTTGGGCTTGCCGGCCGCCGCCGACAGGGCGGCGTCGAGCAGGCTCAGGTCGGTGGCGGTGGCGCCAGGAATCTGGTCCTGGGTCAGCCTGCCACGGATCGACTGGGCGGTGGCGAGATCTCCCGCCGCCAGGGCCGCCTTGGCGAACAGCACCGGGTCCTCCAGCGGCGCGTCGGCGCGCGCCAGGGCTGCGATCAAGGCGGTCGATGCCTTGGCGGCGTCGATGAACGCCGGCAAGCCCTTGGCCTGGCGCAGCGAGGCCACGTCGGCGGTCTGGGCGGCGGTCAGGTCGCCGCCGCTTGCCAAGGCGGCCATGTCGCCTGACGGCTTGAGCACGGGTTTCAGGGCCGGTGAGGCCGTCGCGGCGGCGGCTTGCAAATCCAGGCCCAGCTTGCGCGACAGGGCGTAATTTATGCCGTTGCTCAAATTGGCCGCCCCGGCCGGCGAACCGCTCAGCAGGGCGTTCATCAGCCGCGTGTAGTCGGCGTCCTGGGTCTGGCCAGCGGCCAGGTTGAGCGTCAGTTGCGCCGCGTCGGTCTGGCCGGCCAGGGCCTGGCAGAAGGCCCGCAGCCGCAGCCAATAGGGATTGCTCCTGTCGACGCCCAGCGCCTCGCCCACCGCGCAGGCCTTGGCGTCGGCCCCGGTGATCAGCGCCGCCTCGGCCGCCGCCATCGACAGCGCTGAGTTGCCGGCCACGCCGGGGGCGCGGTCGAGAACAGCGCCGGCCCCAGCCGCATCCCCCAGGGCGATCAGGGCCATGGCGCGAGCCGCGCCCATGTCCGGCTCGCTCCCGACCTCGGCCGGACCGTTGGCGCCGGTGGCCAGCACGCGATACGCCAGAGCCGCGCTGGCCGGCGACAGCGGCTTGGCGGCCAGCTTGGGCAGCACCTCGCGGGCGATGCCCGGCGCGGTGTCCTTCCAGAGGTCGGCCGATAGCCCGGTGTCGCCCGCCGGGGTCGAGAACAGGTCCGGCGGCGCCAGGGTCTGGACCTGGACCTGGGCCCAGGCGGCCCCGAAGGCCGATGTCGAAAACAGCGTGGCCAGAGCCAGCGCCGAGACGGTCGTGAGTCGCTTGGAAGAAGCCATGGGCCAAGTATGCCGCAGGTTGACGTCTGGTGAAACTTCTAGCCCTCGCGGCGAGCTTGGGCGCGCGCTTGTCCCAAGCCTTGGCGGAGCGGCCCGGCCTCGTGTAAACCGGCAGGAGGCATGACCGACCAACCCGCCCCTTCCCGCGCCCATCTGCGCCACAAGACCATCGTTCTGGTCGGGCTGATGGGCGTCGGCAAGTCCAGCGTCGGTCGCCGCCTAGCCACGGCGCTGGAGCTGCCGTTCCGCGACGCAGACACCGAGGTCGAGGCGGCCGCAGGTCGCACGATCCCCGAGATCTTCGCCGAGATGGGCGAAGGCGCCTTCCGCGACGGCGAGCGGCGGGTGATCGCCCGACTGCTGGACGAGCCGCCGCACGTGCTGGCTACTGGCGGTGGGGCTTTCGCCAACGCCGAGACCCGCGCCCTGATCAAGGACAAGGCCGTCGCCGTCTGGCTGAAGGCCGACCTCGAGCTGCTGGCGCGCCGCATCGGCCGCAAGGAAGGCCGCCCGCTGCTCAAGAACCGCGACCCGCTGATGGTGTTGCGCGAGCAAGCCCACGCCCGCTACCCCGCCTATGGCGAGGCCCACCTCACGGTCGAGCCCGGCGACACCGCCCACGGCGTGGCGGTCGAGGCGGTGTTGCGGGCGCTCGACGTCCATCTGGCCCCGACCTCATCTTCTGAAAGTGAAATCCAGTGATCCGTAGCATTCCGGTAGGCCTGGGCGCGCGCGCCTATGATGTGGTCGTGGGAACCGGACTGATCGACAAGGCCGGCGAGCACATCGCCCCCCTGCTGAAACGCCCTCGCGTGGCCATTGTCAGCGACACCATTGTCGGCGAGCAGCATGGCGAGCGCCTGACCGCTTCGCTCGAGCACGCCGGCATCGCCACCGACGTGATCCTGGTGCCACCCGGCGAGGAGACCAAGAGCTTCGAGGGCCTGGCCGACCTGACCGATCGGCTGCTGGCGCTGGGCCTGGAGCGCGGCGACATGGTCATCGCATTCGGCGGAGGGGTGGTTGGCGACCTGACGGGCTTCGCGGCGGCGATCTACAAGCGCGGCATCGACTTCATCCAGATTCCCACCACCCTGCTGGCTCAAGTGGATTCGTCCGTCGGCGGAAAGACCGCCATCGACACCCCGCGCGGCAAGAACCTGATCGGCGCCTTCCACCAGCCGCGCCTGGTGCTGGCCGACCTCGACATCCTGGCCACCCTGCCCGCCCGCGAGATGGCCTGCGGCTATGCCGAGATCATCAAGTACGGCCTGCTGGGCGATTTCGCGTTCTTCGAGTGGCTCGAAACTAACGTCAAGGCCGTGCTCGAGCGCGACACCGCCGCCCTGGTCAAGGCCGTGGGCCGCTCGGTCGAGATGAAGGCCGAGATCGTCGCCGAGGACGAGAAGGAGGCCGGTCGCCGCGCCCTGCTCAACCTCGGCCACACCTTCGGCCACGCGGTCGAGGCCGAGATGGGCTTTGGCGACGGGCTCAAGCACGGCGAGGCCGTCGGCCTGGGCATGGCGCAGGCCTTCCGGTTCTCGGTCCGCCAGGGCCTGTGCTCCACCCAGGACGCCGTTCGCGCGGAGGCGGCGATCAAGGCGGCGGGCCTGCCGACCAGGCTGGCCGACATCCGCCCCGCGCCGTTCGACGCCGACGCTCTGGTCGCCCACTGCGGCCAGGACAAGAAGGCGCAGGGCGGGACGCTCACCTTCGTGCTGGTCCGCGCGATCGGCGACGCGTTCGTGGCCAAGGACGTGGATCGTGAGGCGCTGCGAGCCTTCCTCGTGGAGGAAGGCTCGGTTTAGGCGTTCGCCGCGCTATCGCGCATGGACTCCCCAAAATCTCTCCTCGATACTCGCCTAAAAGTTTTGAGGTGGGTCATGAAAACATTCACGTGCATTGTCGCTTCCATGGTTCTGGCCTGTAGCGCCCTGCCCGCCTGGGCGGCCGAACCCAAGTACGAAGTCGCCTTCGCCAGCTTCGCGCCGATCAACAGCGACATCTTCCTCGCCGACGCGGACGGTAGCCATGCGCGGCCGTTCCTGCCCGACGCGGAACTGGACTCCAACGCCAGCTTTTCGCCCGATGGAAAGTGGGTGCTCTTCACGTCGCGGCGGGCTGGGACCTCGGACATCTACCGCGCCCATCTCGATGGCTCGGGACTGGAACCCCTGGTCGCTTCGCCCGCCTATGACGACCAGGCTGCTCTTTCGCCCGACGGCCGTTCGCTGGCCTTCGTTTCGAGCCGTGGCGGCCAGGCCGACATCTGGATCCTGGACCTGGCCAGCAAGGCGGTGCGCAACCTGACCCACAACCCGGCGGGCGACTTTCGCCCGTCCTGGTCGCCGGACGGGCAGTGGCTGGCCTTCTCCTCGGATCGCGAGTCCAGCCATCCCCGCTCGCCCAAGGGTGACTTCTCGATCCGCCACTCAACCGAGATCTATGTCGTAAAGGCCGACGGCTCGAGCCTGCGCCGCATCACCCAGGACGGCCAGTTCGGCGGCAGCCCCTCATGGTCGCCCGATGGCGCGAAGCTGGCCTTCTACGCGACCACGATCGAAGAGGTGCGCAACATCACCAGTCCCATGCGTTTGCGAGGGATCAGCCAGATCGAGGTGATCGACGTCGAGACCGGCGCGCGCCAAGCGCTGACCTCGGGCCCGGGCGAGAAATGGTCGCCGCATTGGCTGTCGTCCGGCAAGGTCGGCTACGTGACCGGCGGTCCCGAAGGCGGCGTTGAGACGATCAGCGGGCCCTCTGGCGCCCGGGGCGAGTTCAACAGCCCCAGCTGGTCGGCGGACGGCCGCCATATGCTCTTTCACCGCGAGGTGGACAAGACCTGGCCGCCGGATCGCCGCTGGGTCTCCCTGGATCCAAGGTTCGCCCTCAAACGCGTCGGCGTCTTCCCGTCCTATTCCCCCTCCGGCGATCGCCGGGTCAGCAACGACAAGACCGCGGGCATCCTGCACAACAGCATTCTAATAATGCGGGCCGACGGATCCCAGGCCTCCGTCCTGTTCAGCGATCCCCAAAAGAGCGCGCTGGCTCCCAGCTGGTCGCGCCAAGGCGACCGGATCGCGTTCGGCCTCGGCCAGTTCTTCCAAGGCCTCCAAGGACCGGCCCGGGCCGACATCGCCGTTATCGACACCAAGGGCGGCGGCCTCAGGATGTTGACCCAGGGCGGCGGCAATTTCGGTTTCCCCGACTGGTCCCCCGATGGCCTCCACCTCGTCTATCGCCAGGCGGGCGCGGTCCGGGCGCTCGATATCCTCGATCTGGACACCGGCGCGTCCCGTGTGCTGCTGAGCGGGCCCGCGCACTACAATTTTCCCACATGGTCGCCGACCGGCGGCGTCATCGCCTTCACCGCCGACATCGACGGCGACTACGAGATATATTCCATCCGCCCCGATGGCTCGGACCTGAAGCGCCTCACGCGTTCGCCTGGCAACGACGCCCACAGCGCCTGGTCGCCCGATGGCCAGTGGATCGCCTTCGCCAGCGGCCGGGGCGGATTCAAGGACGAAGCGCTGCTTCACCCGGCCAACCCGCAGCCCTATGGCGAAATCTTCGTCATGCGCGCCGATGGCTCGCAAGCCCACGCCCTTACCGACGAACCCTATGAGAAGGGCTCTCCGACCTGGGCGCCTGTCGGACCGCCCTCCGGACGCTGAGGCGCCGGTCAGCGGCGAGACCTTTCGAGCGCGTTGGTGGCCTATTTCCACCAGCCTACTTCCCGCTTTGCGCGGAGGAAGCGTAGGAAGGCGGCATGATCCTCACCGCCATACTCGGCCTCGCGCCGATCATCGTCGTCCTGTTGGCGATCTCAGCCCTGTTTTCGGCCGCCGAGACGTCGCTGACCGCCGCCTCGCGAGCTCGCATGCACCAGTTGGAGCGGGAGGGGGATCGTCCGGCCAAGCGGGTCAACAGGCTGCTGGCCGATCAGGAGACGATGATCGGGGCGGTGCTGCTGGGCAACAATCTGATCAACATCCTGGCCTCGGCCCTGACCACCCAGGTGCTGACCGCCGCGATCCCCGGACCCTGGGGCGTGGCGGCGGCGACCGGGGCGATGACGGTTCTGGTGCTGGTGTTCGCCGAGGTGCTGCCCAAGACCCTGGCGATCCTGAAGTCCGACGACGTGGCGCGCTTCCTGTCGGGGCCCACCCTGCTGATGGTGCGGCTGTTTGGCCCGATCATCTACGCCATCCAGTGGATCGTGCGGCGGACGCTGCGGCTGTTCGGCGTCAAGCTGACCATGGAGGTCGACGTGCTGGCCGCCCACGAGGAGATTCGCGGCGCGGTCGAATACCATCACTCCGAAGGCGGGGTCGAAAGCGGCGACCGGCGGATGCTGGGCGGGGTGCTGGACCTGTCGGACATGGACGTCTCGGAGATCATGGTCCACCGCAAGTCGATCACCCTGATCGACGCCGACTTGCCGATCCGCGAGTTGGTGGCCGAGGCCCTGGAGGCCCAGCACACCCGCATCCCGCTCTATCGCGACAACGCCGACAACATCGTCGGCGTGCTGCACGCCCGCGACCTGCTGCGCGCCATGGCCGCCGCCAATGGCGACATCGACGCCATCGACGTGGCCACGATCCAGCGCGAGCCGTGGTTCATCCCCGACACGACGAACCTGAAGGACCAGCTCAACGCCTTCCTCAAGCGCCGAAGCCATTTCGCGCTGGTGGTCGACGAGTACGGCGCCCTCCAGGGCCTGGTGACCCTGGAGGACATCCTCGAGGAGATCGTCGGCGAGATCGAGGACGAGCATGACACCAAGGTCGAGGGTCTTCGTCCTCAGGCGGACGGTTCGGTGCATGTCGATGGCCACGTGACGGTGCGCGACCTCAACCGGGCCATGGATTGGCGGCTACCGGAAGGCGACGCCGTGACCATCGCCGGCCTGGTGATCCACGAGGCCCAAACCATTCCCGAACCGGGGCAGATCTTCATCTTCCATCATCACCGCTTCCAGGTGCTGCGCCGTCAGCGTAACCAGGTCACCGGCCTGCGGATCAGCGGTCGCTTGGAAGACGCTGTGCGCTAGAGTGATGTCGCGGTCTTGACTCACTGCCTCTCCTGATCGGCAGCAATGCTTCGATGGGATGCAACTCCCGCCGGGCCATAAGTCGGATGCCATACCTAACTAATTGATTTCCTGAGCATTTTCCGACGAATCCGTTTAAACTCACGCCCTTCTCGGGCGCAGGATTACTTCAGCAAGGAACTTTCACCTTGGCGATGTGTCACCGGCGCGCTGGGTGTAATGCGCAGGGCGTGATGGGGGTTAGACAGCTTGGCCAAGGCGATGGGCCACGTCCGAGGGGGCGGGATCGAGGACACAGGTGACCTGGCCCTGAAGATCCAGGATCGCCGTTTGCTGACCCTGACCCAAACCGGACGCTGCGGCCCCGCACCCCTCTGCCGCCGCGCCCCTCTGCCGCCGCGCTGCGGTCGCGCCGTCCGATGGCGGCAAAGCGGCATCGCGCGCGAACTGTCCGCTGAAATCAATCTGGCCTATGATAGCCTTGACGTCATAAGCACCACGATATTGCCGATCCGTGCTCTGGAGCCTTGAAAAATGAAGACCCTCGCCGCCCTTAGAGTCTTGGTGGTTGAAGACGAGGCTCTGGTCTCCATGCTTGTGGAGGACATGCTGAGCGACCTTGGCTGCGTGGTCGTCGGCCCCGCCGCCGAACTCGAAGAAGCCTTGCGCCTGGCCGCCAGCGCCGACATCGACGCCGCCCTGCTGGACGTCAATCTGGGCGGCCGCCCGATCTTCCCGGTCGCCGACGCCCTGAAGGAACGCGGCGTGCCGTTCGCCTTCGCCAGCGGTTATGGCGAGGCGGGCCTCTCGGAGGACCACAGGGGCGCCACCGTGCTGCAAAAGCCGTTCCGCGAAGCCGACCTGCGCCGCGTGCTCGAAGGCCTGGCTGCCCAGGTGGTCTAGCCTAGGTGGACTAGGGTCCAGACTCATTGAGCCCACCAGATGATGATTGCGGCGATGAAGACGGCGCTGGCGAAGATGGCGGCGAGTTTGTCGTAGCGGGTTGCGACGCGCCGCCAGTCTTTGAGCCTG
>NZ_JAFCUB010000050.1:0-22051 GCF_049896325.1 Caulobacter sp. DWP3-1-3b2
AGGCCTGCTGGGTACGCGGATCGAAGTTGCGGATGGTCATGTCTTCGACCATCCTGCGACGCAGCGGGTGGATCGCATCTTCGGGCATCACTCGTCTCCTGTCTCGAGGAGGACGTGGCCCATCCACGCTCCTCTTCAGACAGGAGAACCCCACTGCTCATCTTCCCCGAACGAATACCCATCCCGCGCTAGCGGGTTAGTACTCTGGCGCACAAGCGCCGGAACCTGGGGGAGCGTCGAGGTTGCGAGCCGCTCCTGAGCCCAGGAGGACGACGCGGCCGTCCGTCTCAACGCCCACTGGACGGGCGGTCGGCGAGAATGGTGCGATCAATCTGGTCGACGGACGTCACGCCGGTCAGGGCCATGGCGACGCGCATTTCCCTGTCGATCAGGTCTAGAAGTTGGGTCACGCCAGGCCCCCCCCGTGCGGCCAGAGCGTAGACGAAGGCGCGGCCCAGCAGCACGCCCTTGGCGCCCAAGGCCAGCATTCGCACGACGTCCAGACCGGAACGGACACCGCCGTCCGCCAGCACCGTCAGCTGATCGCCGACCGCGTCAACGATGGCCGGCAGGGCGTGGGCGCTGGACAGCACGCCATCCAGTTGCCGACCGCCGTGGTTGGAGACCACGATGCCGTCGGCGCCGATTTCGGCGGCGGCGCGGGCGTCTTCCGAATCCAGCACGCCCTTGATGATCAGTGGACCCTTCCAGAGCTCACGAATCCACTCCAGGTCCTTCCAGGTGATCGAGGGATCGAAATTGGCCCCCAGCCAGCCCATGAAGTCTTCCAGGCCCGAGTTCTCGCCCAACACCGGCGCGACATTGCCCAGGGTATGGGGACGGCCCATGACCCCGACATCCCAGGCCCAGGCGGGCTTGCCCACGGCCTGCAGCATCCGCCGGGCGGCGGCGTTGGGTCCGCTCATCCCTGAATGGGGGTCGCGATAGCGAGCGCCTGGCACGGGCATGTCGACGGTGAACACCAGAGCCGTGGCCCCGGCGTCTCGCGCGCGAACCAGCAGGTCGCGCATGAAGCCCCGGTCGCGCAGCACATAGAGCTGGAACCAGATCGGGGCGCTGGAGGCGCGCGACACCTCGTCGACGTCGCAGACCGACACGGTGGACAGGCAAAACGGCACGCCCTTGGCGGCGGCGGCGCGGGCGGCCTGAACCTCGCCGCGACGGGCGTACATGCCGGTCAGGCCCACGGGGGCCAGGGCCACCGGCAGGCCGTGCTCGACCCCAAACAAGGTGGCTTTCGTCGAGACCTGGGAGACATCCTTCAGGACCCGCTGGCGCAGGGACATGTCAGCGAGGTCGGAAACGTTTCGTCTCAGGGTTTGCTCGGCATAGGCGCCGCCGTCGATATAGTCGAACAGGAAGCGAGGCAGCCTGCGGCGGGCCGCCTCGCGGAAGTCCGTGGTCGAGGAAACTATCATGCGCGCCTGCTATTGGAAGTTGGCCAAGGCACCGCCGTCGGCCAGCACCGCCGCGCCGGTGACGTAGGCGGCCATGTCCGAGGCCAGGAACACCACGATCTTGGCGATGTCTTCCGGCGCCCCGAGGCGGCCCAGTGGGATGCGGCCCTCCATGTAGCGGCGCTTGTCGGGGTCGGCGAGGTCGTCCTTGTTGATGTCGGTGGCGATGGTGCCCGGCATCACCGAATTGCAGCGGATGCCATGCTTGCCCAGCGCCACGGCGCACGATTGCATCAGGCTGTGAACCCCCGCTTTGGTGGGCGTGTAGTGGGTCTGCATCTCGCCGCCGACCAGGGCGCTGATCGAGGAGATCGCCACCACCGACCCGCCACGACCCTGCCTGACCATCTGGTTGGCCGCGGCCTGGACCATGAAATAGGCCCCCGTCATGTTGACCCCGACCGTCCGCTCATAGGTCTCACGCGGCATGTCTAGAAAGCCGTGGAACGGGCAGACGCCAGCGTTACTGACGAAGACGTCCAGGCCACCGAGCCCCGCCACCGCCGCCTCGATGAAGCGGGGGGCGTTGTCGGTATCTGCGACGTCGCCATCAAACACCACGACCTTGCGGCCGAGCGTCCGGATTTCCTGGGCGACCTCCTCGGCGGCTTCCGGATCCTTGAAAACGTTGAGGGCCACATGCGCCCCCTGGCGTGCGCATTCGATCGCCGTGGCCCGGCCGATGCCGCGCGAGGCGCCAGTGACGGCGACGATCTTGTCTTCAAGCAGCATCTAGGTCCCTTCGCAGTCCCGTCGTCAGCGCGGGCCGCGCTTGCCGTTCCAGCCCAAGTCGCGAGCGATGGCGTTGGCGGCCTCGCGTACATCCTCAACCAGGGTATTCATGCGCTCATCGTCCATGTACTGGGCGGCGCCCGAGACGCTGATGGCGGCGACGATCTGGCCGGCCGCTCCACGCACCGGCGCGGCGACGCAGCGGATGCGGTCTTCGTTCTCTTCAAGGTCGAAGGCTACACCGCGCGTGGCGTAGTCTTTCATCCAGGCGACCCACTGTTCTTCATCGGGCGCGCCGGGCGCCGGCGGGCCTTCCATCTTGTAGAGTTCGCGCCAGCGGGCCTCGGTTTCGTCCAGCACCAGGGCCTTGCCCAGGCCCGTCGAGCGGATCGGCTGTCGGTCGCCCACGCGCGAGCTGATATTGATGCGCCGACGGCCCGTGAGCTTGTCGAGATAGAGCGCGCGATCCTCGTCCAACACACCCAGATGTATAGTGTCTTCCAGCTCATCCAGCAGCTTTTCCAGATGCGGGCGGGCCAGGCGCGGCAGGTCCATCTGCTGGCTGGCCAGATAGCCCAGCTCAAGCAGCTTGGAGCCCAGGCTGTAGCCTTCGCGTGGAGCCTGGGACAGCAATCGGCGCTCGACCAGGGCCGTGGCCAGACGGTGGGTGGTGCTGCGTGTCAGGCCAAGCTGCTTGGCCAGGGCCGGCAGGCCAATGGCTCCCGACTCCGCCACGACGTCCAGCAGGTCCAGACCCCGAAACAGGGTCTGGCTACCGCTAGGGCTCTTGGTCGCCGTCGTGCCGTCCGCCGCCACCGTTTCCGCTCCTCTTGACGCTTCGTGTTTCATTTTGTAGTACTCTTTCTCATATTGTGGAACGCAAGGCAAGCGATACGGGCCACGGCTCTTGCGAGCCGACGCCCTGCGAACACTAGCGAGTCATACGTTGTCTAGGGAGATGGGCGCAGCCAAGTTGGCTGTCGCTGGAGCAAGCCGGAACCCGTGAGGAACCGGCGCGCGCCCTTTCCTGTCCATACGGTCGCGGGCGTGTTCCCGCAGGTTGGAGCTTCGGTCTTCCATGGCGTTTCCGGTTATCAAGCATGTTCGCGCCTTCGTGGTTCGGGGCGGCGGCGCCGACTATCATGATCAGGGCGAAGGCCACTGGATCGACGATCACATCGCCACCCCCATGTCGCGCTATCCGGAATATCGCCAAAGCCGGCAGAGCTTCGGCATCAACGTTCTGGGCACGCTGGTCGTCGAGATCGAAGCCATGGACGGTACGATCGGCTTCGCGGTGACCACTGGCGGCGAGCCGGCCGCCTATATCGTCGAAAAGCATCTGGCGCGGTTCCTGGAGGGGCGCGATCCTGCCGAGATCGAGAAGATCTGGGACCAGATGTATTTCTCCACCCAATACTACGGCCGCAAGGGCCTGGTGGTGAACGCCCTGTCTGGGGTCGATCTGGCGCTGTGGGACCTGATGGGCAAGCTGCGCCAAGAGCCCGTCTATCACCTGCTGGGCGGCAAGGTGCGCGACGAGCTGACCTTCTACGCCACTGGCGCGCGACCCGACCTGGCCCAGAAGATGGGTTTCATTGGCGGCAAGATGCCCCTGCACCACGGCCCGGCCGAGGGTGAGGAAGGTCTGCGCAAGAACATCGAAGAACTGGCCACCATGCGCGAGCGCACCGGCGAGGACTTCTGGCTGATGTTCGACTGCTGGATGGCGCTGGACCTGAACTACGCCACCAGGCTGGCCCACAAGGCCCATGAGCATGGGCTGAAATGGATCGAGGAAGCCCTCAGTCCCGACGACTACTGGGGCTATCGCGACCTGAAGAAGAACGCGCCCAAGGGCATGCTGGTCACCACCGGCGAGCATGAGGCCACCCGCTGGGGATTCCGCATGCTGCTGGAGATGGAGTGCTGCGACATCATCCAGCCCGATGTCGGCTGGTGCGGCGGCATGACCGAGCTGGTGAAGATCTCCAACCTCGCTGACAGCCGTGGGGTGATGTGCATCCCTCACGGCTCCAGCGTCTACAGCTATCACTTCGTCACCACGCGCCATAACAGCCCGTTCGCCGAGTTCCTGATGATGGCGCCGAAGGCCGACGAGGTGGTGCCGATGTTCCATCCGCAGCTGATCGGCGAACCCGTCCCGGTGAACGGCAAGCTCAAGCTCTCCGACGCGCCAGGCTTTGGCGTCGAACTCAATCGCGAGGTCGGCCTGCACCGGCCTTACGTCCGCTGATTTTCCTGAAAGCGTAGATCCATGAAACTCCTCCGCTACGGCCCCAAGGGCGCCGAAAAGCCTGGTCTCCTCGACGCCGAGGGCAATATCCGTGACCTGTCCGGCCATGTGGCCGACATTACCGGCGCCGAACTTTCGCCCGCCAACCTGAAAAGGCTGGCCGCCATCGATCCCGCGTCGCTGCCGCTGGTCGAGGGCTCGCCCCGCTATGGCGTGCCGGTTTCTGGCGTCAGCAAGTTCATCGCCGTGGGTTTGAACTTCGCCGACCACGCCGCCGAGTCGAACTTGCCGATCCCCGAAGAGCCGGTGCTGTTCACCAAGGCCGTCAGCTGCCTGAACGGTCCCAATGATCCGGTGATGATCCCGCGTGGCTCGCTGAAGACCGACTGGGAAGTCGAGCTGGGCGTCGTGATCGGTTCGCGCGCCAGCTACGTCACCGAGGACGAAGCCCTGAACCATGTCGCCGGCTACGTGCTGATCAATGACGTCTCGGAACGCGCCTTCCAGATCGAGCGCGGCGGCACCTGGGACAAGGGCAAGGGTTGCGACACCTTCGGCCCGGTCGGCCCGTGGTTGGTCACCTCGGACGAGGTCGGCGACCCGCAGAACCTAGGCATGTGGCTGGACATCAACGGCCAGCGCAAGCAGGACGGCTCGTCCAGGACCATGATCTTCCCGATCAGCAAGCTGGTCTCCTACATCAGCGAGTTCATGACGCTGGAACCCGGCGACCTGATCACCACCGGCACGCCCCCCGGCGTCGGCATGGGTCAGAAACCGGGAGCCGTCTATCTGAAGGCTGGTGACGAGATCCGCCTGGGCATTGAGAAGCTAGGCGAGCAGCGCCAGATCGTCGTGGCCTGGTCCCGGGACGGGGTCTCGTGAGCGCGACCTACGCCTCCCCTTATCTTGGGCGCTTCACCGGTCGCACCGCCGTCATCACCGGCGGCGCTTCAGGTCTGGGCAGGGCCGTGGCGGCGCGCATCGTCGCCGAGGGCGGCCGGGTCGCGCTGTGGGACCTGGACGCTGACGGCCTGAAGGAAGCCGCCGCTCAGGTCGGCGCGTCCCACGTCGAGGCTCTGGACGTGTCCGACCAGGCCGCCGTCGCGGCGGCCGCCAAGGCCTCGAACGCGGCGCTGGGCAAGATCGACATCCTGGTGGCCTCGGCCGGCATCACCGGCGCGACCGTGCCGGTGCACGAGTTCCCGCTCGATAACTGGCGTCGGGTGATCGACATCAACCTGAACGGCGTCTTCTACTGCTGCCGCGAGATCGTGCCGTTCATGCTGGCCGGCGGCTATGGCCGGATCGTCAATGTCGCCTCGGTGGCCGGCAAGGAAGGCAATCCCAACGCCAGCGCCTATTCGGCGTCCAAGGCCGGGGTGATCGGCCTGACCAAGTCGCTGGGCAAGGAGCTGGCCACCCTTGGGGTGATCGCCAACAGCCTGACCCCGGCCACCTTTGAAAGCCCGATCCTGGAGCAATTGCCGCGCAGCCAGGTCGACTACATGCGGGGCAAGATCCCGATGGGTCGCCTGGGCGAGGTCGATGAAAGCGCCGCGATGGTCTGCTTCATGGCCAGCCAGGAATGCAGCTTCACGACAGCATCGACCTTCGACACCTCGGGTGGCCGAACAACCTATTGATCGCCGCCTGACGACCCGGAAGACCGGGCGTCCATCGAGAGAGGAACGGCCATGGGCGGCTTGCCCTTCATCGACGCCCACGTCCACCTCTGGGACTTGGATCGCCTGCGCTATCCGTGGCTGCTGCCGCCGTTCGGCGACGACGGTCCCAACGGGAGTGTCGAGCCCATCGCCCGGACCTACCTGCTGGATGATTATCGCGCCGACCTGGCCGACTGGAGCCTGGCGGGAGCGGTGCATATCGAGGCGGGCGCGCAGCCCTCGGCGGCGCTGGACGAGACCCGCTGGCTGCAGGCCCTGGCCGACAGCGAAGGCCTGCCCAGCGCCATCGTCGCCTTCGCCGCGTTGGACGGCCCGGGCGTGGAAGGTCTTCTCGAGGCCCATGCGTCGCATCGCAACGTCCGTGGCGTGCGCCAGATCGTCAACTGGCACCCCGACGCCGGGCGAACCTATACAGAGCGCGACATCACCACGGATCCGGCTTGGCAGTCCGGCTTCGGGCTTCTGGCGAAGTATGGCCTGTCGTTTGATCTGCAGTGTTACCCCGGACAGATGTTGGGGATGGCGGCTCTGATCGCACGTCATCCAGACACCCCGGTCATCCTCAACCATGCGGGCATGCTGGTCGACGACAACCCGCAGGGCAGGGCGCTCTGGCGCGAAGGCATGCGAGCCCTGGCCGCTCTGCCCAATGTCAGCGTCAAGCTGTCGGGCTTTGGCCTGATCGACCGCGACTGGACGCAGGCCTCCATCGCCCCGCGCATCCTGAAGGCCATCGAGATCTTCGGGACAGATAGCTGCATGTTCGCCAGCGACGTTCCCACCGACTCGCTGTTTGGCAGCGTCGACAAGCACCTTTCAGCCTACCACGCCATCACCGCCGGTTTCAGCCACGACGAGCGGCTGGATCTCTTCGCGCGAAACGCCATCCGCCACTATCGCCTCGACCTGCAGGTCTGACGATGCGCTGGCCCTCGCACCTGCCCCTGCCGCTGTCTGTCTGGAGTGTCCCATGACCCCCAATCCTCTGCTTGGCGTCCTCTTCCACTGGCTGGGCGGCCTGGCCTCAGCCAGCTTCTATGTGCCCTATCGAGGGGTAAGGCGCTGGTCCTGGGAGATCTTCTGGCTGACGGGGGGCATCTTTTCCTGGCTGATTGCGCCGTGGTTCTTCGCCGCGATCCAGACGCGAGACCTCTTGGGGGTCATGGCCCAGACACCTGGCCAGGTCGTCGGCCTGTGCATGATGTTCGGCGCGCTCTGGGGCTTTGGCGGCCTGACCTATGGCCTGACGATGCGCTATCTGGGCCTGTCGCTCGGCATGGCGGTGGTCCTGGGACTTTGCACCGTCTTCGGCACCCTGATCCCGCCGCTCGTGCAGGGCGACTTCCATGAAAAGTTGCTGTCCAGCCCATCGGGACGAACGATCCTGTTGGGTCTGATCGTCACCTTGCTGGGCATCGTCGTGGTCGCCGTGGCCGGGGCGCGCAAGGACGCGGCCCTCTCGGCCGATCAGAAGACCGCCGTGATCGCCGAGTTCGATTTCAGGAAGGGGATCGGCGTAGCCATCTTCTCCGGCGTGATGTCGGCCTGTTTCGCCTTTGGTCTGGCGGCGGGGGAGCCCATCAAGGCGCTATCGGCGGCGGCGGGCACCGGGCCTTTGTGGACCGGATTGCCGATCCTGTGCCTGGTGATGTTTGGCGGCCTGATCACCAACGGGCTTTGGTGCGCCTGGCTGATCGTACGCAACCGCAGCGCCGGTCAGTGGCTGGGGCGCTCGGGCGCTTCCGAGGCCGCGCCAGGGACTGTCGAGAAGCCTGCGCCGGACGGGCGCACGCCGTTGCTGGCCAACTATCTGCTGTGCGCCCTGGCGGGGACGGCCTGGTACTTCCAGTTCTTCTTCTACACGATGGGCGAGAGCCAGATGGGGCGCTTTGGCTTCTCCAGCTGGACGCTCCACATGGCCTCCATCATCATCTTCGGCACCCTGTGGGGTTTTGCCTTCAAGGAATGGAAGGACGCCAAGCCGGCCGTTCGCGCCTTGGTCTGGCTGGGCGTGGCGCTGCTGATCGGCGCCACGGTGATCATCGGCTACGGCAATGCGATGGGGCGCCAGATGACGCCGCGGGGCCTAGACGCGTCCGGTCGATTGGCGGCAGACCAGGGTCAGATCTAGGGTGCGGTGCGGCAAGGTGTGGCCTTGCTCGACGATCATCTGCAGCAGTTGTTCGGTGGCCGCCTTGGCCATGTCGAACAGGGGGCGGCGGATGGTGGTCAGGGCCGGTGAGATCATCGATGCCAGATCGGAGTCGTCGAAGCCGGCGACCGACAGCTGCCCTGGCATCGAGACGCCTCTTTCACGCGCCGCCTTCACGACCGCAGCGGCCATGATGTCGTTGCAGGCGAAGATCGCGGTGGGAGGATTGGGCATCGACAGCAGCGCCTCGGCGGCCGCCAGCCCGCTCTCGAAACCGTAATCGCCCTCTCGCAGCTGCAGATCGATATCGAGGCCCGAGGACTCGAGTGCCTCAACGAAGCCCGCCTTGCGTTCCTGCGCCGAACGGAAATGCGCGGGGCCTTCGATCATCGCGATGCGCCTATGGCCAAGATCGAGCAGATGCCGTCCCAGCTTGGCCGTGGCGGCGCGGTCGTCGCTGATCAGCAGGCCGGGATAGGCGGGCACCGAGATCGAGGCGATGCCGATCGACGGTACGCCCAGGGCCGTGAGGCGCTCGGGAATGGCGGCGATTTCGGAGGCGGGCGGCAGAACGATCAGGCCATCGACGCGCGAGCGACGCACAAAGGTTTCGATCTCCAGCGCCACATTGGGATCGTTGAACCGCACCGGATGGACGACCAGTTCGTAGCCATGCCGGGTGCAGATTTCAAAAATGCCGCGCTGGAGAGCGCCGATCACCTGGGCGTTCGGGTCGTCCTGCACGACAGCGATCAGATAGGAGCGGCCCGAGGCGAGGGCGCGGGCGCGGGAACTGGGGCTGTAACCCATCTGCGTGATGATCGCCTGGACGGCGACGCGCGTCTCCTCGCCAACCTTCGGCGAGGCGTTGATGACCCGCGAGACGGTTCGGATGGAGACGCCGGCGGCCTTGGCCACATCGTCAATCGTTACGGAAATGCTCGTGGTCGGATCGTTTCCGAACATGTTCTGCAGCGCTCCAGAAGAGCGTGATTAGCGCAGTGACCAGAAACCGCAACCTTTCCTTGGCTAGCGCTGGCATTTGAAAATGCCAGCGCTAGCACAAAGAATGCTACCGGTAACAAATGGGCGTTGACAGGATGGCGTCGCGCTTGTTGCATCGCTTGAGAGCCAAAAATGGGCCGTTGGGAGGACACTATGAAAATGGATCGAAGAGGTCTGATGCTGGGCGGTTTGATGGGCTCCGTCGCGCTGGCTCCCGCGCAAGGCGCCCAGGCGGCGAGCCTTGCCGACAAGCCCAACTCCGGCGGCGCGCCCTACGCCTTCAACGTCAAGAATTTCGGCGCGGTCGGCGATGGCGCGACCATCGACTCCCCCGCCATCAATAAGGCCATCAACCACGTATCGGCGCTGGGCGGCGGGACGATCCATTTCCCGCCCGGGACCTATGCCTGCTACACCATCCGTCTAAAGAGCAATATCACGCTGCACCTCGACCATGGAGCCGTGATCCTGGCGGCCGCGCCGAACGGCGTGGCGCCCACCGGCTATGATGACCCGGGACCCGGCGCGGGCAACGCCTATCAGGACTATGGCCACAGCCATTGGTCCAACAGTCTGATCTTCGGCGAGGGCCTGCACGATATCGCCATCGTCGGAGCCGGATTGATCTGGGGCAAGGGTCTCACCCGCGGTCACCGGTTCCCGACCGACCCACCGGACATCTCGGGTCCGGGCGTCGGCGACAAGGCGATCGCCTTGAAGAACTGCCGCAATGTGCTGCTGCGCGACTTCAAGATGCTGCAGGCGGGTTGGTTCGCGCTGCTGGCCACTGGCGTCGACAACATGACCATCGACAACCTGGTCATCGACACCAATCGCGACGGTCTGGACATCGACTGCTGCCGCAATGTGCGGGTCACCAACTGTACGATCAATTCGCCGTGGGACGACGGCATCTGCCCCAAGAGCTCGTTTGCTCTTGGCTATGCGCGCCCGACCGAGAACCTGACCATTTCCGATTGCTACCTCACCGGCAATTACGAGATGGGTTCGGTCATCGACGGCACATGGAAGAAGATGCCGGTCGGCCACCACGGCTATGGCCGCATCAAGCTGGGCACCGAGTCCAACGGCGGCTTCAAGAACATCACCATCACCAACTGCGTCTTCGACCACTGCTACGGCATTGCCCTGGAGACGATGGATGGCGGCCTGACTGAAGATATCGCCATCAGCAACATCACCATGCGCGGCATAGGCTTTCCGCCGCTGTTCCTGCGTCTGGGCAGCCGGATGCGCGGTCCCGCCGGGGCGCCGGTGGGCAGGCTTCGACGGATCGCGATCCAGAACATCGTCAGCTACGGCGCGACGCCGCATCCCTCGATCATCGCGGGCGTGGCCGGTCATCCGGTCGAGGACGTCAAGATCAGCGACGTCTATTTCCATCAGCTGGGCGGGGGCTCGGCGGAATTGGCCCGGCGCCAGCCGCCCGAGGCGGACAAGGCCTATCCGGATCCGGACATGTTCGGTGACCTGCCGGCGACAGGCTTCTTCATCCGGCATGCCCGCAATATCGAGATGAGCAATGTCGAGATCGTCGCCGAGGCGCCTGACGCCCGGCCGGCGTTCTGGTTGCAGGACGTGACCGACGCGGACTTCTTCCGGCTTCGCCTGCCGAAGGGGCCAAACTTTCAGCTGGATAAGGTCACCGGCTTCCGGTCGTTCGGCAGCCGGTGGCTTGAAGACCGCCGGTTCGACGGAACGGAGAGCCGGTCCTTCTAGCCAACACGCCGGCAGCGCCGGCGACCAGACTGTCACGAGAGGGTGTTTGCGTGTGTTCACAGGTCGAGCGTGATTTCCATGACCTTCCAACGGCTCTCTCATGGCCCGGGCGTGCGTGACCCGGCGGACCTCCCCCGCCCGGACGCACGCCCGACAACCTTCCACCAGCGAGTCCGCATACTTTGCCCGGAGTCAGTCCAATGCGCATGAACAAGCCAGGATCAGCACGACTGTTGGGCTTGATGCTGGCGGCGGCGATGCCGATCTGCGTCCACGCTCCGGCCTTCGCCGCGCCGAAAGCTCCGGCCGTGTATCGCAATCCCATCCTGCACGCCGACTATTCGGACCCGGACGTCATTCGCGTGGGCGACACCTATTACATGGTGGCGTCCAGCTTCCATTTCTCGCCCGGCGTGCCGATCCTGAGCTCGAAGGATCTCGTCCACTGGACGATTGTTGGCCACGTCCTGCCGAAGCTGACCTTCGCGCCGGAATATGATCTGCCCGGGCCTGTTCCCACCGACGACGCCGGCGCGCGGATGCCGCGCGACATGCGCACCTCCGGGCAGCGCTATGCCGGCGGTGTCTGGGCGCCCTCGATCCGACATCACAAGGGACTGTTCTACGTCTATTTCGCGACGCCCTATGAAGGGGTCTTCATGTCCACAGCGTCGCGCGCCGAAGGACCCTGGAGCCCGCCCGTCACGGTTATAGCCGAGTCCGGCCTGGAGGATCCATGTCCGTTCTGGGACGACGATGGTCAGGCCTATCTGGTGCATGGCAAGGTCGGGGCCGGGCCACTGGTGCTGCATCGCATGTCTCCGGACGGCAAACGCGTGCTGGATGCCGGAACCGTCATCGCCGAGGATTCCAAGGCCCTGCCGGTGCTCGAAGGACCCAAGCTCTACAAGCGCAACGGCTGGTACTACATCTTCGCCCCCATCGGCGGGGTCGACACAGGTCCGCAAGCGGTTCTGCGGTCCCGGAATATCTGGGGTCCTTACGAGCACCGGTCGGTGCTGTCGCCGGGCAAGTCCGCGCTGAAGGGTCCGCATCAGGGCGGCTGGGTCGAGACGCCTTCGGGCCAGGGCTGGTTCGCGCATTTCAACAGCACAGGCGCCTATGGCCGCATCGTCCATCTACAGCCGGTCGTCTGGAAGGATGACTGGCCCTTTATCGGCGAGCCGATCCCGGGCGCCGGGCCGGACGAGGTGTCCGGGCAGCCGGTGACCCAACACCCGATGCCCGATGTCGGTGGCCGCTTCATGCCCGTCTGGCCCCAGACCTCCGACAGCTTTGCGCGCCGCAAGTTGGGACCGCAGTGGGAGTGGAACCATAATCCCGACGATCGCCGCTGGAGCCTGAAGTCACGTCCCGGTTTCCTGCGCCTGACTGCCGGCTCGGCGATCAATCTGGTCAGCGCCCGCAACACCCTAACCCAGGTGCTGCAGAGCGAGCGTTCGGTCGTCACCACCCGCCTCGACGCGCGCGGCGTCGTCGACGGCCAGCGCGCCGGCCTGGCGATGTTCGGCGCGGGGATCGGCTCCATTGGCGTCATAAGGAAGGACGGCGCGTCACATCTGGTCTTCTCGTCGCGGGGCGTGGAGACGATGGGACCGGCGCTGTCGGTCGGCGTCGTCGACCTGCGCGTGGCGATCGCCGACCAAGCGGCGCGCTTCAGCTACAGCCTCGACGGCGGAAAGAGCTTCGTCGAGATGGGCGGAACGACCCTCCCGAAATTCAGCTGGTGGAAAGGCGCGCGGCCGGCGCTCTTCAGCTATGGCGCGCCGAAGCAATCCAGGCTGGGTGTCGCCGACTTCGACTGGGTGACCGTCAAGAAAGTCGACCAATGACCTGGCCCGTTCGGATCGCGCTTCTTGTCGCGGTGGTCCTGGTGCCCTGCCTCGCCATGGCCCAGCCCATCGACCGCCACGCCGTTGTCTCGCGTCACAATCCCTCTCTGGGCGCCGTCGACCGGCACGCGCCGCTGATGGTCGGCAATGGCGATCTGGCCTTCACCGCCGACATAACCGGGCTGCAGACCTTTCCCGAGCAATATTCCGACCTTGCCCCCTTGCTGACCATGGCCCAGTGGGCCTGGCACAGCTTCCCCAATCCCGAGGGCTACACCGAGGCCAGCAGTCTGCGCCTGGTGGCCGTGCCGGGGCGCGGCGAGCAGCCCTTCGCCTGGATGCGTCAGGGACTGGAAGCCAAGAGCAATCCGGCCGACGCCTGGTTGCGTGAAAATCCGCACCGCTTCTCGCTGGGCCGCGTGGCGCTGTCTATCAAGGACAAGGCCGGCCGACCTGCGCGTTTTGCGGACCTGTCCGACACCCGCCAGACCCTGGACCTGTGGACCGGCGCCCTGACCAGCCACTTCACCTATGACGGCGAGCCCGTCGTGGTCGAAACCCGGGTCGCCACCGGGCGCGACGCGGTTCTTGTCTCGGTTCGGTCGCGTCTGGTGAGGCTGGGCCGCCTTGGAGTCAGCGTCCGCTATCCGGGCGTTTCGGCCAAGATCAATCCCGATCCCAGCGATTGGTACCATCCGCAGCGGCATGTCACCCGGCTGGTCAGCTCGGCGTCCGGGCGTGTGGTCCTGCAGCGCCAACTGGATGAGACGACCTACGGCTCGACCATCGATGCGGCCGGCGCCGCCGTGACGCGAACGGGCGATCATGCCTTCGAGGTCGCGGCCCTGTCGGGCGACGTCCTGAAGGCGACAATCGACTTCGACCGCGAGGCGCGCGGCAGGCCGGCGCCGCCATTCGCCAAGGCGAGCGCCGGGGCCGACGCGCGTTGGCGCAACTACTGGACGCGCGGCGGCATCATCGACTTCGCGGGCAGCAGCGACCCTCGAGCGGCTGAGCTGGAGCGCCGCGTGGTGCTGTCGCAGTATCTGATGGCGGTGAACGGGGCAGGGGACGTCCCGCCTCAGGAGGAGGGGCTGTTCTCCAACAGCTGGAACGGCAAGTTCCATCTCGAGATGCATCCCTGGCACACGGCGCATTTCGCCACGTGGGGGCGGCCCGCCTTGCTGGAGCGCAGCCTGAGCTGGTACGTCGACCACCTTCCGTCGGCCAGAGCCGAGGCGGCGCGGCACAAGGTGTCTGGCGCCTGGTGGCCCAAGATGGCGGGGCCTGAGGGGCGCAACAGCCCCAGCTCGATCTCACCCTTCATCATGTGGCAGCAGCCGCATCCCATCCTGATGGCGGAGCTGGCCTATCGCGCCCACCCAGACACGGCGACGCTGAAACGTTATGGCGCGCTGGTCGAGGAGACCGCCAGGCTGCTGGCCAGCTGGCCAGGCTGGGACGCGACCAAAGACCGCTTCGTCCTGGGGCCGCCGATCATTCCGGTGCAGGAAAACCACGAGCCGCTGGCGACCCTCAATCCGGCGTTCGAGCTCGAATATTTCCGACAGGGTCTGACGGTGGCGCAGGCCTGGCGCGAACGGCAAGGCCAGGCGCGCGACGCTGATTGGGACCGGGTGATCGCCAAATTGGCTCCCATGGCGCAGCGCGACGGTCTCTATTTGGCGGTCGAGAACGATCCCGAGCTCTGGATCCAGGCGGCGTCCGCCAAGTGCAAGGGTAACGCGGTCGAGCATTGTCCCAATCGCGATCATCCCTCCTTCCTGATGTCCTACGGGCTGATTGGTTCGGATCGGGTCGACGTCGAGACCATGCGGGCCACCCTGCGGGCGGTCGAGCGCAACTGGGATCTGCGCCAGACCTGGGGCTGGGACTATCCCATGGTCGCCATGACGGCCGCGCGCCTTGGCGAGCCGGAGGACGCGCTGGCCTGGCTGTTCAAGGACCAGAAGAACAACCAGTGGGGCGTCAGCGGCATGACCCCGCGCGTCCATCTGGAGTCCTTCCTGTCTCCGTCGCAATACGCCGGCGCAGGGGGGGAGGATGGCGCGGGCTATCGACGCGCCGCCGAGACCTATTTTCCGTCGAACGGCTCGCTGTTGCTGGCCGTCGGCATGATGGCGGCGGGCTGGGACGGATCGTCCGGCCACGCCCCGGGTTTTCCCAGGCAAGGCTGGACGGTGCGGTCAGAGGGCCTTCGTCCGCTTCCATGACGTTTCCGCCAGCTTGAATCTACCAGACACCCCTGTGGTCGGCGAGAAAACGCCGGCCGCCCTTTTCGCGAGCGACCATGGCCAGGCCTCTGATTTTCCACGACGACCGTTTGTTTCCGGCGGATGAGCGCACGCGTTCGATCGCACGCGAGCGGTATGCGACGGTCAAGGGGCTGCCGATCATCAGCCCGCACGGCCACACCGATCCCAGCTGGTTTGCGACCAACGCGCCGTTCCAGGACGCGACCGACCTGCTGCTGGCGCCAGACCACTATCTGTTCCGGATGCTCTACAGCCAGGGCATCTTGCTGGATCGCCTGAAGGTGCGGTCCAAGGACGGCGTTCCTGGGACCGATGCTCGCGAGGCCTGGCGTCTGCTGGCTCAGAACTTCCACCTGTTTCGCGGTACGCCCTCGTGGATCTGGCTTAACCACGTGTTCAGCCAGGTGTTCGGCATGGAGGTGTTCTTCTCCGCCGAAACCTCGGACCTCTATTTCGACACCATCAACGAAGCCCTGGCCACCGACGCCTTCCGACCGCGCGCCCTGTTCGACCGTTTTAACATCGAGACCTTGGCCACCACCGAAGGCCCGCATGAGACGCTGAAGCATCACCACGCCATCCGCGACAGCGGCTGGGGCGGTCATGTGATCACCGCCTATCGTCCCGACGCGGTCATCGATTTCGAGGACGAGCGCTCGCCGCGCGCCTTCGAGCGCTTCGCCGAGGTGTCGGGCTAGGATGTCTACAGCTGGCAGGGCTATCTGGAAGCCCACCGCCAGCGCCGCGGCGCCTTCATCGAGGCCGGCGCGACGTCATCGGACCACGGCCACCCTACGGCGGCGACCGCCGATCTGAGCGCCGCCGAGACCGAGACGCTGTTCCTCAGCCTGGTGAAGGGCGAGGTGACGCCCGAGCGGGCCGAGCTGTTCCGCGCCCAGATGCTGACCGAAATGGCCAGGATGAGCCTGGACGTCGGCCTCGTCATGCAGATCCACCCCGGCTCGCACCGCAATCACAATGTGGGCCTGCTGAACTCGCACGGCCGCGACAAGGGCGCCGACATCCCGGTCCAGACCGAATACGTCAAGGCGCTGAAGCCGCTGCTGAGCAAGTTCGGCAATGATCCGCGCCTGTCGATCGTCCTCTTCACCCTGGACGAAACCAGCTACAGCCGCGAACTGGCCCCGCTGGTCGGCCATTATCCGGTGCTGAAGCTGGGCCCGTCCTGGTGGTTCCACGACAGCCCCGAGGGCATGATGCGCTTCCGCGAGCAGGTGACCGAGACGGCGGGCTTCTACAACACCGTCGGCTTCAACGACGACACCCGCGCCTTCCTGTCGATCCCGGCTCGCCACGACGTGGCCCGCCGCGTCGACAGCAGCTTCCTGGCTCGCATGGTCGCCGAGCACCGCATGGACCTCGTCGAGGCCCAGGAGCTGATCGTCGACCTGACCTACAACCTACCCAAACAGGCCTACAAACTCGATCGCAAGGCCGGTCAAGGCCTGAAGACATAGGACCCAGGGCGGCGTGCCGGCTCGTCACAGGGCCGAGACGCGCCGCCCGTTGACCCCAACCTTTTCCAGCCTCAGGCCCGTCGTGTGCGTCACGATGCTGGGTCTGGTCACGCCGTCGAAGCGGCAATCGCTCAGCACAATGTCGGCGACGGGCGCCTTGGCCAGGCCCTGCAGGTCCAGGACCTGGGCGGCGCCCCGCGTGCGCATCCGTTCGACCCGAAGATTGCGCAGGACGGGGGTGAATGCTCCGGCCGCGCCCTCTTCGTAGTTGAAGTCGCAGGTGATCGCCGCTCTTGAGACCCGGCCGACCTCGATATCGCGGCAATGGATGTCTTCCACGACGCCGCCACGCATGGCGTTGTTCTTGAAGCGCAGCGCGTACCAGAGGTTTGGGCTGTCCATGTGGCAGCGCTGGACGAAGATGTTGTTGACGCCCCCCGACACCTCGCTGCCGATCACCACCCCGCCGTGGCCGTCCGTCATCGTGCAGTCCTGGATGAGGATGTTGCGGGTGGGCTTGGCCAGGCGGCGACCGTCGGCGTTGCGGCCGGACTTGATGGCGATGCAATCGTCGCCGCTGTCGAAGACACAACGCTCGATCAGCATGCCGTCGACCGATTCCGGATTGCAGCCATCGGTGTTGGGGCCGTGGCCGATCACCGTCACGTCGCGGACCACGACATTGCGGCACAGGACCGGATGGATGGTCCAGCAGGGGGAGTCTCGCAGCGTGACGCCCTCCACCAGCACATTGGCGCAGTTCTGGAACTGAACCATCATCGGCCTCAGATAGTGTCCCTCGTGGAAGATCCGCTGGGTGACGGGCACGCCTTCCTCGGCCATGCGGAAGAGCGCTGCGCGGGCCTCGCGCTGGTTTGGCATTCCTGGCCGCCAACCAAATTGCGCCCCGCTGCTCCAGGACCACCAGGCTGGTCCCTGGCCGTCCAGCACCCCGCGGCCCGTGATCGCCACGTCGCGCTGGCCGTCAGCGAACACCAGGGGAGCATAGTTCATCAGCTCGATCCCCTCCCAGCGCGTGGCCACGACGGGGTAGCGAGAGGGATCTGTGCTGAAGACAATCGTGGCGCCTTCCGCCACATGCAGTTCGACACCCGACAGAAGGCGGATGGGGCCGGTGATCCAGCGCCCGGGCGGCGCCAGGACGCGGCCGCCGCCTGCAGCGGCGCAGTCCTGGATCGCCTTGGCAAAGGCCGCGCTGTTGCGGTCGACGTCGTTGGCGACGGCGCCGGCCGTCACGATGCTGAAAACCCTTTGCGAAAAGGTCGGCGGCCGAGCCTCGCGTTCGATCACAGCCGCCTTGGCCCAGCCGCTCGCCACGCCCTGGGCCAAGCCCGGCTCGGCGAGCAAGGCCGCGGCCCCGCCGATCATCAGGTTCCTGCGCGAGAACAGGCTGGGCGCCGAGGCCTGTTTTTCGGACGGTCGCATCGCCTAGCCTCGTTTGTGGATGTCAGATGATGTCAATTTATGGAGCGCCATTGCATATTATGGTACTAGCGTTTATTCATCTCCTCAATGACCGCAGAATGATAGCGGTCCCTTAAGAGGGGAAGCCAATGGGAACGATCCGTCGCAAGAGCACTTTCATGGGCTGCGAGACAGCGGTGGCCTTGGCCACGGCTGTACTTTTGCCAGCGCTGGCACAGGCACAAGGCCAAGTTCAGAGTGCGTCCAGCGCCGATGAAGCGACAGTGACCGAGGTGGTGGTCACCGGATCGCGGTTGGCCGCGCGAGGCTTTCAGGCGCCCACACCCGTCACGGTCATTGGCGAGGAAGAAATCGGTCTTACCGGCACCCAGAACGTCGAGACCCTGCTCAACGACACCCCGCAGTTCCTGGGGTCGCAAAACAATGGCCCGACGGCCAATACCGTGCCCGGCGGCACGGCCACGCTGAACCTTCGGGGCTTTGGTGCGCAGCGTAACCTCGTGCTGGTCAATGGCCGGCGCTTCACCATTACCGGTCCTGATCAGACCACGGACATCAACACTGTGCCTGCCGCGCTGATCAAGCGCGTGGAAACGGTGACCGGCGGCTCGTCCGCAGTCTATGGATCGGACGCCATCACCGGCGTCGTCAACTTCATCATGAAGGACGACTTCGAGGGGGTGGAACTGACCGCCCAGGCGCGCGCCGACACCCACACCAAGACCAAGACCTACACAGCGGACCTGACCTTCGGCAGCAACTTTGCCGACGACCGCGGCAACGTCGTCGTCGCGTTGAACTATCTCGATCGGGGCGGCTATACCCGTGGCGAGCGCGGCGGTTGGGCGACGCCCAGCCTGGCCAATGGCTGCGTGACGTCCGACTCGTTCAGCAGCACCCGTCCAGGTGTGCCGCTGGCGGTTCCTGGCGGCCAGACCTGCCTCTCGGCCGGCGGTCGCCCCGGTCTAATCTTCGGCGGCAGCGGCACCATTCCCAACGGGCGGTTCGCCAACATCCCGTCGGTGGGCTCCTCGGGTTCCAATCCGGGGCTCGACGCCGCCTTGATCGCGGCCGGGCTGGGCGGCATCGGCTCGCGCGGCTTCACCTTCAACGACGCCGGCACGGCGGCGCGTCCGGCGGTGACCCCCGGCGACGACTACGACCTGGGTCCTGCGGCCTATCTTGTGCTCCCACAGCGTCGCTGGATGGCCAATGTCTCGGGTCACTACGACTTCAATGAACATGTGACCGGCTATGCCGAGGCGCACTACAGTAACAACCGCGTCTCAATGCGCCTGCCGCCCAGCGGCATTGGCGGCAACTTCCTGATCAACATCAACAACCCCTATCTGACGCCGCAGCTTCGGGAAGTCATGCGCCAGCTGGACCTGCGCGAGAGCGGAGTCGTTCGGGTGACCAACGGTGCCTCGTCGCTGATGACCACGGCCGGTGACGGCTTGGCCGTTCTAAACATCAACCGCCGTCTCACGGGCGTGGGCGACCGCGTCAACACCGCCGACCGGTCCGCCTATCGTTCGGCCATCGGATTCCGGGGCGATATCGGCAGTGTTTCCGCCGATTTCCTGCGGAACCTGAGCTACGACGCCTATTACACCTTCACCCGCACCACCGACACGAGCATTTCGGGGGGCGCGGCATCGCTCGCCAAGTTCCAGACGGGACTGCTGTCGGCGGGCGGCGCGGCGCCGGTCCTCAATATCTTCGGCGCCAACCTGTCTCCGGCGGGCGCGGCCTCGATCGCGGTGTCGTCGACCAACTACACCGAATCCCAGCAGCAGGTCCTCGCGGGCAGTCTGGCGGGCGAGCTGTTCGACACCTGGGCCGGTCCCGTCGATTTCAGCGCCGGCGCAGAATACCGCAAGGCCTCGGCGCGGTTCACGCCTGACAGCTTCCTGGCTTCAGGCGATGTTTCCGGCTTCAACGCCGCCCTGCCTACCAAGGGCTCGGAGTCGGTAAAGGAAATCTACGGCGAGGTGCGCGTGCCCCTGCTGATGGATTCGCCCCTGGGCAAGCGCGCCAGCGCCAATGGCGCCTTCCGCTATTCCGACTATGACCTCAAGGGCGTCGGCGGCGTCTGGACCTATTCGGTGGGCGGCGAGTATGCGCCGGTCTCCGACGTCACGTTCCGGGGCCAGTTCCAGCACGCCATCCGCGCGCCCAATGTCGGCGAACTGTTCGGCGGCAACACCACCAGCGGCCCCTCGGCGGTCGACCCCTGTTCCAGCCGCCAACCGACGGCCCAGCAGACCGCCGCCGTGCGCGCCCTGTGCGTCGCCACCGGCGTGCCGACCGGCGCGGTGTTCACGCTCTCGGTGCAGCCCAACACCTTCATCAATCAGGTGTCTGGCGGCAATCCCAATGTCGGCCCCGAAGAGTCGGACACAACGACGTTGGGCATCGTCCTGCAACCCAGGTTCGCGCCGGGGCTGGCCTTCAGCGTGGACTATTTCAAGATCAACCTCGATGGCGCCATCGCGCCGCTCGGCGGCGGCATCGCGAACACGCTGAGCCTTTGCTACAACCAGATCCAGGACGCCAGCAGCGTGTTCTGTCAGGCGATCACCCGTGATCCGCTGACGGGCCAGATCGCCGCTCCGGGCTATGTGACGACCACCAACGGCAACACGGGCGGTCTGAAGACCTCGGGCGTCGACTTCGACGGCAGCTACCGCTTCGACCTCGACTGGAGCCCCTTCGGCGAGGGCAGCAGGGTAGAGATCGGGACCAACCTGACCTACACCGACGAGTTCACCCTCACGCCGGTGCAGGCCCTGCCAGCCACCAAGAACTTTTGTGTCGGCACCTTTGGCCCCACCTGCGGCCAGCCGATCCCTCGCTGGAAAGGCGTGTCGCGTGTCACCTGGCGTTCGGGCCCGGCGACGCTGAGCCTGCGCCATCGCTATATCGGCGAGACCACCGTCGATACCTACCTGCTGCCCAAGCGCCTCGGCGCGGCTTTCCCCGACAAGGCGACACTGACCACGCCGGTCATCAAGGCGCAGAGCTATTTCGATCTAACCGGCGTCTATGACCTGAACGAGGGCACGACTCTGACGGCCGGGGTGCGCAATCTGTTCGACAAGAACCCGCCGATTGTCGGGTCTCCGGCGCCCGCCAACAACACGTTCTCGGCGACGTACGATGTCGAAGGTCGGGTGGTCTACGCCAGCGTGACTGCGCGGTTCTAGGCCGTTTCGCGGCAGGTGATGCGAGGGCCTGCGGGCGGCGCATCACCTGACGTCGTTTCCCCCTGGGCCGGCGCGAAAAGCGTTGGCTTTTTTTGCCTTCCGTCGCTCGCGCGTTCGCCAAACGCTGCGCAGCGCAACCACAGCAAGGATAGCCGGTCGCGACGCTATAGAGATCAGAATGACCGCTGTGTTGAATTGAGGCCGTAGGGGATATCGAACCCGAACCGGCCGCAGCTGGCTGAGACGCAAGGGTAGAGCTTACTTCGTCGGTGCGTCTGCCCGGCGAAGGTCTTGTTTCTGGAGCTGTGCCAAGGTCCGGTATTGTTTAGGTTTCTTGGACGCCCGCCAGGCGCGGCGACGGGGCTGACCCCTAGGGCGGGTGTCTGAGAAAGCTTGCTGCAGGCGGCCGGTTTGGTCCGTTACGATGCCCCTGATGATGTGCGGGTCGGGGTGTTCTTGGGCGCTCAGGGCCGCTTTTTGGCGTTGGTGCGCAAGGCCGCTCACGCGGCCCTTGGCCGTTGGTGTAGCGCTGCGATTTCGGGTGGCGTTGTCTGTGAGCCTCATGACGAGTCGATCTGGAACGCGGGCCGGCACGCGGGTCTTGGCGGCGCGGGCGGTGTTGGCGAAAAGGCCGTAGTGGCGGATGCGATGGAATCCGCTGGGCAGGACGTGGATCAGGAAGCGGCGGATGAACTCGCCGGGCGCCAGGGTCATCTCCTTACGGCGGGCCTGTCCGT
>NZ_JAFCUB010000051.1:0-21233 GCF_049896325.1 Caulobacter sp. DWP3-1-3b2
TCAAAGACTGGCGGCGCGTCGCAACCCGCTACGACAAACTCGCCGCCATCTTCGCCAGCGCCGTCTTCATCGCCGCAATCATCATCTGGTGGGCTCAATGAGTCTGGACCCTAGCGCGCCTTTGGCTCAGATTGAATCGGCATTCAAAATCTTCCGTCTCCCCGGCGAAGGCCGGGGCCCAGGTGAAACCACGAGAGGCTCTGGATCAATCTGGCTCCCGGCCTTCGCCGGGAAGACGGGGAATAGGAGCGATGCACCTGTGTAAACCAAACGCGCTCTGAGCTGAGCGGCGCCCGCCTGCCCCATCCCGTCGCCAAGCCCCAGCACGGCCAGAAGCCGGACGCCGACTGCCTGAAGATCCCGGGACGACGCACGTTCGATCCCCGCCCCGGGCGTTGAGTCACAGCTCCAGGAACGCCTCGAAGCCGCCGAAGATCATCCGTTTGCCGTCGAACGGCATGTTTGCCATGTAGCCCTTCAGGCGCTCGTCGGCCATCACCTTGGCCATGATCTCGTCGCGGGCGGCCTTGTCGCGATAGGTGATCCACGAGAACACCACGACCTCGTCCTCGCTGGCCTGCACCGCGCGCGGGAACGAGGTGACCTCGCCGTAGGGCACGTCATCACCGAAGCACTCGACGTAGGACAGGGCCCCGTATTCCATCCAGACCTGGCCGCCGAGGCGAGCCATTTCCTTGTAAGCCTCGATCTTGGCCTTGGGGACCGCGATCACGAAACCGTCGACATAAGACATGACGTTCTCCTTTGCTGTGTTGACCAAGGACGTGCGAGGCGGGGTCGCTCCTACTTCAACCGCCGACCGCCCTTCGAGTGCCCCGCCGTCATCGGATCCGGCTTCTTG
Organism: Caulobacter sp. DWP3-1-3b2; assembly: GCF_049896325.1. NCBI lineage: Bacteria > Pseudomonadati > Pseudomonadota > Alphaproteobacteria > Caulobacterales > Caulobacteraceae > Caulobacter > Caulobacter sp. DWP3-1-3b2. Next base: position 863 of record NZ_JAFCUB010000051.1, read on the forward strand.
GGCGGGATCCAGCCCTCCGGCGGCACATAGCTCGACTGGTTGGTGCCCAGTCCCATCTTTCCCGGCTCCTGGCGCTTCAGGTAGGAGGCCTGGGGCGCGCCGGCCTCCGGTTGCTCCATCACCCGCAGGTCGCGGCGGATCAGGTCGATGCGATCGCGCAGGGCGGCGGCGGTTTCGAAGTCCTCGGCCGCGACAGCCTGGGCCATCTCCGCCTCCAGCTCGGACAGGTGGGTTTGGGACGGCATCGCGGGCTCCGGCGGCGGTTCACGACCATAACGCGCAGGCTTGAGATCGGCGAACGCCAAGCGTAAGCCCTAGCCGTGTCTTTCGTGCAGCCCGAAGCGCCCGTTCGCGGGACCCGCCTGATCTCCCTGGCCGTCGCCAGCGCGCTGCTGATGGAGTTCATCGACTCCACCGCCCTGTCGACCGCCCTGCCTACCCTGGCCCGGGCCTTCAGCGTCGACCCCATCCACCTGAAGCTGGCCCTGACCTCCTACATCCTGGCCCTGGCGGTGTTCACCCCGGCCAGCGGCTGGGCGGCGGAGCGGTTCGGGGCGCGGCGGGTGTTCATGACCGCCATGGTGGTGTTCCTGGCCGGCTCGGCCCTGTGCGGCCTGTCGCGAAGCCTGGAAACCCTGGTCGCCTCGCGCATCGTCCAGGGAATCGGTGGGGCGATGATGACGCCGGTGGCGCGGCTGATCGTCGTCGGTGCGACCCCCAAGGACAAGCTGATCAAGGCCATGGGCTGGTTCACCATGCCGGCCCTGATCGGCCCGCTGGTCGGCCCGCCCCTGGCCGGCCTGGTGCTGAGCGTCGCCGCCTGGCCGTGGATCTTCTACCTCAATGTCCCCATCGGCCTGCTGGGCATGACGGCGGTGATGCGCTTCGTGCCCAAGAGCCAACCCCAGGAGATGGGCCGCTTCGACTGGCTGGGCTTCACCCTGTCGGCCGTGGCGATCAGCGGCCTGGTGGTAGTGGCCGAGACGGCGGGACTATCGTTGTTGCCGCTGTGGGGCGTGGCGCTGGTGCTAGCCTTGGCGATCGGATCGGGCTGGCTCTACCTGCGCAAGGCCAAGGTGACGCCCAAGCCGATCCTCGACCTGGGCTTGCTCAAATATCGCACCTTCCGCGCCAGCCTGGTGGGCGGGGCCTTCGTGCGGCTGGGCATCGGGGCCAGCCCGTTCCTGATGCCGCTGCTGCTGCAGGTAGCCCTGGGTTGGAGCCCCCTGAAGGCCAGCATGGTGACCTTGGGGACGGGCGTCGGCGTACTGATCGCCCGCCCGTTCGCCGCCGCCGGCCTGAAGCGCTTCGGCTTCCGCACCTCGCTGGCGGTGTTCGTCACCGCGACCGCGATTCTGACCGCCGCGCCGGGCTTCTTTCGGCCTGAGACGCCGATGCTGCTGATGGCTGGAACCCTGTTCCTTGGCGGCTTCGCGCGCTCCAACCAGTTCATCGCCGCCAACACCATCGCCTATGCCGACGTGCCCCAGGCCCAGATCGCCGCGGCCTCAACCCTGTCGGCGGTCGCCCAGCAGGTGGGCCTGGCCCTTGGCGTCAGCTTCGGCGGCCTGATGCTGCACCTGGCCCGCGGCCACGGCGCCCACCTGACGCCCGAGCGCTTCGTCTGGCCCTATATGGCGATCGGGGTGGTGACTCTGCTGGCTCTGCCCGTCTATCTGCGGCTGGACCGGGACGCGGGCTCGGAACTCAGCGGGCGGGCGCGGACGGTGGGGCCGCTTACTGATTTGGCCCCAACGCCCGCCCATCCCGACCGTTCTTCGCTCGACTAGGGACGGACGCTATATCCGTCCGTTGGCGCGATCCACAGCACGGTGGTCGTCATCGCAGGCGCCGGCTGTCCATCGAGCGTGGCCGAAGCCGACATCGCCCCATTTCCCTGCAGATAGTAGGTGCAGATTTCCTTGCCGAGAATGGGGGCCATGGCTGCCAAAAGCTGCTCGCGCACCTTGGCGGATACAGCCGGATCGGCCGTCTTCCCGCCCACAAAAACCTCCGCGTCATGGAAATCCGAGAGCTGGCCGCAAACCGCGCCCGATTTCACGATCACCGGTTCCGCCGTCTTCAGTGTCACCACTGGCGACGACGCGATCAGCACCTCGGCAGTGTTGATGATGGTCCCGTCGGCCTCAAAGACATAGCCGGCGAGGGACTGGCAGGTCTTGGCCGACAGGTTGGGCGCATAGCACTGCTGCATCCCCTTTCGCGCCAGCGCCAAGGGGTCGGCGTCGGCCGAGGCGGCGGCCTGAACCGCCGCCGTCAGGATCAAGGCCAACATACCTAAACCTCCGTCTTCAGATAGATCTCAGACCCCTGTTCCCGGAACTTGTCGCTCATCTCAGCCATGCCCTGCTCGATGGAGTTCGGCGCTAGTCCAGCCGCGAATTCGCGGACTTCGTGGCTGATCTTCATCGAGCAGAACTTGGGACCGCACATCGAGCAGAAGTGCGCGGTCTTGTGCGCCTCCTTGGGCAGGGTCTCGTCGTGGAAGGCCCGGGCGGTCTCGGGGTCAAGGCCCAGGTTGAACTGATCCTCCCAGCGGAACTCGAACCGCGCCCGGCTGATGGCGTCGTCCCACATGGCCGCGCCGGGGTGACCCTTGGCCAGGTCGGCGGCGTGGGCGGCCAGCTTGTAGGTGATGACGCCGGTCTTGACGTCGTCGCGGTCGGGCAGGCCCAGGTGCTCCTTGGGCGTCACGTAGCAGAGCATGGCCGTGCCGAACCAGCCGATCATCGCCGCCCCGATCGCCGAGGTGATGTGGTCGTAGCCAGGGGCGATGTCGGTGGTCAACGGGCCGAGCGTGTAGAAGGGGGCCTCGTGGCAGTGCTTGAGCTGCTCATCCATGTTGGCCTTGATCTTGTGCATGGCCACGTGGCCCGGCCCTTCGATCATCACCTGCACGCCGTGCTTCCAGGCCACCTTGGTCAGTTCGCCCAGGGTGCGCAGCTCGGCGAACTGGGCCTCGTCATTGGCGTCGGCGGTCGAGCCTGGACGCAGGCCGTCGCCTAGCGAGAACGACACGTCATAGCTGCGCATGATCTCGCAGATGTCCTCGAACCGCTCGTAGAGGAAGTTCTCCTTGTGGTGGGCCAGGCACCACTTGGCCATGATCGAGCCGCCGCGCGAGACGATGCCCGTCACCCTCTTCGCCGTCAGCGGGATGAAGGGGAGCCTGACGCCGGCGTGGATGGTGAAATAGTCCACCCCCTGCTCGGCCTGTTCGATCAGGGTGTCGCGGAAGACTTCCCAGTTGAGGTCCTCGGCCACGCCGTTGACCTTTTCCAGCGCCTGATAGATCGGCACCGTGCCGATCGGCACGCTGCTGTTGCGGATGATCCAGTCGCGGATGTTGTGGATGTTGCGGCCGGTCGACAGGTCCATCACCGTGTCGGCGCCCCAGCGGGTGGCCCAGACCAGCTTGTCGACCTCGTCGGCGACGGTGCTGAGCACCGCTGAATTGCCGATATTGGCGTTGATCTTGACCAGGAAATTGCGGCCGATCGCCATCGGCTCCAGCTCGCCGTGGTTGATATTGGCCGGAATGATGGCCCGGCCGCGCGCCACTTCCTGCCGGACGAACTCGGGCGTCACGAAGTCGGGGATCGACGCGCCGAAGTCCTCGCCATCGCGTACGCAAGGCCGGTCCTGCTCGCGGCGCAGGTTCTCGCGGATGGCGACATATTCCATCTCGGCGGTAATAATCCCGGCCTGGGCGTATTCCAGCTGGGTGACCTTCTGGCCGGCGCGACCCTTGAAGATCGGCCGCTTGGCCATGAACCGCGGGGCCAGGTGCTTGCCCTGGGCGAAGCCGTTGTCCTCGGGCTTCACCTCGCGGGGGTTGAGCACCAGGTCGCAGTCGCCTCGAGCGATGACCCACGGCTCGCGCGAGCGTTCCAGGCCCTTCTCGATGTCGATCACCGCATGGGGGTCAGTGTAGGGGCCCGACGGGTCATAGATGGTGACCGGCGGCTCGTTGGCGCTGGGGTGGACGGCCACCTCGCGGAATGGCACCCGGATGTCGGGAAACAGGCTGCCGGCCTGGTAGACCTTGCGGCTGCCAGGGCGCTCGCCCGTCGGGATCGCGCCGCCAATCTTTTCCTTAAGAAGGGGGGCGTCCTTGATAGGCAGTTGGATATTCATGGTCGGGCGCTCCTCAAGCGTTAAGGAGACCCGGACGTGTCGCGCTAAGTCGGTGTGCGAGCTTGGTTTTCGCCAAGACCGCGTTCCCTCCCTTCGCCGGCATGACCCGGATCAGGTTCGACGGGTCAGGGCTTACGCCCAATCTCAGCCGCGCAAGCGACCCCCCGGTGAACAGGGGGACACTAGGCCGGTTGACGCGGGGGTCAAGGGCGGCCGTGCGTCCTTCGAGGCCCGCTGCGCGGGCACCTCAGGATGAGGAGCTCTGTGGCTCTGAAGTCCTCATCGTGAGATGCGAGGCGCAGCCGAGCCTCGAAGGACGCAACGCGCCTAGAGCGTTCCCGCCGAGAACGTGTCGCAGGCGCCGGGATCACCGGCGTCATAGCCCTTGCCGAACCACTTCATGCGCTGGGCCGAGGAGCCGTGGGTGAAGCTGTCGGGCATCACCCGTCCCTGGGTCTGTTCCTGGATGGCGTCGTCGCCGACCGCCGCGGCCGCGCCCAGGCCGTCCTCGATGTCGGCGCGGTTGATGGCGATCTTGCCGCCCGAGGCTTCCGGCGCGTGCTTGGCCCAGACGCCGGCATAGCAGTCGGCCTGAAGCTCCAGACGCACCGAGCCGCTCTCCGCGCCGCGCGCGCCCATGCGCTGGGCCTGGTCGGAAGCGCCGGTCAGGGTCTGGACGTGGTGGCCGATCTCGTGGCTGATCACATAGGCACGGGCGAACTCGCCCTTGGCGCCGAACCGTGTCTCAAGCTCCTTCCAGAAGGCCAGGTCCAGATAGACCTTGTGGTCGGCGGGGCAATAGAACGGCCCCATGGCTGATTGGCCAGTGCCGCAGCCGGTGGCCGTGGACTGGTCATAGAGCACCACCGCCTCGGGCGGCGTGTACTTGATGTTGTGCCGCGCCAGGACCGGACCCCAGACGTCATCGTTGGAGGTCTCGACCACGTCGATGAACTGGCCTTCCTGGTCCGTCACCTGGCCGCGAGCGCCCTCCTGGGCGGCCGGCTGCTGAGCGCCATTGACGGCGTTCATCGTCGTTTCCGGCGGCACGCCGAACACGAAATAGCCAATGATCGCCAGCACCACCGCGCCAATGCCGCCGCCGGCCACGCCGACCGGCCCCAGACCGCGACGGTCCTCGATATTGCCCGAGCGGCGTCCCCCACCCCATTCCATGCGATCGTTCTCCGTGTTGATTATTGAGCAGGCCTGATGGCGCTCAGGCGGGCGCTGCTCTGCGCCAAGCGGGCGTCGGTCAAGCGGTCCATGCGCTCGGCCTGGGCGGCATAGTCGTCGGCCGAGGCTCCGCGCGGTGGAGCAGCCGGCAGGGTCGGGCGCAGGCTGGGCGAAACCGGCGTGGTTGGCGTCAGCGCCAGGTCGCGCAGGGTCAGCTGGGTGGAAAAACGGCCTTGGGCGGCGGCGGCTTCGCGCTGCACGCCCAGGGCGTTCTGTTGGGCGATATCCTGTTGCTGCACGATGAGGTTCTGATCGCGCAAGGTCCGCAGGTCGACCTGCGCCAGGGCCGGGCCGCCGACGGCCAAGGCCGCCATCGCGGTCGTCGCCCAAAATCGAGCCTTGCTCATCTCGCGCTCCAGTTTCGAGGTCCCGATCGTGGCGCGCAAGGCGTCGTGGTCAAGGTCGCTTGACGGTGAAACGCGCCAACTCCTTTTTCGGCGCATCCCAGGCGGGATCAAGTTCCAACGCCTTGGAATAGTCGCGGTAGGCGGCCGTGACGTCGCCGAGGTTCTCATGGGCGATGGCGCGATTGTAATACGCCTTTTCCGGATCCTTGACCCCCAGGGCCAGGCCTTGGTCGATCTGGCTCAAGCCCTCATCATAGCGCTGGGTTCCGACGAAGGCCGCGCCGCGATTGACGAAGGCCTCGCCCAGGTTCGGATCGATCCTGGAAGCGGAGTCGAAATCACTGACAGCGCCGTTGAAGTCCCGCTGGCGCATGTAGAGCACGCCGCGATTGACATAGGTGCGGGCCCTGTCTCGGAAGTTCAGGGTCTCGATGTCCAGCGCAACGGTGCAGGTGGTGACCGAAGCCTTGTCGGCGCGGCCGTTGAGCGCGGCGTTGGAACAATCCTTGGCCGCGCCGCCGCCGATGATCAGGGTCGAGGCGTGGGCGGTTCCAGCGGCAAGGACTGCGGCGGCGACAAGAACGGTGGACCGGATCGAACTCATGGCGTTCCTCCCAAAGGCGCGCGGCCTTCTGGCGGGGGCGCGGCGGGGGGCCGTCGCGTGCCCGACTTCACGAGGAAGCCACGCCGGGCCGTGCTTTTCTGCGCCCGACCATAGCACGACTGCGCGCGAGGCTGTAGGTGGATCGACGACCGCCGGTTCCCTCAGCAGAGACGCCTCGCATGCACCTGGCCCGCTTCCCCCGCGCCCGTTTCGCCCACCTGCCCACGCCGCTGGAGCCCCTGCCCCGCCTGGGCGCCGAGCTCGGCGTCGACCTGTGGGTCAAACGCGACGACTGCACCGGCCTAGCCGGCGGCGGCAACAAGACCCGCAAGCTGGAGTTCCTGCTCGGCGAGGCCCTGGCCCAGGGCGCCGACACCCTGGTCACCCAGGGCGCGGTGCAGTCCAACCACGTGCGCCAGACCATCGCCGCCGGCGCGCGCCTTGGCCTGAAGAGCGAGATCATCCTGGAGGAGCGCACAGGCTCCAAGGCGTCGGACTACATCGGCAACGGCAACGTCCTGCTCGACCGGCTCATGGGCGCTTCGATCCGCTTCGTGCCGGGCGGGACCGACATGGTGGCCGAGCTTGAGGCCTCGGCCGAGGCAGTGCGTCAGCGCGGCGGCAAGCCCTATGTCATCCCCGGCGGCGGCTCCAATACGGTCGGCGCCCTGGGCTATGTCGACTGCGCCCGCGAGTTGGTGGTCCAGGCCGACACGATGGACCTGAAGATCGATCGCCTGGTCACAGCCACCGGCAGCGCCGGCACCCATGCGGGCCTGGTGGCCGGTTTCGCGGCGCTCAGCGTGGACGTCCCCATCCTTGGCTTCGGCGTCCGCGCGCCCAAGGCCAAGCAGGAGGAGAACGTCTTCAACCTGGCCGTCGCCACCGCCGAGACAATCGGCGCAGCGGGCCGGGTGACGCGCGAAATGGTGATGGCCGACTGCGACTATGTCGGCGCCGGCTATGGCCTCATCGACCAGGGCGTCATCGACGCCCTGACCCTGGCGGCCCGCACCGAGGGCCTGCTGCTGGACCCGGTCTATTCCGGCAAGGCGATGAAGGGCCTGATCGACCAGGCCCGCAAGGGCGCGTTCGCGGGCGAGCGGGTGGTCTTCCTGCACACCGGCGGCGCCCAGGGGTTGTTCGGGTACCAGAGCGAGATGGAGGCGGCGCTTGTCTAAGACCCTGGGCGTCCTCGGCGGCATGGGCCCCGCCGCCACGCTGGACTTCCTGGCCAAGCTGCAGGCCGCAACGCCGGTCAACCGCGAGCAGGATCACCTGCGGGTGCTGGTCGATATCAACCCCAAGGTTCCCGACCGCAACAACAGCGACGCCGCCGCCGGCCCGGTGCTGGCCGAAATGGCCGTGGGCCTGCGCGACGCCGGCGCCCAGGTGCTGGCCATCGCCTGTAACACCGCCCATGCCTATGCGGCCGAGGTGAAGGCCAGCGGCCTGCCCCTGGTCGATCTGATCGAGACTGCCGGGCTCGCCGCCCAGGCCGCGGGGGCCGAGCGGGTCGGCGTGCTGGGCACAAACGGCGCCCTGGCCCTCTATCGCCGCACTTTTTCGCATCAGGCGCTGGAGGCCGTGACCCTGGACGATCACGAGCAGGTGGAGTTCATGGCCCTGCTCTATCGCGTCAAACACGGCGACCTGGGTCCCGACAGCCGCGAAACCATGGCCTCCCTAGCCCACCGCTTGGTCGGCAAGGGCGCGCAGGTCGTCGTCGCGGGCTGCACGGAAGTGCCTTTGGTAATGGGCGCGGCCGATCTGAGCGTGCCGTTCATCGACGCGACGGAGGCCTTGGCCAAACGCTGCGTCGCGGTGTGCCTGGCCGCTGATTAGGCGCTATTCGCCGTCGAGATGGGCGAAGCTGCGAGCCTCGGCCTTGATGGCCACCTGGGCGCGGACTCCCTCGTCAAAGAGCGCGCTGGCATAGTCGAGGGCGGCCTTATAGGCGGCCTCCTGGTTTGAATGGCGCGACAGCACCTGGCCTTCGCGTTCGACCGCCCAGTCGAACGGTTTGGTGACAACCAGGATCGAGTCCATGGCCTACTCCTGATCGCCGGCCCCAACGCCGTAATGATCCCCCTACGGACCATTGATGCCCGATTCCGCCACCGCGCCTATGCAGAGCGGTACAGTTTGCGCGCGAAGGCGCTACTTTCGGCCTTAATGGCCGCAACAGCCGCCTTGGCCGCCAGTCGAGCCGCCGCCGTGGCCGCCGCCATGCCCGCCGCCGCCGTAGCGGCCGCCGCCTGACACCGAGACGCTGGACGACGCGCTACCGCTGGCGCTGCTGCTGGCCGAGGCGCTGGTCCCGCCGCCCGACCAAGCGCGGCCGCCACCATAGGCCCCGCCACCGTAGGACTGGCCGCCGCGACCGCGAGTCGCGCCATAAGCCAGGGCCGCGCCGGTGGCCAGGCCGGCGCCATAGGCCGAGCCGCCGCCGTAGGATTGGCCGCCGCCATAGCCGGACTGGTACCGGCCGTCATAGGCTTGGCCGCCGTAGGCTTGGCCGCCATAGTTGGACTGGTCATAGCTATGGTCGCCATAGGCCTGACCGCCGTAGCTGGACTGGCCGCCGACCCAGCCGCCGCCGAGCCCGGTACGGGCCGTCGTGCCGCCGTAATAGTAGCCGCCGCCGGCGAGCGCGCCGCCCTGGTCGCTATAGCCGCCACTCTCGCTGTAGCGTTCCGAGCTGGACTCGTAGGTCTGTTCCGAGCGCTCAAAGCCCTGGGCGACCTGGCCATAGGTCCGCCCGCGATCCCGATAGCCACGATCATCATGGGCGCGGTCATCGTCGCAGTCGCAGCCGGGACGCACGACCGTCTGCTGACGATCGACATAGACCGGACGATCGATCGGCACTTCAACGCGGCGCTCGATGATGCGATCGACGGGGCGGTCCACATAGACAGGACGATCCACGGGCACTTCGACGCGCTTTTCGACGACGCGCACCACGGGCACCTCGACCCGCTTCTCGATGATGCGATCGACCGGGCGATCGACATAGACGGGACGGTCGACTGGCCTTTCGACGATCTTGACGACCGGAACCTCGACCCGCTTCTCGACGATGCGGTCTACCGGGCGATCGACATAGACGGGACGGTCAACGGGCACTTCGACCCGCCTTTCAATATAGACCGGGCGCTCGACGACCTTGACCCGGGCGGACGGCCGGGGCGCGGGCTTGCGAGCGGGCGCCGGCTTGGGCGCGGGCCGGGTGATGGGTGTGACGTGCGCGGGATAGCCGTCGGCCAAGGCGGCCGAGGCCGGCGCCAAGGCGGCGAACGTCAAGCTCGCGGCTCCGACCAGAAGGATTGTCTTCGGGTTCATACTCAACGCCTTTTTTCCGACCAAGCCGCCACGCACCTCGCGGACGCGCCCCCGATGCGTGTCCGAAAAGCGTCCCATTCTGGGTCGCGACAGGGTGTTGGGAGCAAGGCTCGGACCAGTCCAGAATTCCGCTCGTCCGGGCAAAATCCTAGAGGCCGAAGATCCGCCGCAGCCATTTCGGGACATGGCGCGGATGCTCCACCTCGCGATTCTCGTCTGGAACATCGTGCAGGCGCCCCTCGGGCGCGCTGTCCTTCGCGATCAAGCCCGCCTTCAGGCCGCTGGTCATGAAATCCTTCCATATCCGGGCCGGGATGTCGCCGCCGACCACGCGATTCATCGGCGAGTGGTCGTCATTGCCCACCCACACCCCGAGCACCAGGTCGCCGCTAAAGCCGACAAAGAGCGCGTCGCGGTAGTCCTGGGTGGTGCCGGTCTTGCCATAGGCCCGCTGCGGCAACCGCGCCGCGCGGCCGGTGCCTTCCTGGACCACGGCCCCCATCAGGTCGAGCAGTTCGGCCCGCATCGCCGGCTCCAGCGGTTTCGTCTGGATCGGTGCGGCAAGCGGACGACCGTAGGGTTGGATCGGCATCTGGCCGGACGCCACGGCTGCGTAGGCGCTGGTCAACTCCAGCAGGTTGGTCTCGGCGGTGCCCAGAGCCAGGGTGGCGTCGTCCTCGCGCAGCGGCGAGGTGATCCCCAGGTCGCGCGCCGCCCGCACCACGGCCTCGCCGCCGGCCTGCTGGTACACCCGGGCGGCAATGATGTTGTTGGACTGGGCGAAGGCGTCGCGCAGGGTCAGATCGCGCCCGCCGCCGCCCTCGTAATTGGCCGGCGTCCAGCCGCCGATCGTCACCGGTTCGCCCACCACCAGGTTGTCCGGCGTGGCGCCGTCGCGCAGGGCGGCGAGGTAGACGAACAGCTTGAAGGCGCTGCCCGGCTGACGCTGGGCCTGAACGGCGCGGTTGAACGGGCTCTGGCGGTAATTGCGCCCCCCGACCATCGCCACCACTCTGCCATCGGGCCGCATGGCGACCAGCGCCACCTGGCTGTCCTTGGCCTTGCCCGACGCCTTCAGCACCCGCGCCACCGCCTGCTCGGCCTGGCGCTGCAGCCGGCTGTCCAGGGTGGTTGGCACGCGGACCTCGCCATAGGCCGCGCCATCGAAGGCCGACTTCACCTGGGGCGAGATCCAGTCGGCGAAATAGCCTCCAACGGGCAAGGCGGCGCGGGCCACCTGGACATTGACATGGCCGGCGTCCTTGGCCTGCTGGGCCGTGATCACCTTGGTCTCGACCATGGCGTTGAGCACTAGCCGCGCCCTGCGGCCCGCCGCCTCGGGATGATCGACGGGATCCAGATCGACCGGCGCCTTGACGATCCCGGCCAGGATCGCCGCCTCGCCGATGCTCAGTTGCTCTGGTGCCTTGCCGAAATAGTGCCGGGCGGCCGCGCCCAGGCCATAGACCCCGTCGCCGAAATAGATGCTGGACAGGTAGCGCGACAGGATCTGGTCCTTGGACAGCCGCAGTTCCAGCCACAGGGCGATCATCGCCTCCTGGCCCTTGCGGCGCAGGCTGCGCTCGGGCTTGAGGAAGGCGTTCTTGGCCAACTGCTGGGTGATGGTGCTGCCGCCCTGCACCGTGCGATGGGCCTTGGTGTTGACGACAAAGGCCCGGGTGATGCCGATCGGGTCGATGCCAAGGTGGTGGTAGAAGCGCCGGTCCTCGATAGCCAGGAAGGCCGCTGGCACGTGCTTGGGCAGCGCCTTGATGACCACCGGCGCCTCCTTGTAGGCGCCGCGCCGGGCGAAGGGCTGGCCCTGGTTGTCGAGCAGGATGATCGCCCGGCTGGGCAAGGGTTCCAGGGCCCGCGAGATCGGCAGGCTCGCCCCCAACCAGACCAGCAGGATCAACAGCGGCAGCAAGGCGCCCGTCGCTGCGCCGACCAGGATGCGATGCCGGACCACAAAGGCGCTCAAGGCCAGCCAGGCCGCCTTCAGCCGGGCGTTCCAGTCCTCAGGGATCATCAGCGACGCGCCTCCTCGGCTCAGCGCCGCTCAAGCTTGCAGAACGGGTTGAGAGGCTGGGGGTTCATTCGCGCCGTCCGTCGCGCGAACTTCCCGCCTCGGCCGGTAACTGCATGAAGGCGTCGACCTTGTCCAAGGCCGACAGCGGCGAGCTGATTCGGCAGTGCAAACCCTCGGCGCGATAGTCGACCTCGACCTGGCCGCCCAACTCGCCTGGTAAGGCGAGCTCGACGATCCGCGAGCCGAAACCGCGCCGCTCGGGCGGCCGCACGGCGGGACCGCCCTGCTCGGTCCAGTCGATGTTCAGCCGATCGCCGCCCTCCACCGCCCAGTGGATATCGACATGGCCGCTCTCCACCGACAGGGCGCCGTACTTCAGGGCGTTGATCGCCAGTTCGTGAAAGGCCAGAGCCATCAAGACAGCCGGCTTGGGCGAGACCATCAGGTCCTCGCCTGTGATGGTCAGCTGGCCGGCGTGGCCGCGATAGGGGGTCACCGAACCGTCGATGATCTGGCGCAGGCTGGCGGCGGACCAGTTCTTGTCGGTCAACACATTGTGTGTCGCGGCGATGGCCATCAGTCGGCCCTCGAACGCGTTGCGCACGGCCACGTCGACGCCCGCGTTGCGCAGCGACTGGCTGGCGATCGACTGGATGGTGGCCAGGGTGTTCTTGACCCGGTGGTTCAGCTCATTGACCAGCAGTTGGCGCTGCAACTCGGAACGCATCTCGCCGGTGACGTCGCGCGAGGTGGCCAGCACCCTGGTCACGCGGCCAGCCTCCAGGATCGGCGAGACCGTGGTGTCCCACCAGCGTGGCTCACCCTTGGCGGTTGGGCAGAAGGCGCGAAAGGCGCTGGCTTCGCCGTCCATCGCGCGCAGCAGGCCCGCCTCGACCAAGGCGCGGCTGTCGCCGGGCCACATGTCGGGCCAGTATTTACGGCGGTTGCGGCCCTCGAAATCGTCGATCTCGAACAGGGCCTGACCCTGGGCGTTCATGTATTCGACGAAGCCATCGGCGCTGATCACCCGGATGCAATCGCGGCTGGCCTCGACGACGCTGAGGAAATAGGCCCCCGCGCGTTCCAGAACGGCCTTGTCCGATCCCTCGTCCGCCACCCGGGTCTCCCTGCACGCGCCCATGATCACCGGCTGGCGCGGCAATTCAAGCGATGCATGTATCGAAACGCGGTTTATCTGAAAGCGTGGGCGAGGCGGGTCAGCCCGGATGGTCTTCCCGACTGGCTTCCAGCATGCCGACCAAGGCGGCCGACAGGCGCGAGGTCTGGGCCATGCGTCGCAGGGCGTCGCGAGCGTGATCGCTGTCGGCGATCTCGGCTTGCCGCTCCAGGCGCTCGGCCTCGTTCAAGTGATCATGTTGGCTAGGCATGGCGAATATTTACGGGGGATGAACGGGCCGTCCTATGTGACCACTGGTCGCATAACAGTGTAAATTCACGCAAATACAGCGCCTTAGCCCTGCCACCGGTGTCAGAAAAATCAAAACGGCCCCAGGTCATTGCTGACCTGGGGCCGTCGTCCTGTTCCCCAACAGGACGGCGTCGCGGGCTGCCAAATCTGGCGCGGCGGTGTCGCCTCAAAAACCAATGGCCCGTTCTCGCCGAGCACGAGCCGACGTGCAACGCGGCGACCTGTCACAGGATGACGCCGGCGTCATCTAACCTTGCTATGTCAAAAGACACTGGTCAAGTCATGACACCGGTATCATAACTTCTCGAACAACGCGCCGACCAACGGCGGCAAAGGTATCGGCGACGCGGACCAGGAGGAAACCAGGGGACCAGAAGGCTTATGAGCCCTCACGCTCCGCCTCCACGCCCAGATCGCCGCGCCCTAGCGTCGCGGGCCTGACGCCTGGGATCCCTCGGAGTCACACCCATGCCGCTAAGCCCGCTGACGCGCCGCCGCCTGCTCGCCACCACCACCGCCACCTTCGCCGTCGCCGCCGCCATGGCCCCGCTGAGGGCCCTGGCCCAAGGCGTGGCGCCGTCGAAAGACCAGGTGCTAGCCACCATGAAGAAGGCCTCGACCTTCATGGCCGAGAAGGCCGCCTATGAGGGCGGCTATGTCTGGAGCTATCTGCCCGACTTCTCGCGCCGGTTCGGCGAGATGGAAGCCTTCCCAACCATGATCTGGGTCCAGCCGCCCGGCACGGCGACCATGGGTCACCTGTTCCTCGACGCCTATCACGCGACCGGCGACGAGTACTATTACCAAGCCGCCGCCAAGGCCGCCGGCGCGCTGATCAAGATCCAGCACCCAGCCGGCGGCTGGAACTATATGGGCGACCTTGCCGGGCCGGCGTCGCTGCAGAAGTGGTACGACACCATTGGCAAGAACGGCTGGCGGCTTGAAGAATTCCAGCACTATTACGGCAACGCCACCTTCGACGACGAGGGCACCGCCGAGAGCTGCCAGCTGGTGCTGCGCATCTACATGGAAAAGAAGGACAAGGCCTTCAAGCCTGCCCTGGACAAGGCCATCAAGTTCGTCCTCGACAGCCAGTATCCGAACGGTGGCTGGCCCCAGCGCTTCCCGCTATCGGGTGGTTTCGAGAACAAGGGCCATCCGGACTATACCGGCTACATCACCTTCAATGACGGCGTCGTCGACGAGAACATCAAGTTCCTGCTGATGGTCTGGCAGACCCTGGGCGACAAGCGGGTGCTGGACCCGATCCAACGCGCCATGGACATCTATATCGCCGCCCAGCAGCCGCAGCCGCAACCGGGCTGGGGCCTGCAGCACACCGTGGCCGACCTCAAGCCGGCCGGCGCGCGCACCTATGAGCCCAAGGCCTTCGCCAGCCACACCACGGCCGGCAACCTCGAAAACCTGATGGACTATTACCAGCTGACGGGCGACCCGAAGTACCTGGCTCGCGTTCCGGAAGCCATCGACTGGCTGGCCAGCCTGAAGCTCAATGACAAGATCGCTCCGGGCAAGCCGCGTTACCCCACCTTCATCGAGATCGGCACGGGCGACCCGCTGTACGTGCACCGCCGCGGCTCCAACGTGTTCAACGGCGAATACTTCGTCGACAAGCACTGGGAGAACACGATCGTCCACTACTCGTCGTTCAGGGCGGTCAATATCGACAAGCTGCGCAAGCGCTACGCCGCGCTGAAGGCCACCCCGCCCGAGGTGGCCAGCAAGGACTCGCCGCTGAAGGGCGGCCGCCGTCCCCTGCCCCGCTACTTCACCACCAAGGACATCTCGGTGTCCGACCTTAATGTCGGCGCCCTGAAGACCAGCGACAAGACCACCGACGCCGACGCCGCCAAGCTGATGGCCGAGCTCAACGCCGAGGGCTGGTGGCCGACCGAGATGAAGGCGGTCAGCAACCCCTATATCGGCGACGGCTCGACCACGGTGACTCCGGGTGAGTTCTCCACGACCCGCGTGGGCGATCCCACCGACACCTCGCCCTACATCGCCGACGTGCCCAAGCCGGGCATCTCTACCGGCGCCTATATCGAAAACATGGCGGCGCTGATCCGCTATCTGGGGGCTTAGGTTTGGAATGGGGACACGCGCAGGCGCGTGTCCCCAAACGCTAGAGCATTTTTCGAGCGAAGTGGTTCCGGTTCGCGTGAAGAAAAATGCTTCAAAACAAAAGATTAGAGCTCACGGCCTGACGCAGTCAGGTCGGGAAATGCTCTAGGCCAGCACCTTGCGCATGAACCAGCGCGGATAGATCGGTTCCGATCCGTCCAGTTGGCCGAACACCTCGAAGCCCAGGCGTTCGTAGAACGGGCGGGCCTGGAAGGCGTAGGTGTCGAGCCACATCAGGTGGCAGCCGCGCCCGCGGGCCTCGGTCTCCCCGCGCTGCATCAGGCTCGTGCCCATGCCCATGTGCTGCAAGTCCTCGGGCACCACCAGCATGTCCACATAGAACGCGCCCCACCGCGACTGTCCCCACAGGCCGCCGCGCACCGTCGTGTCGCCGGGCGCCGTGATCAATAGCGCGAAGTCGTGGTTGTCGGGCGGGCCGACCGCGTCGGTCGTGGTCGCGCGCAGGACCTTCAGGCCTTGCTGATAGGAGGCTAGCGACGGCTTGTCGGTCTCGCGGATCACGGGGGTGAAGGTCATGGGAGACGCTAGCCCAGATCTCCTCACCCATGAAACGGGGGAGGTGGCTGCGAGGACTGATCTTGATCCCACGCCGAGGGTGGCTAGGGTGTGTCAAACACCCGTTCGAAAGCCACCGCCCATGACCGACGCCTTCATCTGCGACGCCATCCGCACGCCGATCGGCCGCTACGGCGGGGCGTTGTCGAGTGTACGGGCCGACGACCTAGCGGCGATCCCGTTGGCGGCGCTGATGGCCCGCAACGGCGGCGTCGACTGGGGCGCGCTGGACGACGTGGTGCTGGGCTGCGCCAACCAGGCCGGCGAGGACAACCGAAACGTGGCCCGCATGGGGGCCCTACTGGCCGGTTTGCCCGCGACCGCCAGCGGGTCGACCATCAACCGGCTGTGTGGCTCGGGCTTGGACGCCCTGGGCGTGGCCGCGCGGGCCATCAAGTCGGGCGAGGCCCAGTTGATGATCGCCGGTGGCGTCGAGAGCATGAGCCGCGCGCCCTTCGTGATGGGCAAGGCCGACAGCGCCTTCTCGCGCAACGCCGAGATCTTCGACACCACCATCGGCTGGCGGTTCGTCAATCCGGCCATGCGCAAGGCTTACGGCGTCGATTCCATGCCCGAGACCGCCGAGAACGTCGCCACCGACTGGAACGTCAGCCGCGCCGACCAGGACGCCTTCGCCCTGCGCAGCCAGGCCCGCGCCGCCACCGCCCAGGCCAGCGGCCGTTTCGACGCCGAGATTGTCCCCGTCACCCTGCCCCAGCGCAAGGGCGACCCGGTGGTTGTCAGCAAGGACGAGCACCCGCGCACCACCACCATCGAGGCGCTGTCGGCGCTGAAGCCCATCGTCCGTCCCGACGGCACGATCACCGCCGGCAACGCCTCGGGGGTCAATGACGGCGCCGCCGCCTTGATCGTCGCCTCCGAGGCCGCCGTGAAGGCCCACGGCCTGACGCCGCGCGCCCGGGTGCTGGGCGTGGCGGCCGGCGGGGTCGAGCCCCGGGTCATGGGCATCGGCCCCGTGCCGGCGACGCGCAAGCTGCTGGCCCGGGTGGGCCTGTCGATCAACGATATCGATGTGGTGGAGCTCAACGAGGCCTTCGCCGCCCAGGGCCTGGCCGTGCTGCGCGACCTGGGCCTGCCCGACGACGGCGACCACGTGAACCCCAACGGCGGCGCGATCGCCCTGGGTCACCCCCTGGGCATGAGCGGGGCGCGGCTGGGCCTGACCCTGGTCGAGGAACTTCACCGGCGCGGCGCCCGGTATGGCTTGGCGACCATGTGCATCGGCGTCGGCCAAGGCATCGCCATGGTCGTAGAGCGCGTTTAGGGCCTCGCCTCTTCCTCTCCCCACGCGCTAAGCATCGTGGAAGATCAAGGAGGACCAAGATGGACAGCGCAACGATCCGCCGTCGAAGCCTGCTGGGCGCCGCCGGACTGCTGGCGGCTAGTCCCCTAGACGCCCTGGCGGCGACAGCTAAGCCGCGCGTGGTCATCCAGACCAATCACGGCGCCATCGTGGTCGAGCTGGAAACCGCCAAGGCCCCAATCACCGCCGGCAACTTCCTGCGCTATGTGGACGCCCACAAATACGACGGCGGCACGATCTATCGGGCGGCGCGCACCAAGGGCGTCAAGGGCGCGGGGACGATCCAGGGCGGACCCGCAGCTCGGGCCCGGCGTTTCGCCCCGATCGCCCATGAAAGCACGCGGACAACCGGCCTGAAGCACAAGGCCGGGACGATTTCGATCACTCGCAATGCGCCCGGCACCGCCACGGCCGACTTCTTCATTTGCGCCAATCCCCTGCCCTATCTCGACGCCCATCCGGGCGCGCCTGGCGACAACCAGGGCTTCGCGGCGTTCGGCCAGGTCGTCGAGGGCCTGGCGATCGTCAAGACGATCCTGGCCCTACGCAGCGACGGTCCCGCTCCCGTGCCGGCGATGAAGGGCGAGTTCCTGAACCCCCCGGTTCAAATCCTCAGCATGAAACGGGCCGCCGCATGATCCGCGCCTTCGCCCTGGCCTTGCTGGTCCTGGCGTTGCTGGCCACACCCGCCGCCGCCCAGACCTTGAAGGTCACTGGCGGTGAGATCGCCGCCACCCCCGCCGCGCCTGACGGCGTGCGCGTCTACAGGGGCCTGCCCTACGCCGCCCCGCCGACCGGCGAGCGCCGCTGGAAGCCGCCGGCCCCCGTCCAGCCCTGGACCGGCGTGCGTCCCGCTGACGCCTTCTCCCCCAACTGCCTGCAGCCCAAGCGCTACGCCGACCTTGACCCCTTCACCCCGTCGATGAGCGAGGACTGCCTATATCTGAACGTCAGCACCGCCGCGAAGCCGGGCCAGGCCCTGCCGGTGTTCTTCTGGATCCACGGCGGCGGCTATGGCGCGGGGTCGGGCGCCGAGCCGCGTCACGACGGCGTGGGTCTGGCCCGCAAGGGCGTGGTGGTGGTGACCATCAACTATCGCCTTGGCGCCTTCGGCTTCCTGGCCCATCCCGAACTGACGGCCGAATCGCCGAACCACGCCAGCGGCGACCAGGCCCTGGCCGACATGATCGCCGCCCTGCGCTGGGTGCGCGACAACGCCAAGACCTTCGGTGGCGACCCGAACAACGTCACCATCGCCGGGGAGTCGGCGGGATCAGACGCCGTCAGCCGACTGATGATCTCGCCCCAGGCCAAGGGCCTGTTTCACCGCGCCATCGGCGAGAGCGGCTCGGCCTTCGGCATGCTGGGCGATGACAAGACCCTGGCCCAGGGC
Organism: Caulobacter sp. DWP3-1-3b2; assembly: GCF_049896325.1. NCBI lineage: Bacteria > Pseudomonadati > Pseudomonadota > Alphaproteobacteria > Caulobacterales > Caulobacteraceae > Caulobacter > Caulobacter sp. DWP3-1-3b2. Next base: position 19,449 of record NZ_JAFCUB010000051.1, read on the forward strand.
GAGGCGGTGGGCGTGGCGTTCGGCAAGGCCCTGGGCGGCCAGACCCTGGCTCAGCTGCGCGGCCGCTCGTCGGCCGAGATCCTGGCCTTATGGGTCGCGCCCGACACCGGCCTGAACTTCGGCCCCCTCCTCGACGGCTGGATCCTTCCGGCCTCCGCCCCCGCTACCTTCGACGACCACCAGCAGTCGGACGTGCCGCTGCTGGTCGGCTGGAACCATGACGAGGGCAGCCTGATGGAAGGCGGCGTGTTTGGCGCCAAGGCCCTGCAGCAGGTGCTGGCCGAGCGCTTCGGCGCGCGGGTTGGCGAGGCCCTGGCGCTTTATCCGGCCGATCCGGCCGCCACGGCCCAGGCCTCGCGGGTCATGTATGCCGGCGACCTGTGGATGGGCCTGCCAACCTGGCGCTGGGCCACGGCCCAGTCCCGCACAGGCAAGGCGCCCGTCTATGTCTACCGCTTCGACCATGCGCCCAAGACGCCGGACGACTGGTTCGGGGCGAACAATCGCGGCAAGAGCTTCGGCGCCTTCCATTCGGCCGACATCGTCTATGTGTTCGACCACCCGGAGATCCTCAAGACCTGGACGGTGGACGCCGTCGATCGCCGCGTGGCCGACCAGATGTCGTCCTATTGGGTGAATTTCGCGCGGTCTGGCGACCCCAATGGCCCGGGCCTGCCACCGTGGACCGCCTACACGCCTGAGACGTCGCCGAAGAAGATGCTGATCGGGCCGGAGACGCGGCTGGTGGCCGATCCGGACATTGCCCGGCTGCGGTTGCTGGAGAGCGTGGAGAAATAAAGTCCCACCCCTGTGGGGGAGGACCTACTTTCCCGTCGCCTTGGTCGCATTTTCCAGGGCCGCCCGCCGCGTCGCAAAGCCTTCGTTGGCCGCCGCCTCTTCGGCCTCCAGCGTCCCGCGCCGCTCGGCGAAGGCCACTTCGGAGGCCTCGGCCTCGTCCTCCAGCGCCTTCAGTTCGGCCCGCAGCCCGGCCAGCGCCTCGGCCCGCGCGGTCTCCGCCTTGGAGGGTTTGCGGCGGGCCTTGGCCGGCAGGGCCTTCAGCGCCGCGCTCAATCCGCCGGCGAGCCGGGTGATCACCGTGTCTGGCGTGGCCACCGCGGCGTCGAAAGCGGCGCCCGTCTCGACCGCCTTGGCCGTGCCGTCCTTGAACAGGTCGCGGCCGATATCCCAGGCCTCCAGGGCCTTGGCGCGCGACGTCGTGGCCACCGTGTAGTCGTGGAGGCCGTCGGACCAGGAAAATACCTTGAGCTTGCGCGCCATGGCCTCGCAACGATCGACGCCGCCGTGGTGTTCCGTGCGGTCAAGGTCGGAACTCAGGGCCGCGTCTAAGGCTTTCCTTTCCATGCATTGGCAAGGAGCCAACATGGCCGACAAGATCAACAGCCCCGGCCGCGAGGCTAATGCCGCCCTACCCCTTGGCGACCGCCCAGGGCTGGTCTCCGAGCACGACACGGTGAAGACCGGTCACAAGGAACGCCGCACGGCGGGTCCCGACGGCGGCGACGCCGCCGAGGTGGGCGACACCTTTAAGAACAGTCCCGGCGGCAAGGTCTAGGGCATTTTTCGAGCGAAGTGGTTCCGGTTCGCGTGAAGAAAAATGCGTCAGAACAAAAAACTAGAGCTCACGGCCTGACGCAGTCAGGTCGGGAAATGCTCTAGGGTCAAAACCCAATCAAGGTATTGATTGAGCATTCTTGCTGTGATTCACTCTTTGGAACGGAGGTGGATCATGGCTGGAGAGTTCTGGTTATCGGATCGGCAGTGGGC
>NZ_JAFCUB010000052.1:0-20642 GCF_049896325.1 Caulobacter sp. DWP3-1-3b2
GGGGAGCACTTGAGAAGGTCCTCCCCCCATGGGGGAGGCGGCCCGAAGGGCCGGTGGGGGGAGTGGCATGACCTACCCTCGCGACCTAATCGGCTACGGCGAGACCCCGCCGCACGCCGCCTGGCCGGGCGGCGCCCGGATCGCCGTGCAGTTCGTCCTCAACTACGAGGAAGGCGCCGAGGGCTCGATCCTGCATGGCGACCCCCAGGCCGAGCACTTCCTGTCGGAGATGGTCGGCGCCCAGCCGATCCCCGACATGCGGCACATGTCGATGGAAAGCCTCTACGAATATGGCTCGCGCGCCGGCTTCTGGCGTGTTCGGCGATTGTTCGAGGAGTTCGGGTTCCCGATCACCGTCTTCGCCGTGGCCCAGGCCCTGGAGCGCAATCCCAACGTGGTGGCGGCGATGCAGAACTATGGCTGGGAGATCGCCAGCCACGGCTATCGCTGGATCGACTACCAGCACTTTCCCGAGGACCTGGAACGCGAGCACATCGCCAAAGCCATCGAGATTCACAAAAGGCTGACGGGGGAACGCCCGCTGGGCTGGTACCAGGGCCGCACCAGCCCCAACACCGCCCGGCTGATCGTTGAAGAAGGAGGTTTTAGCTATGACGCCGACTCCTACGCCGACGACCTGCCCTATTGGGACGACCAGCACGGCAAGCCGCAGCTCATCGTGCCCTATACGCTGGACGCCAACGACATGCGCTTCGCCGCCCCCCAGGGCTTCAACAGCGGCGACCAGTTCTTCGCCTATCTGCGCGACAGCTTCGACGCCCTCTATCTGGAGGGCGAGACGGCCCCGAAAATGATGAGCATCGGCCTGCACTGCCGCATCGTCGGCAAGCCCGGCCGGATCATGGCCCTGCGCCGGTTCCTCGAGCACGTGGCCCAGCACGAGAGGGTCTGGGTGGCCCGTCGCATCGAGATCGCCAACCATTGGATCAAGACGCATCCCTACAAGGGCAAGACCGTATGAGCGCCCCGCCCCTGACCCTGGCCGATCTGAACCGGATGAACCGCACCGGTTTCGCCACGACCCTGGGCTTCGCCTTCGAGCTGTCGCCGTGGGTGGTGCAGCGGGCCTATGACGCCGCGCCATTCACCAGCATCGAGGCCTTGCACGCCGCCACGATGGCCGTGCTGGAGGCCGCGCCCGAGGCCGAGCGTCTGGCCCTGATCCGCGCCCACCCCGAACTGGCCGGCAAGGCGGCGATCGCCAAGACCCTGACCGCCGAGAGCCTGGTAGAGCAGGCCGGCGCCGGGCTCGACCGCCTGACGCCGGAGGAGTTCGAGCGCTTCCACGCCCTCAACGCCGCCTATGGCGAGCGCTTCGGCTTTCCGTTCATCATCGCCGTGCGGCTGAACGACAAGACCTCGATCCTGGCCGCCATGCAGGCGCGACTTCACAACGACAAGGCCGCTGAGATCGCCGAGGCCATCGCCCAGATCGGCCTGATCTCGAAGCTTCGGCTGCAAGACGCGGTGACGGGCTAGATGGACTACGACGTCGCCACCTGGCTGAACCTGTCGCTGCGCTGGCTGCACGTGATCGCCGGCGTCGCCTGGATCGGGGCCTCGTTCTACTTCGTCTGGCTGGACAACAACCTGCGCCCGCCCGTGCCTGAAATGGAGGGCGTGAAAGGCGAGCTGTGGGCCGTGCATGGCGGCGGCTTCTATCACTCGCAGAAGTACATGACGGCCCCAGACCATATGCCAGGCCACCTGCACTGGTTCAAATGGGAGGCCTACACCACCTGGCTCAGCGGCTTCGCCCTGCTGATCGTGCTCTATTACGTTGGCGCGCCGGTCTATCTGATCGACGCCAGCAAGCACGCCTTCAGCCAGGCCGGCGCGATCGCCACGGGCCTGGCCTTCATCTTCGGCGGGCTCTTGGTCTACGAGGTGCTGTGCCGCTCACCGCTGGGCCAGCGGCCCCGGACGTTCGGCGTGGTCTGGTTCCTGGCCCTGACCGGCGCGGCCTACGCCCTGACCCACCTGTTCAGCGATCGCGGCGCCTTCATCCACGTCGGCGCGATCATCGGCACCTGCATGGTCGGCAACGTCTTCCTGATCATCATTCCCAACCAGCGCAAGATCGTCGCCGACATGCTGGCCGGACGGCCCGTCGATCCGCGCCTGGGGGCGATGGGCAAGCAGCGCTCGATGCACAACACCCACATGACCCTGCCGGTCATCTTCATCATGATCAGCAACCACTATTCAGCCGTGACGGGCCACCACCTGGCCTGGCTGTTGCTGGCGCTGATCAGCGCTGGCGGCGCGTCGATCCGCTACTTCTTCGTCCTGCGCCATCACGGGATCATCAAGCCCGACTACCTGTTCCTCGGGGCCATGCTGATCTTCGGCGTCAGCCTGATCGCTAGCGTCAGGCCCAAGGCCACCGCGATGATGTCGGACGTGCCGTTCCCCGTCGCCCAGGCCATCGTCGAGAAGCACTGCGTGACCTGTCACGCCGCCGTCCCGACCCACCGGGGCTTCACCGCGCCGCCAAATGGCGCGGCTTTCGATACGCCGGCCGGCATGGCGCGCTACGCACCGCGCATCCAGCAGATGGCGGTCGACAGCAAGAGCATGCCGCTTGGCGACGAGACTCACATCACCGATGAGGAACGCGCCCAGCTGGGCGCCTGGATCAAGGCGGGGGCCAAAACGCAGTGACGACCCGGGTAGAGACGCCCTCCGCCTCCGTGACGGACGACGCCGCGCCGGCGCCGCGCAGGCGCAACGCCCAACGAACCCGCAAGGCGATCCTGACGGCGGCCCTCAAGGAGTTCGCGGCGGCGGGCTATGCCGGCGCGCGCATCGAGCGGATCGTCAAGGCCGCCAAGTGCAATATCCGCATGCTCTATCACTATTTCGGCGACAAGAAGGGCCTGTACCTGGCGGTGCTGGAGGCCGCTTACGAGGATCTGCGGGGCCGCGAGTCCGAGCTGAAGATCGACTTCGACCAGCCGCTGGAGGGCGTCTTCGCCCTGCAGCGCTTCACCTTCGACTATTTCGAGAAGAACCCGCGCATCGACGGCCTGCTGCGCAACGAAAACCTGATGCAGGGCAAGTTCGTCTCGCAATCGCGCAAGGTCACCGAGACGGCCTTCCCTTTGCGCCGGACCATCGAGCGCTTGATCGACAGCGGCCAAAAGCAGGGCGTATTTCGGGAGGGCCTCGACTGGGTGCAGATCTATGTGACCATCGCGGCGATGAGCCGCTTCCACCTGGCGAACGGCTATTCTCTGTCGGTGACCTTGGACACCGACATGAGCAAGGCCGAGTGGCGACGCGAGCGGCTGGTCCATGCGCTGGGTTTGCTGGAAGGGTACCTGACGAAGGGGAAATAAGTCCTCCCCCCGTGGGGAGGCGATCGCGCAGCGATCGGTGGGGGGCGTTTTAGGGTCGGCGATCGTCGCTGAAGCCACCTTCCGAACACTCCCCCCTCCGTCGGCTTCGCCGACACCTGCCCCACAGGGGGAGGACTTCAGAACAACACGCCCTTCTCCAACATTCCATGCACGCCCTTCTCACCGTTGACCGACTGGGTCACGCGAAAGTCCACGGCCAGCGAGCAGAACTGATAGGCCTGAACCCGGGTCAACGCCGACCGTGACACGATGAAGTCGATCATCCCCCGCAAGGCCTGTTTCATCGCCAGATCCAGGTCCTCGTTAAAGCCCAGGGTGATGAAATGGGTCGGCGTCTCCGCCCTCGGCCACGTCGCCACGCCCACCTCGCCAGCTTTGTGCAGCAAGAAGGTGAAGGTCCCCGTCAGCCCCATCTCCAGCGCGTTGACGCAGACCTCGCCGTCGCCCTGGCGGCCATGACCGTCGCCGACCGAGAAGTTGGCGCCGGCGACCCAGACCGGTAGGAACAGGGTCGCGCCGGCCGTCAGCTCCTTGCAGTCCATGTTGCCGCCGTGGGCGCGCGGCTCGCGGCTGGAGATCCGGCCATAGCTGGGTGGCGGGGCGACGCCGGCCGTGCCGAAGAACGGCCTCAGCGGCAATGTCGGGCCCCAGCTGGGCTTGCAGGTCCCGGCCGCGCCGTCGACGGCGATGTAACTGACATAGCGGTCAGGGAAATCCTCCGGCAAGGTCCCCGCCAACGGGCGTACGGCGCAGTAACCCCAGCTATTGTTGGGTTCGATCGCGTCGATCCGCACCTCCAGCGTGTCGCCGGGCTCCGCCCCCCGGATCGCCACCGGACCGGTCAAGATGTGCGGCCCCAGGCGCTCCAGCTTGGCGTCGTGGATGGCCTGCAGGGTGGCGGGGATCGATAGCCCCAGCTCGGCCGGTGGCATCACCTCGGGGCCGCCCGACACACACTCGAACGTCACCGTGTCGCCTGAATCGACGGTCAGAACCGGATCGGAGGCGGCGTCGAAGATCCCGAACCGGACGGTCTCGGGGGACGAAGCCAGGTGATGGCGCATGCGATAAGCCTTCTACTACAAGCCGGCAGAGGACCCCTGCCCAGCGAACCGACCCTAGCCGCGACCGTCGCCCAAGCCTATCCCGGCGCCTGGCGCCCAACACGCGGGCGCCAGGACGACCGACCTGACCCGCCGCTGGGCTCCTCCCTATCCCGGGCCCGCGCGCTCTAGCGGTGGCCGAATATCCCGGTTATGAAGAAATTTCTTACTTGTGGAGCTCGCCCGACATGGCGGCCGATCCGGCGCTCGCAACGTTTCTCGACCTTTCCGACGATGCGGTCGCGGCCTATGCCGACGCCCGCGCCGAGGCGCTGGGCCTACCGCTGCCGCCCGCCGCGCGCGCCGGGGTGATCGACAACCTGACCCTGCTGCGGCGTCAGGCCGAGACCTTCATCGCCGCGCTGCCTGTCGATGCGCCTGGCGCCGCCAAGGCCTTCGAGCCATGAGCTTCCGCTCCGCCACCACCATCGCCGCCGACGTGCGGAGCGGGACGACCACCGCCCGGGCGGAAACCGAGGCCGCATTCGCCGCGATCGCCGCGCGCAACAGCGACCTCAACGCCTTCACCGCCGTGTTCGAAAGCCGCGCCCTGGCCCAGGCTGACGCCCTCGACGCCGACCTTGCCGCCGGACGCCCCGTCGGTCCGCTGGCCGGCGTGCCGTTTGCGGTGAAGAACCTGTTCGACGTCGAAGGTGTGACCACGATCGTCGGCTCGAAGATCCGCCGCGAGGCCGCGCCCGCCACCCGCGACGCCACGGCCATCCGACGCCTCACGGCCGCCGGGGCGGTGCTGGTCGGGGCGCTGAACATGGACGAGTTCGCCTATGGCTTCGTCACCGAGAACGCCCATGACGGGCCAACCCGCAACCCGCACGACCTGACCCGCATCGCCGGCGGCTCGTCGGGCGGGTCGGCCGCTGCGGTGGCCGGAGGCCTCGTGCCCCTCAGCCTGGGCTCGGACACCAACGGTTCGATCCGCATCCCCGCCAGCCTGTGCGGGGTGTTTGGTCTCAAGCCTACGTTGGGCCGCCTGTCGCGCCAGGGTGCCTTTCCCTTTGTCGAGAGCCTCGACCACATCGGACCGTTCGCGCGGTCGGTGGAGGATCTGGCCCTAGCCTACGACCTGATGCAGGGCCCCGATCCTCTCGACCCGCTCTGCCGTCGGCCCGCCGAACCAGCCGCCCCTCGCCTGCAAGCTCCCCGCTTGCAAGAAGGCGCCGACGGTCCTCTGCGCGTCGGCGTGCTGGGCGGCTGGTTCGCCCAGGGGGCCTTTCCCGAGGTGCTGGAAGCGCTGGAGATCGTCGCCGACGCCCTGCAAGCAAGGCGCGGCGTCGAACTGCCCGGCGCCGAGATCGCCCGCGCCGCCGCCTTCTGCCTGACCCCTGCCGAGGCCAGCCATCTGCATCTGGACGACCTGAAGATCCGGCCGATGGACTACGACCCCGCCGTCCGCGACCGCCTGCTGGCCGGCGCCCTGCTGCCGGACGGCGTGGCCGAGGCCGCCCGCCGCTATCGCCCGATCTTCCGCGACGCGGTCGCCAAGGTGTTCGAGGACTTCGACATCCTGCTCGCCCCGGCCTCGGTCTGTCCCGCGCCTGGCGTCGGCCAGACGACCATGGAGATGGACGGCCAACAGGTTTCCGTCCGCAAGAACCTCGGCGCCTATACCCAGCCGATCAGCTATATCGGCCTGCCCGTGGTGACCGTGCCGCTCAATCGCCCCGGCAAGCTGCCGATCGGCGTGCAGATCATCGCCCCGGCCTGGCGCGAGGACCTGGCCCTGGCGGCGGCTTTGCGCCTGGAGCAGGCCGGCGTCGTCGCCGCCCACCGGCCGCCAGGCTCGGTTTGGGGAGGCTTCTGATGATCATCAACGACCCGCCCGTGCTGGCCGAGGTCACCGCCGCCGTCGACGCCTATGAGGTCGCGCTGATGACCAACGACGTCGAGGCGCTGGACGGCTTCTTCCGCGACGCACCCGAGACGGTTCGCTATGGCGTGGCCGAGAACCTCTATGGCTTCGCGCAGATCGCGGCCTTCCGAATCGGTCGGTCCGGCGGTTCGCCGCAGCGGTCGCGCCTGCGGACCGAAACCACCACGTTTGGGCGAGATTTCGCAATCGCCAACGTCGAATTCCTTCGCGAGGGGGCGAAACACCCCGGCCGACAGAGCCAGACCTGGATTCGCACCGAAAACGGTTGGAAAATTGTCTCGGCCCACGTGTCGCTTCTGCAGGAAGGCGTTGATCAACGCCTTTCCCCGTAAGCGCCAGATCGTCCGCCCCATGACGATAAGTAATAAAGCTCTGACTTGTGATCTGCTTTTGGGCGCCCTTGTCGCCCCGTGGTCAAATAGTGACATCTGGTGGCAAAACTTCATCAATCCGCGGCTTTTGCGTCATCTAAGCTTTGGATTCGTCTCCGCCATTGTGCATTGCACCCCTCAAGCGTCGGCCCTGCGGCGCATGAAGGGGATCTTCACATGACCGCTCGTCACCATCTGCGCCGCAGCGGCGCCATAGCCGCCCTGGTCGTCGCCGCCGGCCTCGCCGCCCCCGCCTTCGCCCAGGAAGCGCCCACCGCTCTGAGCGACGTGATCGTCACCGCCCAGAAGCGTTCGGAAAACATCCAGGACGTGCCGGTCTCGGTTGCGGCTGTCTCGGGCGAGAAGCTCGCCGCCGTGTTCGCCGCCGGCGAGGACGTGCTGGCGCTGTCGAGCCGCGTGCCCGGCCTCTACATCGAATCCTCGAACGGCCGCGCCGCGCCGCGCTTCTACATTCGAGGCCTCGGCAACGCCGACTTCGATCTGGCCGCCTCGCAGCCGGTTTCGGTGATCATGGACGACGTGGTCATGGAAAACGTCGTGCTGAAGAGCACGCCGATTTTCGACGTCGATCAGGTTGAAGTGCTGCGCGGCCCGCAAGGCACGCTGTTTGGCCGCAACACCACCGCCGGGATCGTCAAGTTCGACAGCGTCAAGCCGAGCCAGACCTTCAAGGCCAACGGCGCCGTCACCTACGGTTCGTACGGCTCGTGGACCGCTGAAGGCGGCGTCGGCGGCCCGCTGGTCGAAGGCAAGCTGGCCGGCCGCATCTCGGTGCTGGGCCAGCACCGAGACGACTATATCGACAACACCTTCACCCACATCGACAACGTCTTGGGCGGCTATGACGAATACGCCATCCGCGGCCAACTGCTGTGGACCCCGACCGAGAACCTCAGCGTCCTGCTGAACGCCCACAACCGCTCGCTGGACGGCACGGCCGCGATCTTCCGCGCCAACATCCTGACCAAGGGCAGCAACAAGCTCAACGGCAACTTCGACCGCGACAAGGTCTTCTACAACGGCGGCGACAACAATCCGCAGAAGTACGACGGCAACGGCGAGTCCTTGAAGATCGACTACGATCTGGGCGGCCTCACCCTGACGTCGATCAGCGCCTACGAGACCACCAACGGCCGAAGCCGCGGCGACATCGACGGCGGCGTGGCCGGCGTCGGTCCGGGCTTCATCCCGTTCGACTCCGCCTCGCAAGACAGCATCGACGACCTGGACCAGTACACCCAGGAAATCCGCCTGGCCTCCGACAATGACGGCCCGATGACCTGGCAGGTTGGGGGTTACTACTTCAAGTCCAAGTTCCTGGTTACCAGCGACCCGGGCTTCGTCCCGCCCTCGACCCTGGAACACAAGAACACGTCCTGGGCGGTGTTCGGTCAAGGCACCTATCAGGTATCCGACGCCCTGAAGGTCACTGGCGGCCTGCGCTACACCAGCGACGACAAGGACATGGCGGTGATCTTCACGCCGTTCGGCAAGCCAGCACCGGTCTCGGTCTCGGACGAGAAGGTCAGCTGGGACCTGTCGGCGTTCTATGCCCTGCAGGACGACGTCAGCCTCTATGCGCGCGTCGCCCGCGGCTTCCGCGGCCCGTCGATCCAGGGCCGGGACATCGCCTTCGGCAGCGGCTCGTCGGTGGCGCAATCGGAGACCATCCAGTCGTATGAAGCGGGCTTCAAGAGCGAACTGATGGATCGCCGCCTTCGTTTCAACGGCGCCGTGTTCAACTACACGATCAACGATCCGCAATTCAGCGCGGTGGGCGGCGGCTCGAACTCAAACCGCCTGATCAACGCCAACAAGGGTAAGGCCTACGGGGTCGAATTCGACGGCGAGTTCGCGGTCACCGAGAACCTGCTGGTCACCGCTGGCTACAGCTACAACCACACCAAGATCGTCGACAAGAACCTCATCGTCGCCACCTGCGCCCAGTGCAGCGTGACCGATCCTCTGGTGACGGGCGGCGCCAAGGTCGATGGCAACCCGTTCCCGAACGCCCCGGAATACGTGCTGAACTTCACGGCCCGCTACAGCTATCCGATCGGCGACGGCGAACTGTTCGCCTACACCGACTGGTTCAAGCAGGGCTACACCAACCTGTTCCTGTATGAGAGCAAGGAGTTCAACTCGAAGGGCGCCTTCGAAGGCGGCCTGAAGCTCGGCTACGCCAAGGCCGACGGCAGCTACGAGATCGCCGCCTTCGCCCGCAACATCACCAACGAGGCGAACCTCCGCGGCGGCATCGACTTCAACAACCTGACCGGTTTCGTCAGCGAGCCTCGGATCGTCGGCATCTCGATCAGCGCCAAGCGGTAATCTGAAGACCGCCGCTCGGCTCAGCGCCGGGCGGCATACGAAGGATTGCCATCGTCCGCCATGCTCCCGGTTCGCGCCGGGAGCATGGTTCGTTTGAGGGGTCTCCCCCTTGTCCCGCGATGAGTTAAGTCCTTCGAATGAAGACCAAGATTATCTTCGACACCGATCCCGGCATCGACGACGCCATGGCCCTGCTATTCATCGAGGCCAGCCCGGCGCTCGACCTGCTGGCGGTGACCACGGTGTTCGGCAACGCCGACATCGACACCACCACCCGCAACGCGCTGTATCTGAAGGACCGCTTCGGCTTGAAGGCGCCGGTCTACAAGGGCGCGGACAAGCCGCTGATCCGGCCGCGCAATCCCTCGCCCACCTTCGTGCACGGCGAGAACGGCTTGGGCGACGTGGAGTTGACGGGCCTGGTTCCTGCCGAGCCCGAGGCCAAGCCGGCCTATCAGGCGATCATCGACCTGGCCCGCGAGCATCCCGGCCAGATCACGCTGGTCGCGGTCGGTCCGCTGACCAATCTCGCCCTGGCCCTGCGGGCCGACCCGGAGGTCCCGACCTTGCTGAAGGCCGTGGTGATCATGGGCGGCGCCTTCGCCGTGGCCGGCAAGCCGGGCAATGTCACGCCGGTGGCCGAGGCCAATATCTGGAACGATCCCGAGGCGGCCGACCTGGTGTTCACCGCCCCTTGGTTCGTCACCGCCGTCAGCCTGGACGTCACCAGCCAGGTGGTGATGACCCCCAGCTTCATGGAGGGTCTGGAAGCGTCCGCCGGTCCGGCAGGCGCGTTCCTCCACGCCATTTCAAAGCCCTATGCGGCGTTCTATGGCGGCCGCGACGGGATCATCGGGTGCTGCGTGCATGACGCCGCCGCAGTGGCGTTCGTGATCGATCCGTCGATGTTCGAGGTTCGCCGCGGGTCTATCCGGGTGATCACCGACGGGATCGCGCTGGGGCAGACCTTGCAGAAGGTGGAGGGGGAGCTGTTTGGGCCGTCGGCTTGGGACGACCAGCCGATCCAGGCGATCACGGTGGGAGTGAGGGCCGAAGGGCTGCTGAGGTTGTATGCGGAAACGATGAGGGCCTGACGCTCACCCAAGCCTCCCCCTGTGGGGCAGGCGATCGCGCAGCGATCGGTGGGGGGAGTTTTAGGGCTGTTGATCACAGGTTTGGCGGCCTATCACGCCCCCCTCCGTCGGCTGCGCCGACACCTCCCCCACAGGGGGAGGAATTAGCGCCGATGCCGCTCCACCCCCGCCACATAGGTCCGCTCCACAACCCTATCGTCCCCCAGCACCGTCAGCGCGAACAACCTTTCCTCCAGCGACTTCGCCGCCGGCATCCGCCGCGCCAGCAGCGGCGTCGCCGCCAGGTCCAGCACCAGGAAGTCAGCCATCTTGCCGGGCTCCAGGCTGCCGATCTCGCTCTCCAGCCCCAGGGCCCGCGCGCCGCCCAGGGTCGCCAGGTACAAGGCGTGGAACGGGTCCAACGCCTCGCCGCGCAGCTGGCCCACCTTGTAGGCCTCGCCCAGGGTGCGGAGGATCGAGAAGGTCGTGCCCGCCCCCACGTCTGTTCCGATCCCGACCTTCACCCCATGGGCGCAGGCGGTGGCCAGGGGAAACAGGCCCGAGCCCAGGAACAGGTTGGAGGTCGGGCAGAAGGCCACCGACGACCCTGCGGCCGCCAGCCGCTGAAACGCCTCGCCCTGCAGATGGACGCAGTGGGCGAAGACCGAGCGTCCGCCGATCAGGCCGAAGCGGTCGTAGACGTCGAGATAGTCCTTGGCCTCGGGGAAGAGTTTCGCGGTATCGACGATCTCGCGGATATTTTCCGACAGATGGGTCTGCATCCAGACCGTCGGGTGCTCGGCCAGTACTTGGCCGGCCATGGCCAGTTGCGCATCACTGCAGCTGATGGCGAAGCGCGGGGTCACGGCGTAGCCCAGCCGGCCCTTGCCATGCCAATTGGCGATCAGGTCCTGCATGTCGCGCCGGCTGCTCTCGACCGTGTCGGTCAGGCCGGGCGGGGCATTGCGGTCCATCAGCGCCTTGCCGGCGATGATCCGCATGCCGCGCTTCAGGGCCGCGGCGAACAGCGCCTCGACCGAGCCCTTGTGCACCGAGCCAAAGACCAGGGCGCTGGTCGTGCCGTTGCGCAGCAGTTCCTCGAGGAAGAACTCGGCGGTCTCCTCGGCATGGACGGGATCGGCGAAGGCGGCCTCGGCGGGGAAGGTGTGGCGTTCCAGCCAGTCAAGCAGTTGCTCGCCATGGGCGGCGATCACGTCGACCTGCGGGAAATGGATATGGGTGTCGACGAAGCCTGGGACGATCAGCTTGCCGGTCAAGTCTTCAACCGGCGTGTCGCCCAGCTCGTCGGCCAGCTTGGCGTAGTCGCCGCAGGCCACCACGCGGCCGTCCTCGACCAGCAGCAGGCCGTCCTCGTGGAAGGCGTGCGCCTCTCCGTCCGTGGTGGTCGGGTCGTCTTCCAGCTGGAAGATCGACGCCCTATAGGCTTGCAAGCTGCATATCCCTTGTGCGTTCGCGGCGGGCGGCCTCGAGCCGCATCAGCAGATCGGCGACCACCGAGACGGCGATGACTTCGGGCGCCTTGTTCTTCAGATGCGGCAGGCCGATCGGGCAGGTCATGCGGGCCACCGACGCGTCGTCAAAACCGTCCTTGCGCAGCCGGCTGAGGAACCGGGCCCGCTTGGTGTCCGAGCCGATCAGGCCCAGATAGCCGAACGCCCCACCGGCCAGGGCGGCCAAGGTCAAGGCGTAGTCCAGACTGTGGTCGTGGGTCATGATCAGGATGTAGCCGTCGCGGCCCGCGCCCAGGGTGGCGGCGGCCAGCTGGGCCACCGTCCCGACCGTCACGCCGGAGATGCCGGCCGTCTCGGGGCGGGTGTCGTACCAGGACAGGCGGAATGGCAGCGGCTCCAGGGCCCGGGCGACCGCTTGGCCGACATGGCCGGCGCCAAACAGCAACACCGGGGGGCGCGGCAGGTCCTGAGGCTCGACCAGCACGTCACCCAGGGTCGGCCGCGCGCCTCGCGCCGTCGCCGGCTGGCCCGCCAGGGTGATCGCCGCGCCTACGCGGCTCGAGGCGGTGACGGGCGCGACGGTCTTGGCGAGGGCGCCGGAGTTGAAGCGGGTGCGAACCTCAAAGGGCTGGTCGGCGTCCAGCCGGCGCGCCGCGTCGGTCAGCCAGTCGACGGCGGTGTTGTCGAGACGCTCGATCAGCAGGCGCACGCGGCCGCCGCAGCACTGGGCCAGAAGCGGACCAAGGGGGTAATCCTGTAAGGCGAAGTGCACCGGGCTCAGCAGCATCCGTCGCGCCTGGTCGGCGACCTGGTGCTCCAGATTGCCGCCGCCGATGGTGCCGGCCTGGCCGCCCGCCCAGACCACCATCTTGGTCCCGGCGTCGCGCGGCGCCGAGCCCTCGGTGGCCAGGATGGTGACCAGGGCGACGGGCTCGCCGAGGTCGAGGCGGGCGAGGGATTGGCGAGCCCAATTGCTCATTGACCCTCTCCCAAAGGGAGAGGGAGGGGTCCGCGCGAAGCGTGGGAGGGTGACGGGTTACGACGTCTGACGGCGTGCCGGCAGGGCGCGGGTGTGAAATCGGTGAGGGTGTAACCCCTCACACTCCCACGCTCTTCGAGCGCGGGCCCCTCCCTGTCCCTCCGGGAGAGGGTCAGCATGACGCGGCCCGCCGCTTCACATCCTCGACCGCCATCAGGATCCGCTCTGGCGTGGCGGGCGCGTCCAAGTCGGGGAACACCTTGTGATCCGCCACGCTCGCCACCGCCCGGCTCACCGCGCTCAGCACCGAAAGGGCCAGCATCAACGGCGGCTCGCCGACGGCCTTGGAGCGGTGCACCGTCTCCTCGACATTGCGACCCGCCTCCCACAGCGCCACGTTCAGCACCGCAGGGCGATCGCCGCAGGTCGGGATCTTGTAGGTCGACGGCGCATGGGTCAGCAGGCGGCCGTCGTCCGAGAACACCAGTTCCTCGGTCGTCAGCCAGCCCATGCCCTGGATGAAGCCGCCCTCGATCTGGCCCAGGTCGATGGCCGGGTTCAGCGAGCGGCCGGCGTCGTGCAGGATGTCGGCGCGGGTGACCTTCATCTCGCCGGTCAGGGTGTCGATCAGCACCTCGCTGCAGGCTGCGCCATAGGCGAAATAATAGAACGGCCGGCCGGTGTGGGTGGCGCGGTCATAGTGGATCTTCGGCGTGGCGTAGAAGCCGGTGGCCGACAGCGACACCCGGCCCAGATGCGCCTGGCGGCAAAGTACGTCGAACGGGATCAGCTCGGCGCCGGCCCGCAGGCCCACGGGCGTGAACACGACCTCGGTTTCGTCGCAGCCCCACTTCACGGCGGCGAACTCAACCAGGCGCGCCTTGATCGTGTTGGCCGCATTGAGCGCCGCCATGCCGTTGAGGTCCGTGCCCGAAGAGGCGGCGGTGGCCGAGGTGTTGGGCACCTTGTCGGTGACGGTCGAAGTCACCTTCACGCGGCCGATATCGACCTTGAAGGCCTCCGCCACGATCTGGGCCACCTTGACGAACAGGCCCTGCCCCATCTCCGTGCCGCCGTGATTCAGCAGGATCGAGCCGTCGGCATAGAGGTGGATCAGCGCCCCGGCCTGGTTCAGGTGGGTGGTGGTGAATGAGATGCCGAACTTCACCGGCGTCAGGGCCAGCCCCTTCTTCAGCACCGAGTTCGCCGCGTTGAACACCTCGATCGCGGCCTGGCGGGCCTCGTAGTCGCAGGACCTCGCCAGCTCGGAGAGCAGTTGCGGTGCGACATTGTCCTCTACCACCTGATGATAGGGCGTCAGATCGCGCCCCTCGCCATAGAGATTGCGCTGGCGCACCAGCAACGGGTCCCACCCCGTGGCCTGGGCGACGGCGTCCATCACCCGCTCGATCGCCGCCATGCCCTGCGGACCGCCGAACCCCCGAAAGGCGGTATTTGACACCGTGTGGGTCTTGAAGCGATGCGAGACGATCTCGACGGCCGGCAGGAAGTAGCAGTTGTCGGCGTGGAACATCGCCCGGTCGTTGATGGCCATCGACAGATCGGTGGTCGAACCGCAGCGCGACGCCAGTTCAAGCGACAAGCCCGTCAGCCGCCCTTCGTCGTCGAAGCCGACGTCATAGGCGATCTCGAAGTCATGCCGCTTGCCGGTCATGACCATGTCCTCGTCGCGGTCGGGGCGGGCCTTGGCGGCGCGACCGGTCTTGACCGCCACCAGGGCGGCCGCAGCCGCGAACAGCGAGGCCTGGGTCTCCTTGCCGCCGAACCCGCCACCCATCCGGCGAACCTCGATGGTCACCGAGGTGTGGGGCACGTCGAGCACGCGGGCGACCAGGTGCTGCACCTCACTGGGATGCTGGGTGGACGACCAGACATGGACGTCGCCGGCCTCGCCCGGCGTGGCTAAGGCGACCTGGCCCTCGAGGTAGAAGTGATCCTGGCCGCCGATCGCGAACTTGCCTTGCAGACGCCGGGGGGATGTGGCCAAGGCGGCGGCAGCGTCGCCGCGCGCCATGCGTTGGGATTTCTCGATCTTCAGATCGAGGTCGCGGGCCTGGGCGATGGTGATGGCGGCCGGCAAATCCTCATAGACCACCACGGCCTTGGCGGAGGCGGCGCGGGCTGCGGCGATCGAGGTGGCGGCCACGGCGAACAGGCTCTGGCCGACGCAGACCACCTCGCTGTCGGCGAACAGCTTGTCGTCGTGGATCACCGGGCTGACGTCGTTCTCGCCAGGGATGTCGGCGGCGGTCAGCACGACGACGACGCCAGGGCTCGCGCGGACGCCGTCAAGATCCATCGACACGATCCGCGCATGGGCCTTGGCGCTCATGCCCAGATGGACGTGGAGCATGCCGGCCGGTTCGGGAATGTCATCGACATAGATCGCCGCGCCGCTGACATGGCGCAGGGCGCTGTCGTGCGGCAGCGAGGCCTGAACGCCCTGAAAGACGACGGGCTCGATCACCGTGGCGCTGGAGTCAGCCATGGGTGGCGGCCAGCGGCACACGGGTAGCTACGCCGGGCCGGTTGGACTCTATGAAGACCTTGCGCAGCATGTTGCCCGCCGCCAGGGCGCGATAGGCCGCCGAGGCGCGGACGTCGGTCAGAGGCGTGAAGTCCTCGGCCAAGGCGGCGACGGCGGCGTCGATCGTCGCGGCGTTCCAGGCCTGGCCCACCAAGGCCGCCTCGCAGGCGCTGGCTCGCCCTGGCGTACCGGCCATGCCACCAAAGGCGATACGGGCGCCAAGAACGATCTCGTTCTCGACCTTTATGTTGAATGCCCCGCACACCGCCGAGATGTCCTGGTCGAAGCGCTTGGACAGCTTGAACACCTTGAACAGCGCGCCCGGCGGCGGCGGCGGCACGAGCACCGCCTCGACGAACTCGCCGGCCCGCCGGTCCTGTTTTCCGTAAGTGATGAAGAAGTCTTCCAGTGGCAGGGTGCGCTGGGTCTCGCCCTGGCGTAGCACCAACTGGGCCCCGGCCGCGATCAGGGCCGGCGGCATGTCGCCGATCGGCGAGCCGTTGGCGATATTGCCGCCGATCGTGCCGCTGTTGCGCACCTGGGTCGAACCCAGCCGCCGCATCACGGCGCCCAGGTCTGGATAGAGCACGCTGAGCGCCTCCAGCGCCTCGACATAGCGCACGCCCGCCCCGATGCGCAGGCTTCTCCCCTCGCGCGTCAGGGTCTTCAGCTCCGCCACTTGGCCGATATCGACCAGAACGGCCAGGGGCCTGCGCAGCTTGGTCACCCACAAACCGATGTCGGTGGCCCCCGCCACGATTACGGCTTGGGGATGCTCGGCGTAGGTCGCCGCCAACTCGGCCAGCGAGCGCGGCGCGAACCAGCGGCGGGTGATCCCCGCGATGGCGTCGTCGTGTTCCAAACCCAGCATCGCCGTGCGCTGCAACGGCGCCAGCGCCGTGGCGACGTCCGGCGCGGCCTCGGACGGGATCGCCTCGGCCGCCGCGAGGATAGCGCCATAGCCGGTGCAGCGGCATAGATTGCCGGCCAGCACCTCCTCGATCGGCGCGCCCGCCCCCTGGGCCGCGATGGCGCGGGCATACAGCGACATGACGATGCCCGGCGTACAGAACCCGCATTGCGAGCCGTGATGCTCGACCATCGCGGCCTGCACCGGATGCGGCTGGTCCTTGGCCCCGTTTTGCCCCGAAAGGCCCTCGACGGTGATCACCGCCTTGCCGTCCAGCATCGGCACGAACTGGATACAGCTGTTGACCGCCCGCCAAGCGGTCCCACCCTGCCCGTCAAGCTCGCCGACCAGCACGGTGCAAGACCCGCAGTCGCCCTCGGCGCAGCCTTCCTTGGTTCCGGTTCGGCGCAGGTCGCCGCGCAGGTGCTCCAGCAGCGTGCGGGTGGGATCGACGCCCCGGGCCTCGACCACCTCGCCGTTCAGCAGGAAACGCACCGCGTCCATCAACTGCCCCGATAGGTCGAATAGGCGAACGGCGAGACCAGCAGCGGCACATGGTGGTGCTGCTCCGGGTCGGCGACGTTGAAATCGATGACCACCACGTCGAGGAAGGGCGGATCGCTGACCGTCGCGCCCGAGGCCTTGAAATAGTCACCCGCCGAGAATTCTAGCCGATAGCCGCCGGCCACCAGGTCCGCGCCTTCGACCAGCCGCGCGCGACCGTCGGCGTCGGTCCGCATTTCGCCCAAAAGCGCGAGCTCGCCGCCGCGATGGGCGGAAACCCGCACAACGACGCCCGCCGCCGGGCGGCCGGCCGCCGTGTCGAGGATATGGGTGGTCAGGCCGCTCATGCTTTCGTCGTTCCTTGCTCGGCGTTTCGGTGCGCCAGTCTAGACTTTCGGGACACGGAACGATGCTGAAACCGCCTCGCCCACAAGTCCAGCCCGCCGTGTCCGCCATCGACGCGACGGTCGCAACCGCCTCGCCCGCCGGCGCTCAACGCCTGCCGCCTGAGCATTATATAAGTCTTTTATTACTTATTGAGCCACGGTTGATCGCTTCAGATCCGTCGTGACGCCCAAAAAACGCCAGCATACGCCCTGTAAGGTTGGAAATACCGGACCAACACCGGTAGCTAGACCTGTGACGGATCGCGCCAAGACGATCCGCGCCGCTTTGCCTGCGCAGTCACCGAGGAACGACCGATGGACGAGGACTTCCGTAAAGCAGCCCTGGATTATCACCGTCTGCCACGGCCCGGGAAACTGGCCATCGAAGCCACCAAGCGCATGGCCACGCAGCGCGACCTGGGCCTGGCCTATTCGCCCGGCGTCGCCGCCCCCTGCGAGGCGATCGCCGCCAATCCCGATCTGGCGCGCGACTACACCGCTCGAGGCAATCTGGTAGCCGTGATCTCCAACGGCACCGCCGTGCTGGGCCTGGGCAATATCGGCCCGCTGGCCAGCAAGCCGGTGATGGAAGGCAAGGCCGTTCTGTTCAAGAAGTTTGCCGGCATCGACGTCTTCGACCTCGAGGTCGACGCCGAGGATCCCGACAAGTTCATTGAGGTGGTCGCCGCCCTGGAGCCCACCTTCGGCGGCATCAATCTGGAGGACATCAAGGCCCCCGAATGTTTCATCATCGAGCGCAAACTGCGTGAACGGATGAACATCCCGGTCTTCCACGACGACCAGCACGGCACCGCCATCGTCTGCGCCGCCGCTGTTCGCAACGCCCTGGTCGTGCAGGGCAAGACCCTCAAGGACGTCAAGCTGGTCACCTCGGGAGCCGGCGCCGCCGCCCTGGCCTGCGTGGACCTGCTGGTCTCGATGGGCCTGCCGGTCGAGAACGTGACTCTGACCGACATCAAGGGCGTGGTTTATGCCGGCCGCGACGCCGACATGCTTGACAACATGGCCCGCTATGCCCGCCAGACCGACGCCCGCACCCTCTCTGAAGTGTTGGCCGGCGCCGACATCTTCCTGGGCCTGTCGGCCCCTCGCGTGTTCAAGGCCGAATGGCTGCCGCTGCTGGCGCCCAATCCGCTGATCCTGGCCATGGCCAATCCCGAGCCGGAAATCCTGCCTGAGCTGGTCGCCGCCGCCCGGCCCGACGCCATCGTAGCCACCGGCCGCAGCGACTATCCCAATCAGGTCAACAACGTCCTGTGCTTCCCGTTCATCTTTCGGGGCGCACTAGACGTCGGCGCCAGCGAGATCAACGAGGCCATGAAGGTGGCGGCCGTCGAGGCCATCGCCGAACTCGCCCGGGCCGAGGCCTCCGAGGTGGTGGCCAGCGCCTATGGCGGCGTCGCCCCGATGTTCGGCGCCCAGTACATCATTCCCAAGCCGTTTGACCCCCGGCTGATCCTGCAGATCGCCCCGGCCGTGGCCCGGGCTGCCATGGACAGCGGCGTCGCCACCCGGCCGATCGCCGACTTCGACGCCTATCGGCAGGAGCTGGAGCTGTTCGTCTATCGCTCCGGCCAACTGATGCGGCCGCTGTTCGAGCGGGCTCGCAAGGCGACCAAGGGCCAGACGGTGCGCGTGGCCTATGCCGAGGGCGAGGACGAGCGCGTGCTGCGCGCCGTCCAGACCGTGCTCGACGAGGGCCTGGCCAAGCCGGTGCTGATCGGCAAGCGCGAGACCATCATCGCCAAGGCCACCGAGATGGGCCTGCGCATGAACTTTGACGGTGCGGTCGAGATCCTCGACCCGGCGGCCGACACCGAGCTCTTCGCGCCCCTGGTCGATCGCTATCAGAGTCTGGTCAGCCGGCGCGGCGTGCCGCCCCTCGCCGCCCAGCGCCGGGTGACCAACCGCCGGACGGTTTCGGCCTCCATGCTGCTGCAGGCCGGCCATGTCGACGCCGCCCTAGTGGGTGGGGCCGGCGACTGGTGGCAGCACATGACCTATGTGCTGCCGATCATTCCCAAGCGCGAGACGGTCGGCCGGATCTATGCGCTATCCGCCCTGATCATCGACAACGGCACGCTGTTCTTCTGCGACACCCACGTCAATGTCGATCCGACCGCCGAACAGGTGGCCGAGATGACGCTACTGGCCGCCGAGTCCGTTCGCCGCTTTGGCTTGACGCCGAAGGCGGCCCTGCTGTCCCACTCCAGCTTTGGGGCCAGCAACTCGCCGACCGCCCGCAAGATGCGCGACGCTCTGGCCATCGTCCGCGCACAGGCCCCCGAGCTTGAGGTCGACGGCGAGATGCACGCCGACGCCGCCCTGTCCCAGGCCCTGCGTGATCGCCTCGTGCATGACAGCCAGCTGAAAGGTTCGGCCAATCTGCTGATCATGCCGACCTTGGACGCCGCCAATATCGCCCTGACCTTGCTTAGCGCCGCGACCGAGGGCCTACTGGTCGGCCCCGTGCTGCTGGGCATGAGCCGCCCGCTGCACGTGCTGACGCCCAGCGTCACGGCGCGCGGGATCGTCAACATGACTGCCCTGGCGGTGAACCAGGCCGCAGCCGAGCGTGAGCAGGGGTTGGTCTAGGCCGCCTCTCCGGCCGGCCCCGGACGCGAAAAAAGGCCCCGCAGGAACCCCTCCTCCGTCTCAACGACGGCGGAGGGGTTCCTGCGGGGCCTAAATGCAAGGGCAAAAGACCGTCCAAACGCTCCGCGTCCGGCGGAGATCTGAGCCCTTAGAGGATGCGCAGGTTGCCGGCCGAGGTCTTGCCCGAGCGGCGATCCTGTTCCAGTTCGTAACCGACTTGCTGGCCCTCGTTCAGACCGCGCAGACCAGCACGTTCAACGGCGGAAATGTGCACGAAGATGTCGCCGCCGCCATTGTCGGGCTGGATGAAGCCAAAACCCTTGGTGCTGTTGAACCACTTCACCACACCGGTTCCGGCTTCGCCCGAGGCGCCGCCACCGCCACCGCCAACGCCGCCACCACGCGGGGCGTCGTAACCGCCGCCGCCGCGGGGCGCGTCATAACCGCCACGCGGGCTGTCAAAGCCGCGCGCCGCGGGACGACGCGGGGCCGAAGGCGCCGCGCCCTGGCCCGTCACGCGCAAATTGCCGGCCGAGGTCTTGCCCGAACGGCGATCCTCTTCCATTTCGTAGGCGACCTGGTCGCCTTCGTTCAGGCCCGCCAGGCCCGAGCGCTCAACCGCTGCAATATGGACGAAAACGTCTTCACCGCCGTTTTCCGGCTGGATGAAACCGAAGCCCTTGGCCGGGTTGAACCACTTAACGACACCGTTCGCCATCTTATCCTCAAAACCTTCGTAGGCGGGCCAGTTGCCGACCCGCGTCCTTCCATCCTGCTCTCATGACGCAAAACCGTGGAACGCGCTACGGGGTTTGACAGCAGAATCTCGGGCGCGAGCGGGTCTTGGCGATAACTTTTCGCGTGACACGGGTCCGCTGCGGCCCAAACGCCACTTTGGGTGGCATAAGAGCCACAACCAAAACTTGGTTTTGAAGAGATCTTGGGTGCGGGGACAGGATTTGAACCTGTGACCTTCAGGTTATGAGCCTGACGAGCTACCGGGCTGCTCCACCCCGCGGCAGAGGTGATTATCGTTTGGGTAGGGTTATGGACT
>NZ_JAFCUB010000053.1:0-19619 GCF_049896325.1 Caulobacter sp. DWP3-1-3b2
AGCCATGATCCACCTCCGTTCCAAAGAGTGAATCACAGCAAGAATGCTCAATCAATACCTTGATTGGGTTTTGACCCTAGAGCATTTCCCGACCTGACTGCGTCAGGCCGTGAGCTCTAATCTTCTGTTTTGACGCATTTTTTTTCACGCGAACCGGAACCACTTCGCTCGAAAAATGCTCGAGCCTTGCGAAAGGCCATGACAACCCAGGAAGTTCGCCTGTGGGTACGGCTCCGGACACTGAGAGCCAACGGCTTTCACTTCCGGAAGCAGGCGCCGTTCCTCGACTACATCCTCGACTTTGTCTGTTTCGCCCGCCGGCCGATCGTGGAAGTGGATGGCCATCACCATGCTGAGCTGGAACAAGCCGGCCGCGACCAACGCCGAGATCGGGTTTTGAGCCTTACGGGCTTCCAAACCTTGCGCTTCCCAACCCGTGCGGTGCATGAGGATATCGACCCCGTCATGAGCGTGATTTGTCGTGCTCTCGACGCCACCCTCCCCATAAAGGGAAGGGAAGGGAGCTAAACTGAAGTGGCCACCCCTGCGGCCAGGAATTGAGACATGACCGAAACCGCCTCCGCAAAGCAGATCCAAGGCCGCACCGGCCCGTGGGAAATCGTTCTCGGCCTCGAGATCCATGCCCAGGTCGCCAGCAAGTCCAAGTTGTTTTCTGGCGCCGCCGTCGGGTTCGGCGCCGGGCCAAACCAGCAGGTCAGCCTGGTGGACGCGGCCATGCCGGGCATGCTTCCGGTGCTGAACGGCTTCTGCGTGGAGCAGGCGGTCAAGACTGGCTTGGGTCTTAAAGCCCAGATCAATCTGAAGAGCCGCTTCGACCGCAAGAACTACTTCTATCCCGATCTGCCTCAGGGCTATCAGATTAGCCAGTTCGACCAGCCGATCGTCGGCGAGGGCGTCGTCAGCGTCGAGCGCGACGACGGCACGACCTTCGACGTGCGCATCGAGCGCTTGCACCTGGAGCAGGACGCCGGCAAGTCGATCCACGACCTGGATCCCAACGCCACCTATGTGGACCTGAACCGTGCGGGCACGGCGCTGATGGAGATCGTCTCCAAGCCCGACATGCGCACCTCGGAAGAGGCGGCGGCCTATGTGAAGAAAATCCGCACGATCCTGGTCTATCTGGGCACCTGCGACGGAGACATGGAGAAGGGCAACCTGCGGGCCGACGTCAATGTCTCGGTCTGCCGCCCCGGCGCCTATGAGAGGTTCCGCGAGACCGGCAGCTTCAGCCATCTGGGCACGCGCTGCGAGATCAAGAACGTCAACTCCTACCGCTATATCCAGCAGGCCATCGAGTACGAGGCCCGTCGCCAGATCGAGATCCTGGAGGACGGCGGCAAGATCGACCAGGAGACCCGGCTGTTCGACCCGACCAAGGTCGAGACCCGGTCGATGCGGTCGAAGGAAGAGGCGCACGACTATCGCTACTTCCCCGATCCGGACCTGCTGCCACTGATCCTCGACCCGGCCTGGGTCAAGGCGATTGAGGAAACCCTGCCGGAGCTGCCGGACGCCAAGAAGCAGCGCCTGCAGAGCCAGTACGGCCTGTCGGCCTATGACGCTGGCGTGCTGATCATCGAAAGCGACCGCGCCGACTATTTCGAAGCCGCCGCCCAATCTCTTTTCGAAAAGACAGGGGGCCGCGACGCCAAGCTGGTGTCCAATTGGGTGACCAACGAGTTGCTGTCGAAACTGGCGGCGAACGGTCGCGAAATTGCCGCCTCGCCGCTGCCGGCCTCGGACATCGCTCAACTGGTCGAACTCATCGAGAACGGCACGATTTCGTCGAAGATCGCCAAGGAGGTCTTCGAGCACATGTGGGCGGGCGAGGGGCGTCCCGCGCAGATCGTCGAGGCGCGGGGCTTGGTTCAGATCAACGACACGGGCGCCATTGAGGCGGCCATCGACGCCCTGATCGCCGCCAATCCAGACAAGGCCTCGGCCGTGAAGGAAAAGCCCCAGGCCATCGGGTGGTTCGTCGGCCAAGTGATGAAGGAGACCGGCGGCAAGGCCAATCCGGCGACCGTGAATGAACTGCTGCGGGGCAAGCTGGGGCTCTAGGCCCGACTGACGGAACGGCGCTCACGGGATTGCCCGGAGCGCCGCCCATCGTTTCAGATCGACGTCACTAGTTATTGATGATGTCGAAGATCAAGCCCGTGGCGATCGCCGCCAGCACGTAGTCGCTACCCGCCCGGTACCAGTGATAGCCCCGGGGCGGCGGACGCAGGCGGTAGTAGCCATAGTCGTTGATCACATAGTCGCCGCCGCGATAGTAGGACGGCAGGTAGCCGCCGCGGCGCCAGGCGGTGTAGCCGGGACGGTAGCCGGGGTGTCCGTAATAGGCGGCCGGCGGCGCGCCATAGCTCCAGCGATTGTTATAGTAATAGCCGTTGTGGCGGCCGTTATCCCAGCGCTTGTCGCTGCGGTCCCAACCGTTGTGGCGGCCGTTGTCGTGACGACCGTCATGGCCACCGCCGTCGCCGTCTCGGCGGTCGCCGCGATCATCGCCGCGACCGCCGCGGTCGTGATCCCCGCGGCCACCCTGGTCGCCGCCGCGACCGTGGCCGCGATCCTGGGCCGAAGCCTCGCTGGCCAGGGCCATCGGGCCGGCCACGGCGGCCACGGCCGCGATAGTGAGTAAAAGACGTTTCATCTCATCCGTCTCCTTTGGTCGGGCCTTCCGGCCGTCTCATCCCTCGTTCTTGAACGACAGAATGCTCCGGTCTCGCTGAACCTGATCTGAACGGCGCGGTCAGGCTAAGGCTCCAACCCATCACCGGCCTTGGCGTGACGCGCGCGCGAGACCATGTTGGAGTCAACGAAGAGGGAAAACAGCATGAGCGGTTCGATCGCACTCTATTACTGGCCTACGCCCAATGGCTGGAAGATCTCCGTCGCCCTGGAAGAGATGGGTCTGCCCTACACCATGGTTCCGGTGAACATCGGGACGGGCGAACAGTTCAAGCCTGAGTTCCTGGCCATCAGCCCCAACAACCGCATGCCGGCGATCGTCGATCCGGACGGTCCCGGGGGCCAGCCGATCTCGGTCTTCGAGTCCGGCGCCATCCTGCAGTATCTGGGTCGCAAGACCGGGCAGTTCTACGGGACCAATGAGCGCGAGCGGGTCGATATCGACCAGTGGCTGATGTGGCAGATGGGCGGCCTCGGTCCTATGGCCGGCCAGACCCATCATTTCCGGCAATATGCGGCCTCGATCGTCAGCGACCAGCGGCAGATCGCCTATGGCGCCGTCCGCTACACCAACGAGACCCACAGGCTGTACGGCGTGCTCAACAAGCAGCTGGACGGGAAGGATTTCATCTGTGGCCAATTGTCCATCGCCGACTTCGCCTGCTGGGGTTGGGTTGTGCCATGGAAAAATCAGGGCATTATTCTGGAAGAATTTCCGCACTTGAAGACGTGGTTCGAGCGCATGGCGGCCCGCGAAGGCGTCGAGCGCGGGTTCAAGCTGGGGGCGGAATTGCGCCGCCCGGCCCTGCAAACCCCCGGAAAAGCGCAGGAAGAGGCCCGAAAGGTGCTGTTTGGCCAGCGCGCTCGTTAACGCGCTGTATACGGGGGTTTACGTCTAGTAACACCGGTGAACGCAACGTAATACCCGTGAAGGGTTTATGTATTCATGGCCAAGATTTATGCTGTCGCCGGCCTTAACTATATGTTCAATCAAGAAGGACTTTTGTGTCTCCACAGAGAGCTTGGCGCGGCCAGAACGACGGCGCGGGCTGCAAGGAGAACCACGGTCATGATGATGAGCATTGAACCACCCGCCGCCATCCACGGCATCCCGCTGCCGACCGCCGACACCTCGGGCGACGAGCTGTTTCGCATGGGCCTGCTCTATTCGACCGGTCAGGGCGGCGCGCCGCTCGACTACGTCTCGGCCCACATGCTGTTCAACCTGGCCGCCATGCGTGGTTCGGTCGAAGCCAAGGTCTATCGCAAGGAAATCTCGCAGGAGATGGCCAGCGAGGATGTCGCCGAAGCGCAGCGCCAGGCGCGCGAATGGCTGGCCAACGGCTGAACCCTGACGGGTTCAGCCCACGCCTTCCCTTTCCCGGACGTCTGAAGCGCCGGGTGGGCGACCTAGAGCATTTCCCGACCTGACTGCGTCAGGCCGTGAGCTCTAATCTTCTGTTTTTACGCATTTTTCTTCACGCGAACCGGAGCCACTTCGCTCGAAAAATGCTCTAGTTTCCGTTAAAGCCGTTGACCGCGTAGCTGAAATTGATCGGCAGCAGGTCGCGGAAATATTGCTGCATGAACAGGCCCGCCTCGGCGACCCCGCTGCGCGGCACATAGACGATGTCGAACCGACGTAGCGGCACCAAGTCCGCCCCGCCGCCTGTCATTCCCGAAAGCAGGTTCGCGGTGCGCAGCATCGGACGACCGCCCGGGCCCCGGCGAATGATCACCACCGAGCTGCGCTTGGACGAGGCCTTGAAGCCCCCGGCCTGGATCACCGCCCGCAGGGCGTCGCCGTCGCCGGCCATGTCATAGACGCCAGGATTGCCAACCTCTCCGCCCACGAAAACCTTCAGCGGCGCCGTGGTCTTGACCGACACCTCGACCTTCGGCCGCAACAACTGGGCGCCATAGGCCTGGGTGATCGAGGCCTCAAGTTCACCGATGGTGCGGTCGGCGGCCATCACCGGACCGATCAACGGCAAAGAGACGCGGCCATCGGGTTGGATCACCGCAGACTTGTTCAGCTCGACCGCCGAGGGCACGCGGACATCGATTTCGTCCCCCGGATAGAATCGGTAGTCTGGCTCGTCGTCCGTCCATTCGGCGTAGCCGATGTCGGGAAAATCGGCCGTCGGGCGGGCCGTGGGCGTGATGGGCTCGCCGTCCACGTGGCCGCAGGCCGAAAGACCGCTGGCCAGGAAGGGCAGGGCGAAAGCCGCCGAGAGGATGGTGCGCCTGTGCATGCGGCAAGTCTTAACAGGAATGGGTAACGAAGCCTTAAGGCGCGACCGACCAGGGTAAGGTCGAGATTTGAACCCATCGGATTCGCATGTCGACGACGAGCGCCTGGACCAGCGTGCCGCACGAACCCCCGTCGCGAAGCGACTGGGCGGCGCGCGCCCGCTACGCGCCGACCGATTTCGTCACCTTGCTTTGGCGCGAGCGCTGGCTGATGCTCGGCGTGTTCATGGTGATCTTTTGCATCGGCCTGGCCTTCGCCACCACGATGAAGAAGACCTATACCGCCAGCTCAAGCCTGTTTGTCCGCCTGGGCCAGGAATATGTCTACGAGCCCCGAGCCGGCGACGCCGCGCGGGGCGCGGTGCCGGACGTCGACCAGGTGATCCAGTCGGAAGCGGAAATCCTCGGCAGCAGCGAACTGCGCGAGCGGGTGATCCGCAAGGTCGGCTTTGGCAAGATCTTCCCAGCCCATGCCACCAAATATTCCAGGGCCTCGCCCGAGGGGAAGCACAAGCTGATCGCCGAGGGACGTGACGCGCTCGCCCGCAACCTGAAGATCGAGACCGCCCCCGACAACTCGATCATCCGGCTGTCCTATTCCAACAAGAACGCCGAGGTCGCCGAGAAGGTGCTCAACACCCTGCTCGAGGAGTATCTGATCTATCGCCGCAGCCTGCTGATCGGCTCCAGCGACAATGGCCTTGAGCGTCAGCGCGACATCTTCGCCGACAAGCTGGCCGAGACCGATACCGCCTATCAGGCCTTCCTGTCGGGCAACAACATCGGCGACTTCACTGCCCAGAAGACAGCCTTGACCCAGCTGCAGGCCCAAGCCGAGTCGCAGAAATACGCCACCGAAGCGCAGCTTCAGGACCGCAGGGGCCGCCTGGCCTCGGTGCGGGGCGAGCTGGCGCGCACGCCAGCCGACATGGTGCTCTATCGCGACAGCGACATGTCTGCGAGCGGCAAGCTGGCCCAGCTGAAGCTGGATCGCGAGGGCCTGCTGTCGCGCTATCGGCCCGGCACCCAACCGGTCCGCGACATCGAGGCCCAGATCTCTCAGCTGGAGCAGGGCATCGCCTCGGGCCGCACTAACGGCGATGGCGCGCGGCGAAGCGGTCCCAATCCGATCTGGCAGACCCTGCAATCCACTCAGAACGACCTGGCGGCCGAGGTCGCGGCCCTGCAACAGGCGCAGGTCGCCTACAGCCAGCAAGTCCAGGACGTGAACCAGCGCCTGCTGCGGTTGTCGGAGCTGGAGCCCACTTTCAACCAGCTCAGCCGCGACCGTGACGTGCTATCTTCCAATGTTCGCGACTTCACGGTCAAGGAACAGCAGGACCAGGCCCAGCGCCGGATGTCGGCCGAGGGCAGCGACAATATCCGCATCGTCCAGCGCGCCGTGGCGCCCTCGACCGGCAAGAGCCTGAAAAAGCCGATCCTGGTCCTGGCCTTCCTGTTCGCCGCGTTCTCGGCCGCCTGCGCCGGTCTCGTGCGGATGCTGCTACGTCCGGGCCTGCAAACTCCGGCTTCGGCCGCGCGCACCCTGAACCTGCCGGTGCTGGCCACGGCGGCCTACAAGCGCTGAAATGAACCTAACAGCCTGGGGCGGCTTTATCAGCTTGGCCCTGGGCGCTTTCGTCGCCTTTCACGCGAAAGCGTTTGGGCCTTAAGGTGAACGGACTTCAACGCGTAGCGATTCGGCGAATGGTGGACTTGAACGTCGAGATGGCTGAGCTGTGGGGGTCCTTGGGCGCCCCCGCGCCCGGCCGCGCGCATGTCGTCCAGTTCGTATCCGCCCGGCGTGGGGAGGGGACTTCGACCGCCGCCCGCGAATTCGCCCGCTTCGCCGCCAAGCGGGCCGGTCGCAAGACCTGGTTGATCGACCTCGACCTCGTCACTTCGCCGCAATACCAGGCCATCGCCGCCGACCCCGAACGCTACGGCGCCATGGGCCCCGGCGCGCCGGCCTCGCCGGACGGCTCGGCCTTTTTTACCGTGCAGCCGCCGGCCCCCAAGCCCGACGGCGGCGTCTGGCCCGACGCCAAGTACCTGACCGCCCATAGCGTCGGTGGGCCGAGCTTGTGGGTTACTCGATTTAACCGCGAGGCCCTGCGCGGCCGCCAGAAGGTCCATATCCTGCCCGGCGTCGAATATTGGTCGGCCCTGCGCCGCCACGCCGAGATCATCATCGTCGATAGTCCCTCAGCTGACACTTCCCAGGCGGCCCTGACCCTGGCCCAGCACATGGACCAGATCGTGATGGTGGTCAGCGCCCAGCAACCCGACGTGCGGCCGCCCGGCCTTTTGCGCGACGCCCTGGCCTCGGCCGGCGGCCGCTGCGCTGGCGTGTTCTTCAACCAGGCCTCGGTCCAGCCGCCCCGTTTCCTGAAGGCCATCCTGCCTTGAGGAGCCCGGCGTGAGCCTCTACGGAACGGCGCCCGCCGCCGCGCCGGCCCGCCTGACCTTCGCCCACATCGCCCTCTTCGCCTTGGCGGTCTTCGCCCTGCTGCTTTATAGCGGCGGCTGGGAATTGCCGTTGGTCGGTGAGAGCGCCACCGAGGCCGGCTCTGCGATCCTGCGAGTCGCCTACCTGCCCGCCTATGCCGCCGGCTTCGCCCTGATCGCCCTGCGGCCTGGCGCGACCTTCCGGGTGCTGATCCGGCAGCCGTTCCTGATCGTGCTGCTGGTCGTGGTTGTCGCCTCGATGGTCTGGTCGGTGAACCCCGACCAGACAGCCCGGCGCTGTTTCGCCTTGGTCTGCACCACCCTGGGCGGCGTCGCCCTGGCGGCGCGGTTTCGCTGGCCGCAGCTGGCCGAGGTGGTGGGAGCGGCCTTCGCGGTCTTGATCATCGCCAGTTTCGTCGTCTGTCTGGCCGTGCCGCGCATCGGGATCATGACCGAGCTTTTCCCCGGCGCCTGGCGCGGCCTTTGGCGCGAGAAGAACGGCCTGGGCGGAAACATGGCCTTCGGCTTCTGCATCCTCTCGGCTGCCGCGCTGCTCAACCCCCGGCGCGCTCACCTGTGGTGGACCTTCGCGGGCCTGGCCTTGGTGCTGGTGCTGATGTCGACGTCAAAGACCTCGCTGGTCTCGCTGGTGCTGGGCATGGGCGCGATCGGCTTCGTGCTAGTGGCCCGCCGCAGCCCCGCCGCTGGAGTCGCCGCCACCTGGGCCGGCGTAACCGGCGTGGTGCTTCTGGCCGCCTTCATCCTGTTCGCCGCCGATGTGTTCTTCTCGATCCTCGGCAAGGACGCCACCCTGACCGGCCGCACCAAGATCTGGAGCGCGGTGATGCGCGAGATCGAGGACCGGCCCTGGCTCGGCTATGGCTACCAGGCGGTGTGGGGCGACAAGACCGGCTGGGGCCCCTTTGCCTGGATCAGCAAGAACGCTGGCTTCCAGGCCCAGCACGCCCATAACAGCTGGCTGGAACAGTGGCTGGGCATGGGCCTGGTGGGGTTGATCGCCTGGGGGCTATTCTACTTGCAGACCATGACCTTGGCGGTGATCGCGGTGTTCCGCGACCGGGGCGCGCTGCTCGCCTTCCCCTTCCTGGTCGTCTACAGTCTGGTGGCCCTGACCGAGAGCATCGCGGTGGTCTATAATGACTTTCGCTGGGTGCTGTTCGTGGCCTTCGCGGCCAAGCTGGCCTTCCCGGACCGCGAGATCGAGGCCTAGAGCGGTTTGCTTCCGATGGAAGCAACACCCGAAATTCCTTTTATCCGGGCCTCCGCCGGGATGAGAGGATGAAAAAGCAGCGATCAATTTTCGGCAGATGACCAAGGTTGAGGGTTCCACGCCTCCCCGCAAAGGATAGAAAGGCGCATGAGCCGTTCGACGCGAGTGGTCACGAAACAAAGTCATTCAAAATCAACGCTCTAAACTTTCTCGATCTTTTTGACACCCACCCCCTTCTGGCGCCCGCATACTCTGCTCACTCCATCGCACGGGGAGGGACGTCGGCCGGCGACCTGACGGGCGGTAGGGGGTGGTCGAGCGGGAAGGCTTGGCCGCCGTGTCTTCTTCGGGAGACGCCCCAAGGTCGGTTCGGAGCAGGTTCGCCCCCGCGGCGACAAAACTTCGGCGCCCGGGTAGGCGGCCGTTGCCAACAGGTACGGGCTGAAATCGCCTGTACGGTCCGGAGGGTCAGCCAACCCTCCGCCCGCCGAGGGCCCACTTCGGAAGCGGGTTAAGACCCCGCGCGCCGATGGCTCTCGTCTGAAGGCCGCGCGAAGCGCTCGTCTTCGTCGAAACGGTATCAAATCTGCAAATCCTCCGGGCGGAGCCCGGGCGCTTCGCACCCTCCCCATCCCATCGCAGCTTTGGCGCGTAAGCGTGAACCCGCGCCTGCTGATGGGGACAGGCGCATGCGCCTGTCCCCAATCGTGGCAAAGTCCTTCGCCTGGAGGAGAGGAGCCCTACAGCCCGATCCGCCGCGCGCCTTCGGCCACGGTCACCACGTCGAAGCCCGCCACCAGCGCCCCATCCACCAACCGCTCCAGCGTTCCGATGGTGCAGCCCCACTGGGATGGTTCTGCCGCGACGTCGTGGGTGTAGAGGATCAGCCAGGCGTTGCGGGCATGGGCCTTGTCCAGCCAGTCCAGGGCCACGGCCTCGCCGTCCTCGCCCTCGATGCCGACGGCGGGGGCCTGGTTGAGGTCAGCGCCGTTGGCGATCAGACCGTGGTGCAGGGCGCGCAGAGTCTTGAAGCGGCTGGCCAGGGCGGTCTTGGCTGGGCCGGCGACGTCGCCGTAAGGATAGGCGAAGCTGACCGGCTCGCCGACGCCCCAGGTCGCCAGGGCCGCGCTGTTGCGGTCGACGTCGGCCAGGGTCTCGGCCGCCGAGGACTGGCCGCAGTCGAGGTGCGAGAAGGTGTGGCAGGCGATCTCGTGGCCGGCGGCGTGCAACCTCGCGGCGTGCTCACCGGTGGCGAAACGGCCCATGGGCCCGTCGCGGCCGGCGAGGCCGGCCGCGAAATAATAGGTGCCGCGCAGGCCGCGTTGCTCCAGCACCCGGGCTCCGGCCTCGCAGGCCGTGGCGGGGGCGTCGTCAAAGCTGAACGACACCATCGGCCGCTCCAGTTTCACCTTGGCGGGTCGGCGATGGGCCAGGCGGATCAGTCGCCGCCTCAGCTTGCCCTTCAATGTGACGTCGGGCTCGTAGGCGTCGACTTTTTCGCCAATCTCTTCAGCGGGGAAGGTCTGCATCAGACGGCGTCCGAATAGAGGGCGGCGCGATAGAGCCGCATGGCGAGGGCCCGCAGCGGCGTCGGAGCCGCCTCGCAGAGGGCGATGGACTTGAGCATCGGCCTCCAGAGGGGCCGCAAAGGCAAGGGCTTCAGCGCCTTGGCGACACGGTAGCTGGGATAGTTTCGAACCACCTCAAGGTGGCCTTGCACGACCCGGGCGAAGTTGGCCGCTGACTGTTCGTATTTGGCGGCGAGGGCCTGGGCCGTGTCCAGTCCCAGATGGGTGGCCGAATTGTCGATATGGACGATCGGATAGAGCGCCGACACCCGCATGGCCCACTCGACGTCCTCCCACCCCCAGCCGGCGAAGCCTTCGTCGAAAGCCACGGTGTCGAAGACGTCTCGGCGGACCAAGAGGTTGGAGGTGAAGACGTGCTTTTCGGGTTCCCTGGCCCGTTCAGGCGCTGAGGTGCAGTCACTTTTCAGGGCCATGGCCCGGTGCAGGTCGTGCTCGGGCCGGTGGGGCGTCTGGTCTAGGGTAAACCCACCGAAGGCCACGGCCACGTCGTCCCCGGCCAGCGCTGTCCAGCGAGCCAGGAAACCGATCGGGTCGGGCAGCATGTCGCTGTCGAGAAACAGCAGGTGGCCGCCCCGGGCGTGGCGCGCCAGGCGGTTGCGGCCCTTGGCGCGGCCCTCGTTGGACGACAGCACGACCAACCGGGCCGGCAGCGTCATCGTCTCAATGCGCTTGGCCATCCGCTCGACCAAGGCCGCGTCGCCGCCGCCGTCGTCCAGCAGGATGACCTCGGCCTCGACGCCGCGCTCATCGAGCGCCTTGAGCAGGGCGCTGGGATCGTCGCGGAAGGTCGGGATCAGCACCGACAGGCGCGGCTGGGCGCCCGTCTCGGAGAGGGACCTCCAGGCGATGTTGTCGGTCAGGGTTTCGGAAACGACGGTCATGTGGCTCTCAACCGGCGCTGGAGGATTTCGTTCAGGCGGCCGCGCAGGCCACCGGCGTCGACGGCCAGCACCGCGAGGCCATACACCAAGGCGCCGAGCGCGGCCTTGATCAGCAGCTCGACCACCCCGCCGAAGGCCGGCACGGCCAACACAACGGCGCCCATCAAGGCGCAGGCCACACCGGCCTTCAACAGGCTGGACCAGGGCACGGGCAGGGGGCAGACGCGGCGGCCCAGGACACCCGCGCCAATCGCGCCAATCGCGTAGCTGGCGGCGGTGGACCAGAGCGCTCCGTCCAGGCCAAAGCGCGGGATCAGCAAGAGGTTCAGGGCGACATTCGCGCTGGCTGGAATGGCCATGCAGACAATCAGCATCGGGGTCTTCCTACCCAGGGTGAAGGCCTGCAGCAGGTAATAGGTGGTCACGCCCGACAGCCAACCGGTCAAGGCGATCCAAGGCACGACGCCGCCGGCGCCGGCGCTGAGTTGCGGTCCGATCATCACCTGCGCCAACGGACGACTGACCAGGGCCAGGCCCACGGCGGCGGGCAGGGTCAGCAGCACCATGAAGCTGGCCTGCTCGTGAGCGGCGTCCTTCAGGGCGGGGTGGCCGCCGCGCTCCAGGGCCGCGACCATGGCGGGACCACCGGCCATGCCCAACCAAATGAACACCACGTCGAGCGTGCGGCTGCCAAGCGAATAGCCGGCGTGATAGACGCCGACCGCCTTTTCGCCCAGGAAGGCCGCCAGCAGGAAACGGTCGGTGGTCGAAAGCACCAAGGCCAGGATCAGCGACAGGGCCACCGGCAGGCCATAGGCGGCATAGGCCTTGGCCATGGCGGCGTCATACCGACCACCCTGGGCGCGGCGCAGGTCGGTCGGTAGCACGAACACCAGGCACAGCAGCGAGATCGCCCCCATGCCGAGGATCGGCGCGGCGCCGCCCAGGCCGACCAAAGCCAATACGAGGCCCAGGGCGAAGCCGCCGACCGTCTGGACAATGTCGAGCAGGGCCGCGCTGGAGACCTCGCCGGCCGCGCGGCGGCGCTCCTGCGACAGCTTGGTCAGGCTCTTGACCACGACGGCGGCTAGGGAGGCGGCAACGGCGATCTTCAGCGGAGCGGCCAAGGGCGCGAACTTCAGCACCAGCACCGCGACCACCGGGACGGCCAGGACGAGGGCGAACCACAGGCGATAGATCGTGGCGAAGTGATCGGGCAGCCGGCCGTCGGCCTCCTGCCGCGCATGGAAGCGGGCCATCGCGGCTTCAGTCCAGGTGAGCAGGATCGTCTGGGTCAGGCTGAGCGCCGAGAAGGCGAGGGCGTAGACGCCATACTGCTCAGGCGTCAGGACACGGG
The DNA here is from genome assembly GCF_049896325.1 of Caulobacter sp. DWP3-1-3b2. Classification (NCBI taxonomy): domain Bacteria; kingdom Pseudomonadati; phylum Pseudomonadota; class Alphaproteobacteria; order Caulobacterales; family Caulobacteraceae; genus Caulobacter; species Caulobacter sp. DWP3-1-3b2. The sequence goes on from NZ_JAFCUB010000053.1 coordinate 12,478, forward strand.
TAAACAGCACGATGGTGAGCAGGCCCACCACGCCTTGAGTGATATTGACCGGCAGGTATCCCAGTACGCCACGCCAGAACATGATCGGGTCCTCAGCGCACCGCCGACCGGTCCCCGAGCAGGCAGGGGATGGTCATGGCGATGATGTAGAGGTCCAGCCAGAACGATTGGCGCTCGATGTAGTCCACGTCCAGGGCGACACGCTCCTGGACCAGCTGCGCCGTATCGACCGGGCCGCGCGAGCCGTTGATCGCCGCCCAGCCGGTGACGCCCGGCTTCATGCGGTGGCGGTGGGCATAGTGGGCGACCAGCTTGGCCGACTCCACGTCGCCGCTCTTCATGCCGATGGCGTGGGGGCGGGGGCCGACCATCGACATCTCGCCCTTCAGCACGTTGAACAGTTGGGGCAGCTCGTCGAGGCTGGTCTTGCGGATGAACTTGCCGACCTTGGTGACGCGGTCGTCATTGGCGCTGACTTGGCGGGCGGCCTTGGCGTCGGCCATCTCGTGTCGCATCGACCGGAACTTCCACACCAGGATGGCCTCGTTGTTGAAGCCGTGGCGACGCTGGCGGAAGAACACCGGGCCAGGGCTGTCCAGCTTGATGGCGAGGGCCACCAGCAGCATGATCGGCGAGGCGACCAGCAGGCCCAGCCCGCCGACCACGATGTCCTGGGCGCGTTTTGCGATGGCGCGGCGGGCGTCAGTGGTCGCGCCCGACAGGTCGACGAAGCGGGCCAGGGAGGCGCTACGCTGGGCCTCGTGACCCACGTCTACGAACAGGCTGACCGGGTTAGGCAGCACTTCCAGCCGCTCAACCAACTGGCGGACGCGGGCCTCGGCCGAGGAGCTCACCGCGATGATCACCCGGTCGACATAGGGCATGATGCGGTGGTCGATCAGGGCCGTGGTGTCGCCCAGAACCGGCACCCCCATGACCTGGGGCGGGGCGCGGTCGGCGCGGTCGTCGAACACGCCCAGCACATTGACGTCGCCAGTGGCCAGGGCGGTGCGGATGAAGCGCTCGGCATTGACCGTGGCGCCCACGACCACGACGTTGGGAGTCAGGCGACCCTCGCGACGGCCGTGATCAACGGCGCGCCACCAGATCGTGTGGAGAAGGCCGGTCACGGCGACCAGGGCCGCGCTCCATCCCGCGACGACGAAAAGGGGCGCGGCGCGAGCCTCGCCAAAGCCTAGGGTGGCGGCCAGCACCACCAGGGCCGTCGCGCCATAGGCGGCCAGCAAGCGCAGGCCATGGCGGCGGAAGCTGTCGCGGCGATGGAAGGCGTAGGCCTCGAGCGCGTAGAGGACGGGCACGAGGGCCAGGGCGCCCAGCACCAGCGGCGCGAAGGCGGCGGCCGGCAGGTGGGTGATCATCACGGTCGCGGCGGTCGTCGCCGCCACGGCGAGCGCGTCGACCATCCGAAAGGCGCGGGAAAGACTGCGGACCTGCATGCGAGCCCGGGCCGGCACCAGGCGGCCGGGACGGAACGGGCCGCGCCGACCGACGCCGACAGCGTCTTCGTCCTCGATCATCGGCAAGGTCGGCGTCGTCTCGACGTCGGCCGCCGGGACATCTTCGGTCTCGAATGATTGTGCGATCGCAGACGACATGAGGCCCCAAGCCCGTTGTAGAACAGGGTTCAGGCTAGTCTCGCGGTCTGAGCTTCACGTTAACGCGGATTTTTCCGATAGCTCGATTGTCACGGCCCGGCGAACAGGCTATCGAACCGCTCCCCTCTCAGGAGGAGACGTGGCCGAGAGGCTGAAGGCACCGCTTTGCTAAAGCGGCATACCCCAAAAGGGTATCGAGGGTTCGAATCCCTCCGTCTCCGCCACCACCCCGGCAAATTGTCTCAAATGACCCTCGGCGCTCCCAAGCGACCGAGAACGCGCGCTTATTCGCCGCCAATCGGTCTGCACAGCCGCCACTTCGTCCTCGAACAGCTCTTCGACCAAGCCAATAGGCGCGGCATATCTCCACGCCGCTGTGATCCAGATGGGTTTCCCTGCGAACAGGGAAGTTTGCAGGGAATTAGATCAGGACGGATCACCGTTTAGGCTATATGCAGCTCGTGCCGCTCAGAAAAATCCAGCGCTCATAGGGACTTAGACGCTCCCATCAGGCCCCCGATTTTCCTCGCCGAACAGGGAATATAGACTCGGAAACAGGCCGCATCGATCTGGAAACAGGGAACGGCCTTGCGCGAGCCGAGCCCGCTCAAACGATGCCGAGCATCCGCCGCTGATCATCCCAAAGGATCGGCATGCCCCGGGCCAAGAGATGGGCCAGGGACAGCGTCGCTGATTGACGGCCTTCCACGATCATTGCCTGAAGATCCGGCGCCAAAAAGCTCAGCCGCATCAGGGCGCGGAAATAAGGGCTAGGAAGACTCTTCTGAAAACTAACCCGCTCTGGTGGCGTTGTCAGGGTAACCCCGCCTGGGGACTATCATTTCCAGGCAAGTCTCCTTCAGGCGACCACGGCTTCATTCCAGACGCGCATAGCTTCGCTGCGGAACTGGCGAAGGGTTTGACGGCGGATCAGGTGAGGTTGGGTGTAGAAGGTGTTGTAGATCGCCGCGTGGGTCGTGAGGAAACGCTGGGCGGAAGCTTGCGATTTAAACCCTTGCATCTTTCGCTCCCTTCGTCGGATCGGCAGATGCGAGTTTTCGGCTCGGTTGTTTCCGCGCAATCGACCGGGGCGGTGCAGGTCGATTAACTCCAATTCCTTCAGCGCGGCGGTGTAGGAGCCGAGCCCATCGGTGGTGATGGAGATCGGCTCCACGGGCTGATTTCGCAGCAGGCGCTTGAGCAGTTTCAGGGCGGCGCCCGTATCGCGCCTACGCTGCATCACGAGGTCCAAGACCTCGCCCTCGTCGTCGACGGCGCGCCAGAGATACATCCGACGTCCGCCGACCGAACAGACCATCTCGTCCAGATGCCAACGCGGAGGCGGCGCTGGCCGGCGGCGCTTCAGGTTCCTTGCGATCTGCGGGCCGAACTTAATGGTCCAGCACCGGATGGTTTCATAGCTGACCTCTATCCCGCGCTGCGCGAGCAATTCCTCGACGTCGCGGAAGCTCAAGGTGAAGCGGAAATAGAGCCACACCGCGTAACGGATGACCTCCGCTGGGAACCGATGACGTTTGAAGGACAGGGTACGCATGGCGCGCTACTGCCGTTTCCAACAAGACGTGTCCAGTTAACGAGCCTCGCGGTGCGCCGGTTAAGCTGACAACACCGCCGGGCGAGGTCCAGGATTTCGCGCATCGGCACGCCGCTCCATTTGGCGACGCCAGACCAACCCTGGATGCAGAAATGGTCGGTGATCTGCGCCTGCTTCGGCATGGCCTTCAGGTCGGCCAATGACAGATCCTGGGGCGCTTCGATCAGGCCGCTGACCCGCAGCCGGTAGTCGGCGAAGGCGTTCGCGGCCAAGGCGTCGTAGGCCTGCGAGTTTGGCATCGTGCCGTTTGGCCAGAAGAACGGCGATATGTCGCTCTCTTAGAATTGCGTCTTTGGGTCCATCCGCGTGGCCAAGGTCTTCAGCCAGCCGATCATGAACCTTCCGGTGCGCTGCACCAGCCGTGCGTGCCGTCTCGTGAACGGCGAGGCCAAGAGCCAGGCCGCCGTCAAGACAGCCATTGCCAGCAGGAACAGCGGCAGGCCCGCCCAAGAGTCGTTCTCGACGCCGGCGAACATGTGGTTGGTGTTCTGCCGCAGCCCGGTGATGAACACCATGACGCCGTGCATCGCGATGAAGGTCACGAACCAGGCGAACGAGAGGAAGTGTATCGACCGCATCGCCTGGCGATTGAGCAGCCTGCCGATCCAGCCCAGGGAGTTGGCGATCGCCGGGCTTTGCATCAGGCCAGTGACGATCGACACCGGCGCGGCGACGAACACGGTGACGAAATAGCTGAGCTCTTGCAGGCCGTTGTAGCGCGTCCAGCTGTGGTCCACCGGGAAGTTCAGCGAGGCGTACTGGATGGCGGTGGAGAGCGCGGCCGGAAATACCTCCCAGGTCAGCGGCACCAGCCGCCGCCATTGGTCGGTGGCGAACAGCAGCCCGTAGAACAGGACGCCGTTGATCACCCACAGCAGGTTGACCGAGAAGTGCCACCAGCGAGCCAGGCCCAAGGTATGGCGCAGACCGGGAATGCCCAGCCATGTCGGAAGCGTGACGGAGTCATCCTTGGCAGTCCAAACCCGACCCTTCGGCACGGGGCGCTGGAAACGAAACCAGTCCGTCCCCGGCGTGCAATGGCGCCGCCAGTAGAGCCGCGGATGGTCGGCCAGGATCTGCAGGCCGGCCCGGATGATGAACAGCATGAAGAACATGTTCAGGAAGTGCTGAACCTGCAGCCACCAGGGAAAGCCGGAATCCACCGGTGGCGCGGCCTGGGCGACGGCGATCAACACCATGAGCGCGGCAGTCCCGATGGGGAGCGCCCAGAGCACGCTGATCCAGCGCCGGCCGACGCGCACCCTCGGGACGATGCCGGCTTGCGGCGGCATCCAGTGATCCGCCAGCAGGCGATCGTCGGCCTGGGTAATGGCCGCCTCCAGCGGCTCCGGGGTCGTGGGCTTGTTGCTCATGTCAGCCGGCTGAGCGCTGCGCCCAGGTGCATGGCGATGTGATCGGTCTTGCTGCTCTTGATCTCGTACTGCGGGATCGCAGGGCTCGCGTGATGGGTATGGCCCTTGTAGTCGACGTCCCGAGTATGGACGCGGATGATCGTCCCGCTGACGCGGCCGGCCTCGGAGTTCCAGCTGACGCGATCACCGACATTGAATTGCTTAGCCATCGGGATCTGCCCGAGAGCTGAAATGAGCAGCTCGCTGGACGAGGTCGATCATGTGGGCGGCGGCGTGGATCGTTAGGGGGTGATGTGTGAAACCTGGCCTCGGCGAGATGTAGGCTGCCATATCGCGGACAACCTCCGCCTGCCTGTCAGAGCCTTCGGCCAGCAAAGCGATCATCAGGTTCTCAAGCGCGATCACGCGAACCCGAAGCTGCACCAGTTCGGTGTTGGTTATTTGAGGCTCGCGGTCGGGGCCCGCTTCCTCCGCGGGTGAGCCTTCTTGTGGTCCCTGGCGGCTCGCGCCGCCTTCGTTATCCCACCTCGAGAGCGCCTTCTCGCGTAGCCTCGCGCGGTCTGAGGCGCCGGGAATTTCATCAGCCATGAAGACCCCATTCTGAACGCCGGCAGGTGGGGTTCCCGAGCGACGCCGGAACTCCCCAGCTTACGGAACAGGCGGCCCTGACACACGTTCCCAACCCAGGGCGTCGGGAAGCTGGCCTGCATTGTTTTTTCCGTCAGCCGCGCAGTGCTCCCGCTGCGGCCCAAGCCCAAAAGGGGTACATCGTGGTCAACAAGATTCTCGCACCCGACCCACGAGCCCTGGCCGAGGAGGCGGTCGCGGAGCCCGTGGTTCATCACAAGCCGGTCGGCTTTTCGGATCGGTTCGCCCTGGGTTTCACCAAGCTGCTGCGCTTCGCCGCCGACACCTTCTTCGCCAAGCGCTACGGGCACCGCGCCATCGTGCTGGAAACGGTCGCGGCTGTCCCCGGTATGGTCGGGGCGACGATCAACCATCTGACCGCCCTGCGCCGCATGAAGGACGACGACGGCTGGATCCGCACCCTCATGGAGGAGGCTGAGAACGAGCGCATGCACCTGATGACCTTCGTGCAGATCGCCCAGCCCAACCTCTTCGAGCGCCTGGTGATCATCCTCGTCCAGTGGATCTTCTATATCGCCTTCTTCCTGCTCTACCTGGTCTCCAGCCGCACCGCCCACCGCGTCGTCGGATATTTCGAGGAAGAGGCGGTGATCAGCTACACCCTCTATCTGAAGGAGATCGACGAGGGCCGTTCGCCCAACGTCGAGGCCCCCGCCATCGCCAAGCACTATTGGAAGCTGCCCGACACCGCGACCCTACGAGATGTCGTGCTTGTCGTTCGCGCGGACGAAGCTCATCATCGTGACGTCAATCACGGGTTCGCCAGCACGCTTGCCGGCCTACCCATCGACCACGCCGCGGCGCCTTATCCGCCCCATGCCCACGACATCCGACTGACTGCGTGACATGGAACCCGCACAGGTCTCGCAGCCCTACCGCACCACGTCCGTATTTGATGAAACCAGTCTGCCGGCTGCATTGCGCCGCGATCACCGCACTAAGGTCGGCGTCTGGGGCGTGATCCGGGTCCTTGAGGGCGAGGTTGTCTTCACGATCCTCGATCCACCAGACGAGCAGCGCCTGACGCCCGAGCGGTTGGGCCTCGTCCTTCCGGAGCAACCTCACTTCGTGACGCCTGCCGGCCCGATGCGGATGCAGGTTGAGTTCTATGACCATCGGCCTGACTTGGCGGATTTGTAGAAAATTCCGGCGGTGGCGGCGAGAACAAGCGATGATTGCAGGGCGATTGGAAGCAAGCACGCGAGAAGCTGACACGCCGGCTAGGTGGCGCGAAGCAGGGCTACGCACGGCGGCCTTACAGCAAGGTTGCCGACTATCGACCTCAAGGTTTTCCGGCGTTCGCGAAGTGAACCTCCACCACCAAGCCGGGACTGTTGTCCGACAGCCTGAGTTCGGCGCCATGGAGCTCAGCGATCGCAGCTATCAACGCGAGGCCAAGGCCGGAACCTGGAGTGCTGCGACTGGCTCAACCCGCCCACCAGTGATCGTTTGATCGACTGGCAATCCTGACCGGACGCGGGCCAGTTCGAAGTCCCGCTCGATGGAAGCCGCGATCTGATGCGAACGGCGCAGGGCGACCGCGGGGCTGTCCGTCTCTAACGAACGCCAGATTTCCCTCTTGCCGACAATCGCCCGCAACGATCCGGGGACACGGCGCCGGTTGTAGTAACGACCGCCCCGGCATACGAAATGCGTTCGAATCTGTAGCGCTTTTGTGTAGCAGCCCCGCAAGTGTTTAGCTGAACGTTCTCGGACACTTATACCACAATCCCCTAGCTCTGACTCCGACAGGATTCCCTGACTGGCCGAACTGAACCGCGCCGGGTTTGCCGGAGGCCTCAACTCCTGAGAGGAAGAGGCCATGACAAGCAAGACGACGAACAAGTTTTCACCTGAGGTTCGCGAGCGAGCGGTTCGGATGGTTGTGGA
>NZ_JAFCUB010000054.1:0-17872 GCF_049896325.1 Caulobacter sp. DWP3-1-3b2
GGCACAAATGGCTCGATCCGAGCCCACTGATCGTCCCGAAGAACTTCGCCTTCCAACACCGCCTCCAAAAAGCAGCGTTGAATCAGAACCGCCTCTCGATGGGAATCCTAAATCGTCACTACGGCCTAGAGCATTTCCCGACCTGACTGCGTCAGGCCGTGAGCTCTAATCTTTTGTTTTGAAGCATTCTTCTCCACGCGAACCGGAACCACTTCGCTCGAAAAATGCTCTAGACGCCTCTAAAGACTAGAAGCTCTGGGCGCTCAGGGCGACGATGGTCTTGAAGGCCCAGACGGTGACGGCGATGCAGATCAGCAGCGTCCAGACATCGGCCATGGCCGTGCGCGGCTTGGCGGCCTTGGCCGACTTGCCGCCTTTGCCGCTCTTGCCCTTGGCGGTCGCGGGCCCCGGAGCCTTCGCCACCGCCGTTTTCGCCGCCGCCTTGGCCAAGCTGGTCGCCCTCTAAGTCCGTGCCCGACGCGCGATCTACCGCCGTTAGACACCGCAGGTGCTGAAGGTCGCGCTTCCAAAGGCGGTTAAGTGAGGGTGAAGGGTGTCACCTTCCCCGGCGACCGGTTACGCGCGTCGCATTGTCGTCGCTGTCAGGTTGGGAAACTGCCAGTGGTGAGTTAGCCCCAAAGTGCTGCTGACATCTCCTGTCAGCAGCTCGCCCCCGCACAATCTTTGTTCGCATCCTGTTCTTGTGTTAATTGCGAGCGTAGCCCCTACATATAGCCGTCGCGTCGCGTCCTCCCCGCGACCCCAAACCTCGCCTCACGCGTTCCGGAAAACATGGCTGAACAACTGAACTTCATCCGCGTGCGCGGCGCGCGCGAGCACAATCTCAAGAACGTCAGCGTCGATATCCCGCGAGGCGAGCTCGTGGTGCTGACCGGCCTGTCAGGCTCGGGCAAGAGCTCGCTGGCGTTCGACACCATCTACGCCGAGGGCCAGCGGCGCTATGTCGAGAGCCTGTCGGCCTATGCCCGCCAGTTCCTGGAATTGATGAGCAAGCCGGATGTCGACCTGATCGAGGGCCTGTCGCCGGCCATCTCGATCGAGCAGAAGACCACCTCGCGCAACCCGCGCTCGACGGTGGGCACCGTCACCGAGATCCACGACTACATGCGCCTGCTGTGGGCGCGGGTCGGCGTACCCTATTCGCCGGCGACCGGCCTGCCGATCGAGAGCCAGACCATCAGCCAGATGGTCGACAAGATCACCGCCCTGCCCGAGGGCACGCGGCTCTATCTGCTCGCCCCCGTCGTTCGCGACCGCAAGGGCGAGTACAAGAAGGAGATCGCCGAGTGGCAAAAGGCTGGCTTCCAGCGGCTGAAGATCGACGGCGAATATTACCCGATCGAGGACGCGCCGGTTCTCGACAAGAAGTTCAAGCACCACATCGACGTGGTCGTGGACCGCATCGTCACCAAGCCCGGCATGGAACAGCGCCTGGCCGACTCCATGGAACAGGCGCTCCGTCTCGCCGATGGCCTCGCGGTCGCCGAGTGGGCCAATATCGAGAACGGCGAGAAGGAGCCGCGCCGGCTGCTGTTTTCCGAGCGCTTCGCCTGTCCGGTCAGCGGTTTCACGATTGCCGAGATTGAGCCGCGACTGTTCTCGTTCAACAATCCGGCGGGCGCCTGCCCGGCCTGCGATGGCCTGGGCGCGAAGCTGGCCTTCGACACCGACCTGGTGATCCCCGACAAGGACAAGACCCTGCACAAGGGCGCCGTGGCGCCGTGGTCGCGCGGCCCCTCGCCGCTCTACACCCAGACCCTGCAGGCCCTGGCCCGTCACTACGGCTTCTCGATGGACGAGCCCTGGCACAAGCTGCCGCAGAAGGCGCGCGACGTGGTGTTGCAGGGTTCGGGCGGCGACAAGATCAAGTTCGTTTACGACGACAACGCCCGCAAGTACGAGGTGGCCAAGCCCTTCGAGGGCGTGTTGCCGAACCTGGAGCGCCGCTGGCGCGAAACCGACAGCGCTTGGGTCCGTGAAGAACTCGGCCGCTACCAGTCCGACACCCCCTGCGAGGTCTGCCACGGCAAGCGCCTGAAGCCCGAGGCCCTGGCGGTGAAGATCGCCGGCATGGACATCGCCGATGTCTCCATGCTGGCCATCCGTCCGGCCAAGGACTGGTTCGCCAGCCTCGACGGCCAGCTGTCCGACAAGAACATGGAGATCGCCCGGCGGATCCTGAAGGAGATCAATGACCGCCTGCGGTTCCTGGTCGATGTGGGCCTGGACTACCTCAACCTGTCGCGCGGCTCGGGCACGCTTTCGGGCGGCGAGAGCCAGCGCATCCGCCTGGCCAGCCAGATCGGCAGCGGCCTGACCGGCGTGCTCTACGTGCTGGACGAGCCGTCGATCGGCCTGCATCAGCGCGACAACACCCGGCTGCTGCAGTCGCTGCAGGGCCTGCGCGACCTGGGCAATTCGGTGCTGGTGGTCGAGCATGACGAGGAGGCCATCATGACGGCCGACTATGTCATCGACATGGGCCCGGCGGCGGGCGTGCATGGCGGCGAGATCGTCGCCGAGGGCAAGCCTGCTGACATCATGGCCAATCCCAACAGCATTACCGGCCAATATCTGACCGGCGTGCGCGAGATCGCCGTGCCGGAAGAGCGTCGGCCGATCAACAAGAAGAAGATGCTGACGGTCATCGGCGCCACCGGCAACAATCTGAAAGGCGTCACGGGTTCGATTCCCGTGGGAACCTTCACCTGCATCACCGGCGTCAGCGGCGGCGGCAAGTCGACCTTCACGATCGAAACCCTTTACAAGGCCGCGGCGCGCCGCCTGAACAACGCCTCGGACGCGCCGGCCTCGCACGAGCGGATCGAGGGGCTGGAAAACTTCGACAAGGTCATCGATATCGACCAGTCGCCGATCGGCCGGACCCCGCGCTCGAACCCGGCCACCTATACCGGCGCCTTTGGCCCGATCCGCGACTGGTTCGCCCAACTGCCGGAGAGCAAGGCGCGCGGCTACGGCCCCGGCCGTTTCAGCTTCAACGTCAAGGGGGGCCGCTGCGAGGCCTGCCAGGGCGACGGCCTGATCAAGATCGAGATGCACTTCCTGCCCGACGTTTACGTCACCTGCGACGTCTGCAAGGGCAAGCGCTACAACCGCGAAACCCTCGACATCCTGTTCAAGGGCAAGACCATCGCCGAGGTGCTCGACATGACCGTCGAGGAGGCCGCAGAGTTCTTCAAGGCCGTGCCGCCGATCCGCGACAAGATGGAGACGCTCAAGCGCGTGGGCCTCAGCTACGTCAAGGTCGGCCAGCCGGCCACCACCCTGTCGGGCGGCGAGGCCCAGCGGGTGAAGCTGTCGAAGGAGCTCAGCAAGCGCGCCACCGGCCGCACGCTCTACATCCTCGATGAGCCGACCACCGGCCTGCACTTCGAGGACACCAAGAAGCTGCTGGAAGTGCTGCATGAGTTGGTTGACCAAGGCAACACCGTGGTGGTCATCGAGCACAATCTCGACGTGGTGAAGACCGCCGACTGGCTGCTGGACTTCGGCCCCGAGGGCGGCGACGGCGGCGGCGAGATCGTCGCCGTGGGCTCACCCCAGGACGTCGCCGAGGTCGAGGCCTCGTGGACCGGGCGTTATTTGAAGGGCGTGCTGGCCCGCCACGAGGAGCGGCGGCTGGAGCGAGTGGCCGCACTGAAGAAGAGCAAGCGGGCCTAGGATAGCTCAGTCGAAGACCGCGGCCTGATCGGCGGGGTTACTGCCCGTCAGGTCGCGATACAGCACCGCCATGGGCGCATAGGCAATCACGCCGGCGATCGTCCCGGTCACCACCCGGACCAGATCCGGCACCATGTGTTCGGGTTTGAAGGGATAAAGCGCAAGTTCAAGCAAGAACGGTCCGGCGCCTATGGTGGCCTCGGGCGATCCGCCCCGGACTACATCACCCAGCGCCATCAGCAGCCACTCGTCGCCGCCGTAAGCGACGAGGAACAGCAAGGCGCAGGCGACCGCTAGCCCGTAACGGCCGCGCGTGAGGCGCCAAGAGTCGCCGATCGCGACACGCTGTTCGAAGACCGTGATCGCCGGCGCCAGCACAAAGCGCGCCAAGGCTACCGTCGTCACCACGACTCCAGCGACCAAGGTTGCATTGGTGAAACCGCGGACAACGCTTTGCCCGACCGCAGAGACGATGATCACGATGACGAACATCCCGATCAGGCCGACCACGAAGGTGACCACCCAGACCAGGGTCAACCGCAACTCGTCAGCCCCCAGACGCAACCAGCGTCCGTCGGTCCGGTCCGGATCCGCCACGGCGCGAAACACCGCGGCAGCCATGAGCGCCATCCACAGGCACATTGTGAGGAATTCGGAAAACAACAGTCCAAACTGCAGCCATCCGCCGCTGCCCCGCGGCGCGATGTAGGCCCAAGGGCCTTTCACGCCGCTGTAGAGACCGCTCAACACCGTGCCCGCCATGCTGACCGGCAGGAGCGGTATGCCCCAGGCCAGCACGATCAGCGGGGACCGCCGAAGCAGGGGGAAGCCCGCGAACAACAATCGGCTCAGCGCCCCTGGGGTCACGGCTAGGCGTTCTCGCAAGCGCCGGCCGTCTAGCTGAAGGTGTCGGATACGTTGCGACCGCGCAACTGCGCGTAGATCGTCGGGGCGGGGGCGAAGACGATCAGCAGCACCAGGATCGACAACAGGCCCGAGAACAGGGTCCGCACGATGCCCGCCGGCGTGAAGAAGGCCGACATCGAGCTCATGTCTGGATTGAAGGCCGCGCTCATCGCCGAAATCCCGCCGCCCAGGCTGGCGCCGATCACCGCGATGATCACCAGCAGCAGCAGATAAACGACGATCGCCAGGATCAGGGAGACGACATAGGCGCCCAGCAGCGGCCAGAACTTGCCCTTGGTCAAGTCCCACGAACCGCGGATGTCGATCTTGCCGGTGTCGAACGCCAGGGCGCCCGCGAACGACAGGCGCACGGCCAGCACCAGCAGGAAACAGAGCGCGGCGATCCCCAGGAGCAGCCCCAGACCCACGCCCAAGGGGGCCCCGCCGATCGCCGCGCCCAGACCGCCGATCAGGGCCACGACGACGACTAGGGCGAGATAGACCGCGAAGATGATCAGATTGACCAGGATCAGCACCACGGCCTGACGGAACTCATCGGCGCCCAGGCGCAGATAGGCGCCGGCGCTGTCCTGCGGGCGCAGGACCAGGCGGTTCAAGCCGGTCAGCAACACAGAATAGATCGCCAGACTGTAGACGACCGAGAACAGGAACAGCGGCCACATGCCCTCCATGGCCTTGAAGGTGGCGGCCGGGTCGCCGCCGGGCTCGGCGCCCAGATCCACCATCGCCGCCATCTGCGGCCCGGCCAGCTTGATGGCGCCGATGCTGACGATCAACGAGGCGACGGTCATCAACACCGCCCAGACGCCCACGGTCTTCAGGTGTTCGCGCACCAGGCGAAAGCCCGACAGCGCCGCGTCCGTGGCCGAGAACTGTTGCATGGCGCTGCCCCTCGCTGGCGTCGTGATCCGGGATCACGCCTAACAAGGTTCGGGGGCCGGCGACAGTCCCGCCGACGCAATTCGCGAGCCACCTCTTGCATGAGCGGCCGCGCAGCCTCTAACGTTTGTTTGAAAGTGGCCGAAAACAGGTCGCGACTGGAGGAAACGGCCGATGAAGCTCTATGGCGAAGCCAACCCGGCGCCCAACCCGCGCCGGGTGCGGATGTTCCTGGCCGAGAAAGGCGTGGACCTGCCAGAAATCCGCGTTGCGCTGCGGAAAGGCGAGCACAAGACGGCCGAGCACAAGGCCCGAAACTCGCTGGGCCAGGTGCCGGTGCTGGAGCTCGACGACGGCCAGACGATCAGCGAGAGCGTCGCCATCTGCCGCTATCTGGAGGCCCTGCACCCGACGCCGCCGATGTTTGGATCCTGCGCCCTGACCCAGGCCCAGGTCGATATGTGGGTGCGGCGGATCGAGTTCCAGATCATGAGCCCCGTGGCGATGTACTGGCGTCACGCCCATCCTCTGACCGCGTCGCTGTTGGCGCAGAACAACGACTTCGGCGAGTCCAACAAGCCGATCGTCGGCAAATCCATGCTGTGGCTGGACCGCGAGCTGGCCGACGGCCGGCCGTGGATCGCCGGCGAGGCCTATGGCATGGCCGACATCGTCGCCCTGACCACGATCGACTTCGCCGGCTTCATCGGGTTGGAGGTTCCCGACGAGGCCTCGGCGCTGAAGGCCTGGCGGGACCGCGCGTCGGCCCGGCCCAGCGCGGCGGCCTAAGCCGCCACTACCGCCACCGGTTCGCTGGCATGCAGGTCGTGGTAGGCGCGGGCCGGGGCGGCGGTCAGGATCACCATCTGGACGGTGAAGAAGAACGGGGCCAGCAGCATGTTGGCCAGGCCGGTCAGGGCCAGCATCACCACGTTGGTGATCCCGCCCGACAGCCCCAGGATCAGGCCCGCGACGACGGTCTGGGCCACGCCGACCAAGATGGTGATGATCACCGCCAGGCCGTACATCCACAGCAGCTGCCAGAAGTGGCGATCCGTCAGGGCCCAGGTCCGCCGCAGGTCGAGCCGGCCTTCGGCGAAGGTGGTGATCGACAGCAGCGACAGGCGAATGCCGAACCAGATCGACAGCCCCGCCACGGCGATCGTCCCCAGCACCTCGACCCAGCGATTGGTTTCCACCGCGCCCAGGCTGATCAGACCGGAGCCAATCAGCACCAGCAGCGCGCTGGGAAGGGCGGTGACGACCAGGGTCACCGCCCAGCCGACCAGGGCGACGACGAACTGCCGCGCCTCTTGCTTGCCGATCCGCATGTAGGCCAGGCCATGATCGTCCGGCCGAACCACTGCCCGCATGATCGCCACGGTGATCACCGACTGCAGCGCAACGGCCAAGGCGATCAGGGGCAGCAGGGTGCCCTTGCGGCGGGCGACGATATCGACCCACTCGCGCAGGTCGTTGGTCCGCTGCAGCAGGGCCAGGTCGGCGCGCACCGAGCCGCCGAACGCGAAGGCCACCACCAGGCCCAGCATGACCAGCATCGCGAAATAGCAAGCCGCCCAGGCCAGGACCACGAGCGGCTTGCGGCGCGTCATGCGGACCCCTTCGAGCGCGGCTTCGACGGGCGAGAAGGTGGTCATGGCGCGAGAGTTCCAAGGGTCGTGGCGGGGGCTGCCTGATGTCGATAGACATCGACCAGCGCAACCGTCCAGACCGGGATGACATAGAAAAACAGCACGAGCAGTTCGATCAGGTCGGGGATGGGTCCGGCGGGTAAAACGCGAGTGAGCGGGATCACCAGGATCGCCGCCGGCGCCATCAGCGCCAGGCCTGCCGCCGCCAGGCGCGGAACCGCGCCGCGCGTGCGGCCAAAGGCGCTGAGCACCTGCACCGCGCCCGTCTCGATCGTCGCGGCGGGGGCAAGAGACAGACGCAGAAACAGCCAGGCCAACAGGATCGCCGACAGCAGAGGCGGCAGGCTGGCGGGGATCGCCCCTGGACCCGACAAGGCCGCGCGCCAGGCGTCTAGCGACCCGTTGTCAAAGCCTGGGGCGTTGCTGCGCGCCACCCCCACGGCCACCGCGCCGATGATCACCAGCAGGACGGCCCCGACCACCGCGAGGATCACCAGAGACAGCAGGAAGACCGCTGAGAGCCGCCATTCCTCGCGCCCCCAGCGCAGGCCATGCCAGCCGCCGGGCCCGGCGAGCAGCACGCGATAGACCGCGCTGCTGCCCAGCACGATCGCGGCGAAGATGATCATGGGCGTCAGCGCGGACAGACTAAGCGGCAGGAAGCGCGACGCCAGCGCCAACCCCGCGCCTGCAACCAGCGCCGCCCAGCAAGACCGCAAGGCCGGGGCCCATCCGGCCAGCCCGGCCCGGACAGTCCGTTCGATCCCCGCGCTCGCCTCGCCCATAAAGCCCCTCTCTTGTTCGCGACCCGCGCGAACCCGTCAACGCGCAGACCCTAAGCCGTTCGCCCCCGGCTTGGCGACGAGTCGCGCCAGGTGTCACGCTGAATTTCCGGGGACGTGGCCCCGGCGCCTCGCCCGTCCAATGCCACACGCCGGTTTCGCCGGGCGACAGGCGGGGGTAAGAGGGCGCCCATGAGCACGCCCCCTCCTTCCCTCTCCCCCATCCACGTCATCGGCGGCGGCCTGGCCGGGTCCGAGGCCGCCTGGCAGATCGCCCAGGCCGGCGTCCCGGTGATCCTGCACGAGATGCGGCGCGACCTGCCCTCAAGCAGCGAAGCGGTAGGGCCAACAAAAGTGCGTACCGACGCCCATCACACCGATGGCCTGGCCGAGATGGTCTGTTCCAACTCGTTCCGCTCGGACGACTGGCAGTTCAACGCCGTGGGACTGCTGCACGCCGAGATGCGCCGGCTGGACTCGCTGATCCTGTCGGCCGCCGACCAGCACCAGGTGCCGGCCGGCGGCGCCTTGGCCGTTGACCGCGACGGCTTCTCGGCCGAGGTCACCCGCCGCATCGAAGCCCACCCCCTGATCACCATCGTCCGCGAGGAGGTCGCCGGCCTGCCGCCCGAGGAGTGGGACAGCGTGGTCGTCGCGACCGGCCCCCTCACGTCGCCCGCCCTGGCCGACGCCATCCTGGAGCTCAGCGGCGAAGGCCAGCTGAGCTTCTTCGACGCCATCGCCCCGATCATCCACGTCGAGTCGATCGACATGGACATCGCCTGGCGCCAGTCGCGCTACGACAAGGAAGGCCCCGGCGGCGACGCGGCCGCCTATATCAACTGCCCGATGGACAAGGCCCAGTACGAGGCCTTCATCGACGCCCTGATCGAGGGGCCCAAGGCCGAGTTCAAGGACTGGGAGCATGTGCCCTATTTCGACGGCTGCCTGCCGATCGAGGTGATGGCCGAGCGCGGCCGCGAGACCCTGCGCCACGGCCCGATGAAGCCAGTGGGCCTGACCAATCCGCGCGATCCGTTGGTCAAGTCCTATGCCATCGTTCAACTGCGCCAGGACAATGCGCTGGCCACCCTGTGGAACATGGTGGGCTTCCAGACCAAGCTGAAGCACGGCGCCCAGGCCGAGGTGTTCCGGATGATCCCGGCCCTGGCCAACGCCCAGTTCGCCCGGCTGGGCGGCCTGCACCGCAACACCTTCATCAACAGCCCGCGCCTGCTGGACCGCTCCCTGCGGATGAAGGTCGCCCCGCGCCTGCGCTTCGCCGGACAGATGACCGGCGTCGAGGGCTATGTCGAAAGCGCCGCCACGGGTCTGCTGGCTGGCCGCTTCGCCGCCGCCGAGCGGCTGGGCCAGACACTGGAAGCCCCTCCCCCCACCACCGCGCTGGGCGCCTTGGTCGACCACGTGACCGGCGGTCACATAGAGGGCGAGGCGCTGGGCAAGACCAGCTTCCAACCGATGAACATCAATTACGGCCTGCTGCCGCCGATGGAGACCCCCAAGATCGGCGACGACGGCGTCAAGATCCCGCTGAAGGAACGCGGCCGGGCGAAGAAGCGGCTGATGAGCCTGCGGGCGCTTGCGGATCTGGACGGGTGGATCGCCGGCTAGGCTTCGCTAGGAACGGGGACACACACTCATCCCACGACTTCAGCCAGCGTGGCCCAGGCCGTGGGATGAGCGTGTGTCCCCAGTCTTTGCCGCAACCTTCTTTGGCCCAGGCAACAACCGAAAACCCTTGAGCACCATCTTCACCGCTTCCCAGTGGATCGCGGCCAGAACGCCGGCCACCTGCCAGGGGTGGGTGACCACCGCCCGCAACAGCGCTCGGTCGGTCAGTTCGCGCCGCTCGCCGGCGAAGCTGGCGGCCAGCAGCAGGCCCGCCTCGTCATGCACCGTGACCCCCACGCCCACCCGGTTCCCCGGCGGCAACAGGTCAAACTGGTAGTCCAGGTCCATCGGCATGAACGGCGACACATGGAAGCCCTTGCCGCAAGCCTGGCGCACGCGCTCGTCGGGCGAGGCCTCGACCGGCAGCACATAGTCGTGGCGCTCGCCAAAGGTGTTGCGCACGGCGTGGATCGTCGCCGCCAGCCGGCCGTCGCGGTCATGGCAGAAATAGACGCTGAGCGGGTTGAAGCCCTTGCCCAGCAGGCGCGGCATGCACAGCAGGGTGATCCGCCCACCACCCAGATCGAAACCGGCCTCCGCCAGCTTGGCCTCGATCTGGGGCCGCAAGGGCGCTCGGACCTTGCCGGCGAAGTCGCGGTCGTGGAGCGACACCAGATTCCAGCCATTGTGCGTGAATAGTTTCAGACGGCTCGCCAGCGTGTCCAGCTCATCAAGGTCCAGCGCCAGCATGAAGACGCGATAGTCCAGTCGATGACGCCGGGGTCTCATCCGCCCGTGGGCGACGACGCCGCTGTAAAGCGCCGATCTCACGCCACCACTCTGAACGAGGGCGGCGCCGCGCTGGCGACCGCCGAGACGAAAATCCGGCCCGACGGGTTGGGGGTCAGCCAGGGGCGATGGACGCCGCCCAACTGTTCGGCGACGGCAAGGCCGGCTTGCAGGCCGTCCTCGTGAAAGCCCGATCCAAAATAGGCGCCGGCAAACCAGGTGCGGTTGGCTCCCTGCAACGACCACAGGGTGCGCTGGGCGGTCATCGCTGGTCCGTCGAACAGCGGGTGCTCGTAGGTCTGGTCGTGCAGCGTGGACGCCAGGGCCGGGTCCCGCGCCGGGTTGAGCGAGAGGAAGAAGGGGTCGGCGGCCGGGGCGCCGTCCTTGGCCAGGGGCTGAAGGCGGTTCATCCAGTAGGTGACCCCGCCCTCGCCGTCGCCGCCACGCAGGCCGACATGGTTCCAGCTGGCCCAGGCGGCCTTGCGGCGCGGCATCAGCTTGGCGTCGCGATGCAGCACCGCGCGGTTCTTGCTGTAACGGAAAGCGCCGAGCAACCGCCGTTCCTCGGCCCCCGGCTGGACCAGCATGTCCAGGGCCTGGTCGGCATGGGCGGCGATCACCACCTGGTCGAAGCGTCTGCTCTGGCCGGCGACGTCCTCGATCGTGACGCCGTCCGGGCCGCGCAGGATATGGCGCACCGGCCGGCTGGTCAGCACCTCACCGTCGAAGTCGGCCAGCATGCGGTCCACATAGGCCCGGCTGCCGCCGACCACCGTCCGCCAGATCGGCCGCTTGTCGACCGGCAGCATCAGGCCGTGATTGTCGAAGAACCGCAGCAGCGAGGCGGCGGGAAATTCTCGGATGTCGCGCAGCGTGGTCGACCAGATGGCGGCGGCCTGGGGCAGCAGGTGATCTTCCTGGAAGGCTTGGCCAAAGCCCTGGGCCCTGAGATAGTCGGCCAGGCCGCACAGCCCGCCGGCCTCCAGCCCCGAAGCTTCCAGCGCCGCCACGTCCCGCGTCCCGGCCCGATAGAAGCGGGTGACGTCGAGCAGCATCTTCAGGAAGCGCGGGTTGAACAGGTTGCGCTTCTGGGCCAGCAGGTTGGTGCTGCTATATTCCAGCGCGCCGTTGTCGAGTGACACCCCGAACGACATGTCGCTGGCGGCGGTCGGGACGCTCAGGTGAAGAAACAGCGCCGTCAGGTTGGGATAGTTGGGCTCGTTATAGACGATGAAGCCGGTGTCGACCGCCACGCCCTCGATCTCGACGGTGTTGGCATGACCTCCGACGCGCGGCGCGGCTTCGTAGAGGGTGACGTCGTGACGCTTGGCCAGCAGCCAGGCCGCCGACAGGCCGGAGATGCCGCCGCCGACCACGGCGATATTCAGACGTTCGGCGGCGTGCGGCACGTTCAGCTCCCGGAAACGCGCCATGGCGGCGCTGTCTTCCCAAATACGGTGTCACTGAAGGTTTGGACGCGCGAATTCGTCGCCGCATCCAACGCGCTCCCGCGCCCGTACCTGCATACGTCTAGGCGATTCGCGCGTGCGGGCCGCCGGACGGGGAGTAGAAGTGATGACGACGACGTCGCCCTTGGAACGGGCCGCGGAGGCGAGCGACCGTGATCGCGCCCCGAAACAGGCTCCGATAGCAGCGCGCCCCGCGCGGCCAAGCGTGCGCATGGGCCTGGTCAAGGCGGCGATCCACGCCTTCGAGGACGCGCCTGTCCCGGACGTCGTGGCGCGCGCCGCGATCAACATGCTGGTCGGCGGCGCCCGGCGGCGGCTAACTGGCGCAGATCCCGACTTCGACGAGGCCTTCGCCCGCGAGATGCGCGATTGGCCGATCGCCGTGAACACCGACGAGGCCAACGCCCAGCATTACGAGCTGCCCGCCGCATTCTTCGAGTGCGTACTCGGCCCCAATCTGAAATATTCCAGCGGTCTTTATCCCCCTGGCGCCAAGACCCTGGCCGAGGGCGAAACCGCCGCCTTGCGCGAGACCGAGGAGCACGCCGACCTGCACGATGGCCAAGACGTGCTGGAGCTGGGCTGCGGCTGGGGCTCGCTGTCGCTGTGGATGGCCGAGCGGTTTCCGGGCTCGCGCATCACCTCGGTGTCGAACTCGGCCTCGCAACGCGCCTTCATCGAAGCCCGGGCCCGCGATCGCGGTTTGACCAATCTGACGATCGTCACCGCCGACATGAACGTCTTCAAGACCGACCAGCGCTTCGACCGCGTGGTCTCGGTGGAGATGTTTGAGCACATGTCCAACTGGCGCGCCCTGCTGGCCAAGGTGAACCGCTGGTTGCGGCCGGACGGACTGCTGTTCCTGCACGTCTTTTCGCACAAGGCCACGCCTTACAGGTTCGACGTCGATGACCCGTCCGACTGGATCGCGCAATATTTCTTCACCGGCGGAGTGATGCCCAGCCACGACCTGATCCGCCAGTTCCCCGACCTGTTCACCGTGGCCATGAACTGGCGCTGGAACGGGTCCCACTACGCCCGAACCGCCCGGCAGTGGCTGGAAAATTTCGACGCCCATCGCGCCGAGATCGATCCGGTGCTGGAAGAGGTCTACGGTTCCGACGCCACGGTCTGGCGGCGGCGCTGGCGGCTATTCTTCATGGCCACCGCCGGACTGTTTGGCTATCATGGCGGCGAGGAATGGGGCGTCAGTCACTATCGCTTGCGGCCCGTCTCGAGAGGTTAGAGCATGATCCGCTACGCCCTGAGCTATCTGGCCGCCGCCGCCACCTTCCTGGTGCTGGACATGGCCTTCCTGACCTTCAGCGTTGGCCGCGTTTACAAGCCCCACATCGGCCACCTGATGGCCGACAAGGTGGCCCTGGGGCCAGCGGCGGCCTTCTATCTGATCTACATCGCCGCGATCCTGCTGCTGGCCATCATCCCCGCCGCAAAGAGCGGAAGCTGGGGCCAACTTCTGACCAGCGCGGCGATCTTCGGTTTTGCCGCCTACGCCACCTACGACCTGACCAATCAGGCGACGCTGAAGGGCTGGTCCAGTTTCGTGACCGTTGTCGATCTGGCCTGGGGGACCTTCGTGACCACCGCCGCCGCCAGCGCCGGCTATCTCGTCGCGCGGCATACGCGCTGAGATTGCTTCGCCACCAAGGCCGTGCGACCGTCGGTCGCACGCGAGTCCGAGGGGCCACCGATTAATGGACGTAGAAACCAGCCGGGCCTTGCTTTCGCGCGCCATTGCGCGGATCGCCAATCGCGACAATGACGCGCTCAAATACGTCTACCGACATACATCCGCGAAACTGTTCGGCGTCGTCCTCCGTATCTTGAACGACCGCGAGGAGGCGGAAGACGTGCTTCAGGATGTTTATCTGACGGTATGGAACAAGGCCGACCGCTTCGATCCGGAGCGCGCCAGCCCGATCACCTGGCTGGTGACCATGGCTCGCAACCGGGCCATCGACCGGCTTCGCGCCCGAGGCGGCCGGGTCATGGCCGGCGTCGACGAGGCCGAGGCCTTGCCCGACACCGCCCCCCTGGCCTCGACCCTGATCGAGGCCGACGAGGACAAGGCGCGGCTAAATGGCTGCATCGACGCCCTTGACCCCAAGCACGCCAGCGTGGTGCGCACGGCCTTCTTCGAGGGCCTGACCTATGACGCCCTGGCCCAGGCCGTGGGCGTGCCGCTGGGCACCATGAAAAGCTGGATCCGGCGCGCCCTGATCAACCTTCGCGCGTGTCTCGAAGCATGACCGACATCGAAACCCCCGTCACCGAGGGCGAACGCCCCTTCGCCGGCGAATACGTGCTGGGCGTGCTGGACGCCGTCGAGCGCGCAGAGGCCGAGCGCCGCGTCACCGCCGAACCCGCCTTCGCCCGCGCCGTGCAGTGGTGGGAAAACCACCTCGTCCCGCTGGCGGCCGAGATCGCTCCCGTGCAGCCTTCGGTCGGGCTGTGGCCGCGGATTTCCAACCTGGTCGGCGACGTCGCCCGGCCCAGCGCCTGGAACAATGTCGCCGTGTGGCGCGGCGTGTCGGCCGGGGCGGCGGCCCTGGCGGCCGCCTGCCTGGTCATCGTCGCCCTGCCCAAGCCCGCGCCGCCAGTGGTCGCGCCAGCGCCGGTCGTGGTCCAGGCCGCCGAGGTGGCGGTGATCGGCGACCCGACCACCAAGGCCCCGCGCCTGGTCGCCACCCTGGACCACGCGACACAGCAGCTTGTGCTGACCCCGGTCAGCCTGACCATGCCGACCGGCCGCGACGCCGAGCTGTGGATCATCCCCGAGGGCGCCGCGCCGATCTCGCTGGGCGTTATCCCAACCGGCGCCGCCAAGCGCATCGCGGTTCCCGCCGGGCTGAAGGCCGGGGGGGTCTATACCGCCACCCTGGCCGTCACCGACGAACCGCTGGGCGGCTCGCCGTCGGGGGCTCCGACCGGGTCGGTCCGCGCTGCGGGCAAGTTCGTTCGGGCTTAGCAACCTAGGTCCTCCCCCTGTGGGGGAGGTGATCGCGCAGCGATCGGTGGGGGCAGTTTTAGGGGCGTCGATCGGGCGCGCGGTTAGGGCGCATCACTCCCCCCTCCCTCGGCTTCGCCGACACCTGCCCCACAGGGGGAGGATTTGCGCGCCGAGCCCTATGCCAGCAAGGCCTGTCGCTCGCTAAGTAAGTGGTTTATGACTTATCGCTGGGCGCCGGTCACCGGGACTGGCGCGTGGCGATGCATCCGTCATGGATCGCCGGCCAGGACGAACTTCTCAATGAGGAAGCCGGGTCCAGGCTGCTAGAACGATGACATGACGGAGGGTTTGGGGAAAGACCGCTTGTCCGAGGGCTGGCAGATCGGCGTGAGGGCCAAGGCTCGCTGCGACCTGATGGGCGTCGCGCCCTTCAGCGAAGCCGAAAACATGCTCGTTCGCCGATTCCTGACCCCCGCCCATGACGAAGCCCTGAAGACCCTGGCCTTCTGGATGGACGAGGCGGGCATGAGCGCCCGTCGCGACACCGCCGGCAATCTAATCGGTCGCTATGAGGGCGAGACCCCAAATGCCCCGGCCCTGCTGATCGGCTCTCACATCGATAGCGTCCGCAACGGCGGACGCTATGACGGGGCGCTGGGCGTGATGCTGGGCGTCGACCTGGTCGAGGCCTTGAGCGTCGCCGGCCGCCGCCTGCCCTTCGCCGTCGAGGTCATCGCGTTTGGCGACGAAGAGGGCTCGCGCTTTCCCGCCTCGATGACCTGCAGCCGCGCCGTGGCCGGAACCGTCGATCCCAGCATCATGGAGATGACCGACGGCGAGGGTGTCAGCCTGGCCGAGGCCTTCGCGGCCTTCAGCCTGGACCCCACGCGTCTGGAAGAGGCCGCGCGCCGGCCCGGCGAGGTGTTCGCCTTTCTGGAGGCCCATATCGAGCAGGGCCCGGTGCTGGAGGCCGAGGGCCTGGCCCTGGGCGTTGTTACCGCCATCGCCGCTCAGAAGCGGTTGATGGTGAGGTTCACGGGCATGGCGGGTCACGCCGGCACCACGCCGATGACCCTGCGCAAGGACCCCGGCCCCGCCGCCGCCGAGGCGGTCCTGGCGCTGGAGCGAATCTGCGCGGGAGGGCGAGATGGCCTGGTCGGCACCGTGGGTCGGATCACCGCCCTGCCCGGCGCCTTCAACGTCATTCCCGGCGCGGTGGAATATTCCATGGATATCCGGGCCGAGCTCACCGCGACGCGCGACGCGGCCGCGACAGCCGTCACCGCCGAGATCAACGCCATCGCCGCGCGGCGCGGGCTGGAAGTGTCGGTCACCCTGATGCAGGACCTGGCCGCCAGCCCTTGCGACGCTGGCTTGACGGCCCTGCTTGAAGACGCCGTCGCCGCGACGGGCCAGCCGCCGCGCCGCCTGCCCAGCGGGGCGGGCCATGACGCCATGGTGATGACAGACCTTTGCCCCACCGCCATGCTGTTCATCCGCTGCGAAGGCGGGATCAGCCACAACCCGCGCGAGGCCGTCACCGAGGCCGACTGCGCCTTGGCGGCGCAAGCGATGCTGGGGTTCGTGGAACGCCTGGCGACCCAATTTTCCCTGTCATCCCGGACGAGCACGCAGCGCGATGATCCGGGACCGACGCCTGAGCGCCGCGCTTCCGGCGGTCCCGGATCTGCCCCCGGCTTTCGCCGGGGTTGTCCGGGATGACAAGCTTTGAGCAATGACATGAACACCTTCGGCGAACTCGACCACCCGCCCCGCCTGCTGATGGGTCCCGGCCCGATCAACGTGCATCCCCGCGTGCTGCGGGCCATGTCGGTGCAACTGCTCGGGCAGTTCGACCCGGAATTCACAACCTACATGAACGAGACCATGGCCCTGTACCGCCAGGTCTTCCAGACGACCAACCGCCAGACCTTCCTGATCGACGGCACGTCGCGCGCGGCCATCGAGGCGGCCCTGGTCTCGGTGCTGGCGCCGGGCGACGACGTGGTGATCGTCAATGCCGGCCGCTTTGGCCTGCTGCTGTCGGAGATCGCGCAGCGCTGCGACGCCAAGGTCACGACGGTCGAGGGCGAGTGGGGCGCGGTGGTCGATCCACAGGCGGTGGAGGACGCCGTCAAGCGCGTGCGTCCGCGCCTGGTGGCCTGCGTGCACGGCGACACCTCCACCACCATGGCCCAGCCCCTGGAAGCCATCGGCGAAATCTGTCGGCGCTACGACGCCCTGCTCTATGTCGACGCCACAGCGACCCTGGCCGGCATGAGCGTTCCGGTCGACGCCTGGCACGCAGACATCGTCACGGCCGGCCTGCAGAAGTGCCTGGGCGGCCCCTCCGGCTCGGCCCCGATCACCATCTCCGACCGCGCCGCCGAGCATATCTTCAGCCGTCGCCACGTCGAGGCCGGGATCGCCACGGCGGGCGCGGTCAGCGGTAACGGCCGCCGCATCGCCTCCAACTATTTCGACCTTGCGATGATCATGGACTACTGGTCCGACAAGCGCCTGAACCACCACACCGAGGCCGCCTCGATGCTGTATGCGGCCCGCGAATGCGCCCGCGTGGCGCTTGAGGAAGGGCTGGAAGCCCGCTTCGCCCGACACGCGACCGCCGGGGCGGCGGTGGTGGCCGGGGTCGAGGCGATGGGGCTCACCGTCTACGGCGACAAGGCCCACAAGATGACCAATGTCACCGGCGTCTGGATCCCGGCGGGGGTCGATGGCGACCGGGTGCGGGCCCGGATGCGCACCGACTTCGAGATCGAGATCGGCACGGCGTTTGGGCCGCTGACGGGCAAGATCTGGCGAATCGGGGCGATGGGGGTCAATGCGCGGAAGTACGCTGTGCTGACGACCCTGGCGGCGCTGGAAGCGGTGCTGCGGGGCGAGGGGTTCGGGTTCACGGCCGGGGCCGGGGTGGACGCGGCGCTGGGGGTTTACGCATGATCCTCCCCCCTCAGTCGCTTCGCGACAGCTCCCCCCCCGGGGGGGCACGGGTGGAGGTGCACCCCCCAGGGGGGGGGCGGCCCGGCGGGCCGGGGGGGGGGTGGGGAT
>NZ_JAFCUB010000055.1:0-16172 GCF_049896325.1 Caulobacter sp. DWP3-1-3b2
GCCGTCCCTCGAGACAAACGGTTTCGCGGAGCGGTCGGTCCACGCCGAAACGCAAACTCTAAACCCACGGTCATCCGGGCTTGGCCCGGCCGCTCCGCGCCTCCTCACCCCTTCAGCGGTCGTCCGCGTGAAGCGGCCAAGTCGTGCGTGAACAAGGTCCTCCCCCTGTGGGGGAGGTGTCGGCGAAGCCGACGGTGGGGGGAGTGACCGGATGACGGCCAGAACTGCGATCGACGATCCCAATCGTTCCCCCTTCGATCGCTTCGCGATCGCCTCCCCCACAGGGGGAGGACCTTGGCGATCGGCCCTAGTACAGATCCTCGATGCGCTGCGGCGTGGTCTGGGGCGGGGGTTCGGGCTTCTTTTCGGGCTCGGTGGGGACGGGCGGGGCCTCGACCGCCGGCGCGGCGTCGGCCGGAGTCTCCGCAACGGCCTCGACGGGCTTGGGCTTGGGCGCCTCGACGGGCGGCGGCGGGGCGATGGTCGCCACCATCGGCTGGGCGTCGCGGACCGGTACGCCGGAGACCTCGGCCAGGGGCGCGGTCGAGGCCGCTTGGTGGTCTTCCTTCAGCAGCGCGCCCTTCAGGCCGAACGCGAAGCCGCCGACGCTGATCGCCGCCAGGATCAGCACCACCACGGGCAGAGGAAGAGGGCGTTCCAACGACGTCATGAGCCTAGCCTAACCCCCAATCTTCCTCTGACCAAGTGGCCGAGATGCGTTACGCTTCGGCCTTGGCTTTCTTGGCGGCGGGCTTTTTCGCCGCCGGTTTCTTGGTCGCCGGCTTCTTCGCCGGCGCCTTCTTGGCCGGAGCCGCCCCATCGGCCGCGGCGGCCTTGGCCTTGGCGGGCGCCTTGGCCGGGGCCTTCTTGGCCGCCGTCGTTTTTGCCGCCTTCTTCACCGGCTTCTTGCCGCCGCCCTTGGCGACGCGGTCGGCCAGCAGCGCCACGGCCTCGGCCAGAGTCATGGCAGCCGGATCGGCGCCCTTGGGGACATTGGCGTTGGTGTCGCCGTGCTTGATGTAGGGCCCAAAGCGACCCGACAGCACCTTCACCGGCTTGCCGTCATCCGGGTGGACGCCCAGGTCGGCCAGGGCGGCGGCTTGTCCCCGCTGAGGACGCCCGCCGCCGGCCCGCTTGTCGGCCAGCAGGGCGACGGCGCGGTTCAGGCCGATGTCGAACACCTCCTCGGCGTTCTCCAGATTGGCGTAGGTGCCCTCGTGCAGCACGAACGGTCCGAACCGGCCGAGGCCTGCGGTGATCTTCTTGCCGTCGTCGGGGTGCAGCCCGACCTCGCGCGGCAGGGACAGCAAGCGCAGGGCCTTTTCCAGGTCCAGCCCCGCCGGAGTCCAGCCCTTGGGCAGGCTTGAGCGTTTGGGCTTGTCGGCGCTGTCCGTCGCCGGCGGCTCCTCGACATAGGGGCCAAAGCGACCGTTCTTCAGCCAGACGGCGCGGCCGGTCTCGGGATTGATGCCCAGCTCCTTGTCGGCGGCTTCCGCCTCGCCCTCGCCTTCGCTCGTGGCGAGTTGGCGGGTGAAGCGGCATTCGGGATAGTTTGAGCAGCCGATGAAGGCCCCGAACTTGCCGACCTTCAGCGACAGCATCCCCGTGCCGCAGGTCGGGCACAGGCGCGGGTCGCTGCCGTCGCCCTTGTCGGGGAAGATGTGCGGGCCCAGCGACTCGTTGAGGGCGTCGAGCACATTGGTGGTGCGCAGCTCGGCGATCTCGCCGACGGCGGCGTGGAAGTCCTTCCAGAAGTCCCGCAGGAATTCCTTCCAGTCCAGCTTGCCGTCCGACACCAGGTCGAGCTTTTCCTCCAGGGCTGCGGTGAAGTCGTACTCCACATAGCGGCGGAAGAACTGTTCGAGGAAGGCGGTGACCAGGCGGCCCTTGTCCTCGGGAATGAACCGCAGCTTGTCCATGCGCACATATTCGCGGTCGCGCAGCACGGTCAGCACCGAGGCGTAGGTCGAGGGGCGGCCGATGCCCAGCTCTTCCATCTTCTTGACCAGGCTGGCTTCCGAATAGCGCGGGGGCGGCTCGGTGAAGTGCTGGTCAGCCCGGGCGTCGATGACCTTGGCGGTTGCCCCCTCCTCGATCAGCGGCAGGCGAGCGCTGTCCTCGTCATCGGCGTCGTCGCGGCCTTCCTCATAGACTGCCAGGTAGCCGGGGAAGAGGATCACCTGGCCCGAGGCGCGCATTCCGGTCTGGCCGTCGCTGCTCTCCAGGTCGACGGTGGTCCGCTCGATGCGGGCGCTCTCCATCTGCGAGGCGATCATCCGCTTCCAGATCAACTCGTACAGGCGGCCCAGATCCGACTCCAGACGCAGCGAGCCGGGGTTGCGGCTCAGGCTGGTCGGGCGGATGGCTTCGTGGGCCTCCTGGGCGTTCTTGGCCTTGGCCTTGTAGTAGCGTGGGGTCTCGGGGACGTAAGATGCGCCATAGACATTGCCGATCACGCTGCGCGCCTCGGCTATGCCTTCGGGCTCCACTGACACGCCGTCGGTCCGCATATAGGTGATCAGGCCGACGGTCTCGCCGCCGATGTCGATGCCTTCATACAGCTTCTGAGCGGCCTGCATGGTGCGTTGGGCCGAGAAACCCAGCTTGCGCGAGGCTTCCTGCTGCAGGGTCGAGGTGGTGAAGGGCGGGGCGGGCGAGCGCTTACCGGGCTTCTTCTCGACGGCGGCGACCTTGAATACGGCCTTTTCGACTGCGGCCTTGGCGGCCAGGGCCGAGCCCTCATTGCCGAGGTCGAACTTGGTGAGCTTCTTGCCCTCGTACTTGACCATCCGGGCCAGGAATGGATCCGCGCCGGCCGTGACATCGGCCTCGACGGTCCAATATTCCTGGGTCTTGAAGCGCTCGATCTCCAGCTCGCGATCGACGATCAGACGTAGGCATACCGACTGCACCCGTCCGGCCGAACGGCTGCCCGGCAGCTTGCGCCACAGCACCGGCGACAGGGTGAAGCCGACCAGGTAGTCGAGCGCCCGGCGGGCCAGATAGGCCTCGACCAGCTCCATGTCGATGTCGCGCGGATGGGCCATCGCCTCCAGCACGGCGGTCTTGGTAATGGCGTTGAAGGTGACGCGCTTGACCGTTTTGTCCTTCACCGCCTTCTTCTTCTGCAGAACCTCCAGCACGTGCCAGCTGATGGCCTCGCCTTCGCGGTCGGGGTCGGTGGCCAGGATCACGCCGTCGGCGCCCTTCATGGCGTCGACGATGTCGGCGATCCGCTTGGCGCCCTTGGCGTCGGCCTCCCAGTGCATGTGGAAGTCGTTGTCGGGCTCGACCGAGCCGTCCTTGGACGGCAGGTCGCGGATGTGACCGTAGGATGCCAGCACCGTGAAGCCGGGGCCGAGATACTTGTTGATGGTCTTGGCCTTGGCCGGGCTCTCGACGACGACGACGATCATTAGGACTCTGGACCTGGGGAGAAAGGGGTCTGCCTCGGGCGCGCCTTTGGGGCGAACCTTGGACGAAGCGCCGGAAAGTGGGGGCGGCGCCAGGGGTCTGTCAACGTCGGCTGTGGCGAACACCGCATTTGGCGAGCGGCTCTCTCTTAAGAGAGAGGAATATCTCGGCGGCGGTCAGGCGGTTTTGGCCTTGGGCGGTCGCCCGCCCTTGGCCCCGTTGGCACGGGCTGCGGCAGCCTTGGCCGCGGAAGCGCCTCGTCCGGCGAGCCTGGCCATGTGAGCCCTGGTTCCGAAGATGCCGGCGGCCAGCCCCGGTATCGACAGATCGACGTCCAGAGCTTCCCAGTGCAGGCCGTACCCTGCCCCCGGAATGACGACCCTCGCCAGCTCTTCATCGGTGGCCGCCTCGAGCCCTTGGCCAAGGTGCGTTGGAAACGCGAAAGCCGATCCGCTGGCCAACTCCACGACAATGCGACCCGTTGGTTGGTCGTAGCGAGCGGAGGCCGCTTTCGGCTCATTCAGGGACAGCTTGTCACCGAGCGCGATGGCGGCGTCGATGTCCGTGTCAGTCGAGTCAGCCATGAACCCCTCTCTATCGCGCCAGCAAATCGTTACGCAGTTCCCCGACGATCGCCATCGCGCGCCGAATATCCGCGCGCCTCATGTGACGATGCGCATCCCGGAAGCGCGATGAACGGTGACCATCGACAGGCTAACCTATCTTGATGGGTTCAAATCCCCGCCACCATTCCGCCCGGCAGCAACTCCGCCCGCTCCGCCAAGGCCAGCTCCACCAAGGCCGCCATCACTGCCGAGGTCGGGGCGCGGGTGGCGCGGACCAGCTCGTCGCGGGAGACGGGGGTGGGCGAGAGCAGGGCGGCCACCTGGGCGCGCAGAGCGTTGTGGTCGATATCCATCGGCTCGTCGGGATCGTAGGTGCGTTCGCGCTCGCGCAAGGACGCCTGGCCCGACAGCGAGCGCAGCACGTCCTCGACGCTTTCGCAGAGGATCGCGCCCTGGCGGATCAGGTCGTTAGGACCCCTGGCGCGGGGATCGAGCGGCGAGCCGGGCACGGCGAAGACGTCGCGGCCTTGCTCGGCGGCCAGGCGGGCGGTAATCAGCGAGCCGGACTTCAGCTCGGCCTCGACCACGATGACGCCCAGGGACAGGCCCGAGATGATGCGGTTGCGGCGCGGGAAGTCCTTGGCGATGGCCCGCCGGTCGCAGGCGCTTTCGCTGACGATGCAGCCGCCTTCGCCGGCGATCCGGGCGTGCAGGGCGGCGTGTTCAGGCGGATAGATGTCACAGACCCCGCCGCCAAGCACCGCCACGGTGCCGGTCGCCAGGGCGCCCTCGTGGGCCGCGCCGTCTACGCCGCGCGCCAGACCCGAGACGACGACATAGCCGTGCTGCCCTAACTCCGCAGCCAACTGTCGGGCGAAGCGCTGACCGCCGGCCGAGGCGATCCGAGCCCCGACGATGGCCAGACTGGGCTGGGGCAGCAGTTCGGCGTGGCCGAGGGTCCACATCACCGGCGGCGGCGGATCGAGGGCGACCAGGCGCGAGGGGAAGTCCGGCTCGCAGGCGCAGATCAGCCGCGCACCGAGCTTGGCGCCGGTTTCCAGCTCGCGGAGGATTTCGTCCTCGGGCGGCGAACGCAGGGGCGCCGCCCGACCGGAGCGGCGGGCCAGTTCGGGCAAGGCCTGAAGGGCGCGCTCGGCGGAGCCGAACCGCTGCAAAAGATGCTCGAAGGCGACGGGGCCGACCGTCTCGGTGCGCGCCAGCCTCAACCAGGCAAGGCGCTCAGGGTCCGAGAGGCGGCGAGTCGTCACGCGCCCTCTGTCGTGCTTGGGGGAGGCGGCGCTTCGGCCGTCTTCTTCTTGCCGATGCGGGGCTCCTCGCCCTTCAGCAGCCGGCCAATATTGTCCTTGTGTCGGATGAAGATCAGCACGGCCATGAACAGGCAGAGGACCAGGAACGGATAGGGCTGGTCGGTGGCGAGGGCGAACGGCGCGGCCAGGGCTGCGGCGACCAGGGCGGCCAGGGAGCTGAGGCGCAGCAGGGCCGCCACGGCCAGCCAGGTCACGGCCGCTAGCACGCCCACCGGCCAGCAGGCGGCCAACAGCACGCCGTAGAAGGTGGCCACGCCCTTGCCGCCCTTGAACTTCAACCAGACTGGAAACAGGTGGCCTGTGAAGGCCGCGCCGCCGGCCAGGGCGATGATCGCCGGGTTGCCGTGGCTCAGCCAACGGGCCAGGAGCACCGCCACCACGCCCTTGCCGGCGTCGCCGATCAGGGTGATGGCCGCCAGGTCCTTGCGGCCCGAGCGCAGCACGTTGGTCGCGCCGATATTGCCCGAGCCGATCTGCCGGATGTCGCCCGCCCCGCCTAGCCGCGTGGCGATCAGGCCGAACGGAATCGAGCCCAGCAGATAGCCGCCGAGGATCGTGATCCCGAGGGTCAGGTAGACGGCTTGGGCGAGATCTTGCACGGTTTGCGACCTATGGGTGTGGTGAAGGTTGCCGGGCGTGGCTGGAGCATGGCAAGCGCGAAAACGCCGGTTTCGGCTTTATACCCGAGCGTGCGGCAAGCACTCCACGGTTTTCCCGCCCTGATCTCGGCGCCTCTTCGCGCGGCGGAATATAGAAGGGCGTATCTCATGGCTGTGCGGATCGGTTATCTATCCCTAAATAGGGCCGGTATAGCCTTTCGCCGCAAGCGAGCGTTCAGAAGGATACGCCCCGGTCCCCGCGAGGCCCGTGGCGCCAATGGTCCCTAGCTAAAGAGTTTGCCCTTTGTCCGCTGCACAATCTAACCCTCAGCTGTGGGATACCAAACAGCTCCGCCGGGCGCTTGTTGCGGCGGGCGTCGCCCTTTGGTCATGGAATGTCGACTCCGACCAACTGGTGATGGACGAACTTGGCTATGGCCTTTGGGGCGTACCGATCACCAAGGCGGTGTGTTTCGAGGATCTGTCCGCTCACATCCACCCGGCCGACCGCGACCGGGTTCATGCGGCCTTCGCCGCGACGCGCGGGATCGTCGGCCCCTATGAGATAGATTTTCGCGTCATGGTCGAGGACGAGATCCGGTGGATTTCGGCGCGTGGCCAGGGCGACGACGAGGGGATCATCGCGCGCGTGATGGCCGGAGTGTTCCTCAACGTAACCGGCCGCAAGCAGGCGGAGGAAGCCAACGAACTGCTGGCCGGCGAGATGAGCCACCGCGTCAAGAACCTTCTGACGATCGCCTCGTCCCTGACCGCGATCACCTCGCGCTCAACGGAAACCACCACGGACATGGCTCGTGAGCTGACGGAGCGCTTGACCTCCCTGGGTCGCGCCCATGACCTGGTTCGTCCCATACCCGGCCAGCACGGCAAGGCCGCGCTGCTCGGCGATCTGATTTCCGTCCTTCTCGCGCCCTATGACGACCTCGGCGCGTTCAGCGGCCGCATCCGCGTCTCCGTGCCCCGGATGGGCGTCGGCGAGGCTGCGGCGACCACCCTGGCCCTGGTCATCCATGAACTGGCGACAAACTCCCTCAAATACGGCGCACTCTCGGTCGGGACCGGCACGCTGGACGTGTCGTGCACGGCGCAGGAGCAGGACGTCGTGGTGGTCTGGACCGAGCGCGGCGGCCCACCCGTCAAGGCGCCTGACGGGACCGGAGGTTTCGGGAGCAAGCTCGTGACCCGGGGCATGTCGGCGCAACTGGGCGGGTCCATAACCTATGAGTGGCCCAAGCATGGCGTCATCGCCACGCTGCGGATGCTCAGGGACCGGCTCGCGCGCTGAGAACGGGGTCGTCGCGTCGCCCTGGACTGAAGAGTCGCGACCAGAGACAATCGCTCTATCGAAACAAGCGGCCGACCGGGCCTGGTCCAGTCGGCCGCCTTTAACGAAAGCGGAGGTGCGCCTGCGCCGCGTCGCTAGTCTTCCGCCGCTTCCGCTTCGGCCTTGGTCTTGAAGTTGACGCCTTCGTCCTCGGCCGGCGGCGAATAGACGGTGAAGAGCTTCAGTTCGACGTCGCCCTTGTTGATGATGTTGTGCTTGGCGCCCTTGGGGATGACGATCAGGTGGCTCTCGGTCAGCTTCGATCGCGCGCCGTCGACGACGGCCTGGCCCTCGCCCGACACGATGAACGTGGTCTGGTCGGCGTCATGGGTCTCTTCGCCGATTTCCTCGCCGACGGGGATGCTCATCATGACGATCTGAGCCTGCTTGTCGAAATAGACTTCCTTTTGCCAGTTCTTGTTGGTCGTCGTCAGCTTGATGATGTCTTTGTTGAAGATGGCCATGTCGCGCTCCGCTGGTCTGTGAACCGCGTGAACACCTCAAGGCGCGGGGCGGTTGCGTGGATCGGGGCAGGCCATTCAAATCCGAATTGGCTAGACCGAGGCCCGAAGGGCCAAGCGGCGCCGCTGCGCCCTTTCCCTCCTCCGCCTACTGGTCATGAAACCGTCAAGTGACACTTGACGCGCGACGCGGTGGCGCTCCTCCTTGCGCCGATGGAGATCGAGAGCATTCGCTATAAGGCGCTTCGAACTTTCGCGGAGACGGGGAGAGCAAAGGGGTTGCCCGGAAATCTCATCGACAGGCTCCGCGAGAGGATCGCCTATCTGGGCGTGATCGAGACGGTGGAGGAGCTTGGAGCGCCGCCGAACTACGGCGCCACCAGCTTACGGGCGATCGTGCGGGCGTCTGGTCGCTGACGGTGACGAAGACCTGGCGAATGACATTTCGGATCAATGCCGCCCTCGCGATCGAGGACATGGACCTGGAGGACGATCACTGATGGCGATCAAGCTGCATCCCAGCTTCACCGTCCGTCCGGGCGTGTGGCTCCGCACCGAGATCGTCGAGGCCCATGGGCTGAACGTGACCGTGACCGCCGGAAAGCTGAAGGTCACTCGCCAGGCCATGAGCAACCTGCTCAACGGCCGGGCCGGACTGTCGGCCGACATGGCGATCCGCTTCGAAAAAGCCTTCGGCGTGCGCGCCGACACCCTGGTGCGGATGCAGGCCGCCCACGATCTGGCCCAGGCGCGGGCTCATGAAGCGGACATCAAGGTCGAACGGGTCGCGGCTTAGTTTAGGCCGCTACGGTCCGAATAGAGTGTGTGTCCCTGTTTTCTGTGTCCCTGTTTTCATTCCAACTGGGATAAATGGATATTACTTCATTTCTTCCAGAATGACCGGCGCTGGACGGAAATCCGCCTTGGCTGCTCTTTCCATCCAGTAACTTCTGGAATATTTTTGAAGACTGGACGGCGCGTAATCCCTCTGGATAACTCCGAGAATATATTGAGCCTCCGGCAGTCCATCATCGCAACTTCGAGTCGGCTCGACCTTGAGCGATTCGGGGCAATGGTGGCCGCCGGCTGCCACAACAAGATCGCTGACGATGCTTTCCGCGATCTTTGGCGTCAACCGCGCCGTGATCGACATCTCTCGATAAGCGCCAACGGCTTTTCCGACTAACAGGTAGGGGGCGATTGCATCGTCACGCCCTCGCCAGCATCGAAGATCTTCTAGGCTGAATTTTCCGGCTGTTTCGTCCGGCTCAAAACCTCGACCCATAATAACTCTTACGGGTGCCACATGGGATACTTTGCCGGCGTCCCGCAGCCTCTCGACTGTATTGTAGTAGTGCGTCGGAGAAATCTTCTCACAACCCAGCGTGCGAGTCTGAGTTTTAGCAGGGCCACATGCCGAAACCAACAGGAAAGCCGCGGCGCCACCCAAGCCCAGTGCCCTGAAAAATCCAACGCGGTGACCGCTCGCAAAAATCCTCACCTTTCTCTTCCCGCCTCGGAAACCGTCTTCGCCACCGGCGACCACACAAAATCAATCACCCGCCGTTTCCCCGTCACGATCTCGACCGAAGCGCTCATTCCAGCGGAAAGCATAGCTCGCCGGCCGTCAACTGTAAGACGCGTCTGCAACAGCTTCACCCGCACAGGGAACACCAAGCCTCTTTTTTCGTCGACGATGGCGTCCGGCGAGACCTGGATCACCTGGCCGCTCAGCGTGCCGTAGCGGGTGAACGGATAGGCCTCCAGCTTGACGACGGCGCGGTCGCCGGTGTGGACGAAGCCGATGTCGCGGCCCAAGACCAGGGCCTCGACCACTAGGGCCTCGCCGTCGGCCACCAGCGTGACGATCGGCTTGCCGGTCTCGGCCACCTCGCCAAGCGTCGTCACCGAGACAGCCTGGACGATACCGCCGACCGGGGCGGTCAGGGTCTGCAGGCCGCGCTTCTGCTGGGCCTTGCGCAGGGCGTCGCCGCGCGTGGCCGCCAGGCCTTCGGCCTCGGCCCGCTCCTGGGCGGCCTGGCCGACGAACTGCTGGGTCAGCTCGGCGCCGTCGCGGGCCAGCGAGGCGACCTGGGCGCGGGCCTCGTCCAGGCGGCCGCGCTGGGCGATCAGGTCCTGCTCGGCGGTGACCATGGCCTGTTCCTGCTGCAGCAGTTTCTGGCGGGCGCCATAGCCCTTGGCCTCCAGCATCTTCTGGTCGTCGAGTTGCCGCTGGAGGATCGGAAGCGTGCGCTCCAGCTTGACGATCTCGGCCTGGGCCGAGCGGGCCGAGGCCTCCGCGCCGGAGCGGCGCTCGCCGATCCAGGCGTCCTACCCCTCCGCCCGGTGCACCACTCGCCCGTCGACGATCGTCATCAGCACCTGCCCCTGTAGCCTCCGCCCGTCAAAGGGCGAGTTCTTGGACTTCGACAGCAGTTTGTCGGCGTTGATGATCAGCGGGGCGTCGAGGTCGCAGAGCACCAGGTCGGCCGGGGCGCCAGGGGCGATGCGGCCCGACTGCAGGCCGATCAGGGCGGCGGGGGCCAGGGTGACGGCGCGGATCAGGTCAACCAGCGGCAAGCGCTCCTCATGGTACAGGCTCAGCAGGGCCGGCAGCAGGGTCTCCAGCCCCACGGCGCCCGGCGCGGCCTCGTCATAGGGCAGGCGCTTGTCCTCGGCCGGGGCCGGGGCGTGGGCCGAGACGACGATGTCGATCAGGCCGTCGGCCAGCGCTTCGATCAGCGCTTGGCGATCGTCCTCGCCGCGCAGGGGCGGGGTGACCTTGGCGAAGGTGCGGTAGTCGCCGATGTCCAGCTCGTTGAACGACAGATGGTTGATCGACACGCTGGCGTGAATGCGCAGCCCCTTGGCCTTGGCTCGGGCCAGGGTTTCCAAGGCCTGGGCGCTGGTGATCTGATCCACCAGCAGGCGTCCGCCGGTGGCCTCCAACAAGGCCACGTCGCGCTCCAGCATGATCCGCTCGGCCATCGGCGAGATCGAGGGCAGGCCCAGGCGGCCGGCGAATTCGCCGCCGATCGCCGCGCCGCCCTTGGCCAGCCAGGGGTCCAGAGGCCGGTGGGCCAGCAGGGTGTCGAAGCCCTTGGCATAGGTCAGGATGCGCTGCATCACCTTGCTGTCGACGATCGGCCGGTCGGCGTCGGTGACATAGACGCATCCGGCTTCGCGCATCAGGCCGATCTCGGCCATTTGCTCGCCGCCCAGCCCCTTGGTCGCCGCACCGGCGCACAGGATGCGGGCGCTGTCGATGTCGCGAGAGCGGCGCAGGATGAAGTCGACGACGCTGGGATCATCGACCGCCGGGTCGGTATCGGGCTGGACGACGAAGCTGGTGACGCCGCCGGCCGCGGCGGCCTTGGCGGCGCTCGCCAGGGTTTCCTTGGTCTCGGCTCCGGGCTCGCCGGTCTTGACCCGCAGGTCGATCAGGCCGGGGGCCAGCATGGCGCCGCCGCAGTCGACGACGCGGACGTCCTTGGACAGCTTGCCGAACTCGCGGCCTTTGGCGACGTCGGCGATCACGCCCTCGGAGACGATGACCCCTCCGGGACCGTCATAGCCGCTCTCGGGATCGACCAGGCGGGCGTTGATCAGGGCCAGGGGCTGGGGGGCGTTCATCTAAAACCTCCGCTCATCCCGGCGAATGCCGGGACCCAGATGGAGTGGCTTTGAGGTGGGTTCCAGGAACGCCGAGTTCTTCCAATCATCCCCTCAGCCTTGAGATCTGGGTCCCGGCATTCGCCGGGATGAGCGGAAAATAGAGGGACGGACTTCACTTCCCATGCTCCTCGAGCCGATGGGCCAGGCTGGCCAGCACCGCCATGCGGGCGGCGACGCCCATCTCGACCTGGTCCTGGATCAGGCTGATCTCGGGATCGTCGGCGACGTCGGAATCGATCTCCACGCCCCGGTTCATCGGCCCAGGATGCATGACCTTGGCCTTGGGCGCGGCGCGGGCCAGCTTTTCGCGGTCCAGGCCGTAGAAGCGGAAATATTCGCGGGTCGAGGGCACGAAGGCGCCTTGCATCCGCTCCATCTGCAGGCGCAGCATCATCACCACGTCGACCCCGGCGAGGCCGGCCTTCATGTCATGATGGACGGTGACCCCCCAGCGCTCGGCACGGGCCGGCATCAGGGTGGGCGGTCCCACCAGCCGAACACTGGCGCCGAGCGTGTGAAGCAGGGCCACGTTGGAGCGGGCCACCCGGCTGTGCAGCACGTCGCCGCAGATCGCCACGGTCAGGCCCGAGACCCGGCCGAAGGCGCGGCGGATCGACAGGGCGTCCAGCACCGCCTGCGTCGGGTGCTCGTGCTGGCCGTCGCCGGCGTTGATGACGCTGCCGCTGACCTTCTGGCTGAGCAGACTGGCCGCGCCCGACGAAGCATGGCGCACCACCAGCAGGTCGGGCCGCATGGCGTTCAGCGTGACGGCGGTGTCGATCAGGGTCTCGCCCTTGGTGATCGACGAGGTGCGCGGGCTCATATTGACCACGTCGGCGCCCAGGCGCTTGCCGGCGATCTCGAAGCTGGACTGGGTACGAGTGCTGTTCTCGAAGAACAGGTTCATCAGCGTCCGGCCCTTGAGAATGTCGAGCGACTTGGACGTCTGGCGATTGAAGGCGACGAAGGCGTCGGCCAGGTCCAGCAGATCGGCCGCCTGCGGAGCGTTCAGGTCGCCGGCCGACAGGAAGTGGCGTCGGGGGAATGAAAAGATGCGCTGGAGGATCGGATCGATCGCGGAAGCGGGGTCATGAGGAGCTGGGGGGGCTTTGGCCGTCATGAAACGTGGTCATAGGCGGCTTTGGACGGGGAGGGAAGTGTTCGTCCGTACCGCTCCTCCCCCTGTGGGGGAGGTGGTCGCGCAGCGACCGGTGGGGGGAGGTTTTGGGTCTCTGTCCGGGGTGTGGCGATCGTCCGATTACTCCCCCCTCCGTCGGCTTCGCCGACACCTCCCCCACAGGGGGAGGAGTTTCTTAGCCGTCTCTCAGAACCCCTTGCCCGCTTCCTCGCGCATCCCCCGCATCCGCTCCAGCGCGCCCTGCAGGATCCAGCCGGCGGCCATCTTGTCCACCACCTCGGCGCGGCGCTTGCGGTTGACGTCGTGTTCCTCGATCAACACCCGGGTGACGGCGGCGGTCGACAGGCGCTCGTCCCAGAAGGTGATCGGGATGTGGGGCTGCAGGCGCAGCAGGTTGCGGCCGAAGGCGCGGTTGGACTGGCAGCGCACGCCCTCGGTGCCGTCCATGTTCATCGGCAGGCCGATGACGATGCCGGCCGCCTTGCGGCTGCCCATCAGCTTGAACAGCACCTCGGCGTCCTCGCTGAACTTGGTCTTCTTGATCAGGGCCAGCGGGCTGGCGACCGTCAAGGTGACGTCGGACACCGCCACGCCAATGGTCTTCTCTCCCGGATCCAGCCCGACGATCGGCAGGTAGTCGGGGATGGCGGCGGCGAATTCGGCGATGTCGAGAACGGGCATGGCTGCTCATAACATGCTCCGGCAACCTCGGAACAAGGGAAGCGCTTGTCAAAGCGCCCCTCGCACGGCTAACCCACACGCTCGATTTCCTGGAGGCCCCCATGGCCATTGACGCCGCCACCGTGCGGAAGGTCGCGCGGCTCGCGCGTATCGCCGAACCCGAAGAGCGCATCGAAGCCCTGGTCCAGGAGCTGAACGGCATCATGGCGTGGATCGAGCAGCTGGCCGAGGTCGACACCGATGGCGTCGAGCCGATGACCAGCGTCGTGGGCGCCGGCGCCCCGCTGCGCGAGGACGTGGTGACGATGGGCGGCGATGTCGAGGCCGTCACGATCAACGCCCCGAAGTCGGTCGGCGGCTTCTTCGTCGTGCCGAAGGTGGTTGAATAATGAGTGCTCTGACTTCCCTGACGCTGAAGGGCGCCCTCGATGGCTTGGAGGCCGGTGAGTTCACCTCGGTCGAGCTGACCCGCGCCCATATCGAGGCCGTCGAGGCCGCGCGGCCGCTGAACGCCTTCCTGCTGGAAACCCCCGACCAGGCCCTGGCCATGGCCGCCGCCTCCGACGCGCGCCGGGCCTTTGGCGTGACCGGCCGGCTGGACGGCATTCCGCTGGGCATCAAGGACCTGTTCTGCACCAAAGGCGTGCGCACCACGGCCGCCTCGAAGATCCTCGAGCCCTTCGTGCCGCAGTACGAATCCACCGTCACCAGCCAGCTGTGGCGCGACGGGGCGGTGATGCTGGGCAAGCTGAACCTCGACGAGTTCGCCATGGGCTCGTCCAACGAGACCAGCGGCTATGGTCCGGTGACCAACCCCTGGCGCAAGGCCGGCTCCAACCAGGCCCTGACCCCGGGCGGCAGCTCGGGCGGCTCTGCGGCCGCCGTGGCCGCCGACCTGTGCCTGGGCGCCACCGCCACCGACACCGGCGGCTCGATCCGTCAGCCGGCCGCCTTCACCGGCACCGTGGGGATCAAGCCGACCTATGGCCGCTGCTCGCGCTGGGGCGTGGTGGCCTTCGCCAGTTCGTTGGACCAGGCCGGTCCGATCGCCAAGACCGTCGAGGACGCGGCGATCCTGCTGACCTCGATGTGCGGCTACGACCCCAAGGACTCCACCAGCCTCGATGTGCCGGTTCCCGATTTCGCGGCCTTCGTCGGCAAGTCGGTGAAGGGCCTGCGGATCGGCGTGCCCAAGGAATACCGCCTCGACGGCATGCCCGCCGAGATCGAGAAGCTGTGGGAAGAGGGCATCGCCTGGCTGAGGGACGCCGGCTGCGAGATCGTCGAGGTCAGCCTGCCGCACACCAAATACGCCCTGCCGGCCTATTACATCGTGGCCCCGGCCGAGGCGTCGTCGAACCTGGCCCGCTATGACGGCATGCGCTTTGGCCTGCGGGCCGACGGCGCCAACCTGACCGAGGTCTATGAAAACACCCGCGCCGAGGGCTTTGGTGACGAGGTCAAGCGCCGCATCCTGATTGGCACGTATGTGCTGAGCGCCGGCTATTACGACGCCTATTATCTGAAGGCCCTGAAGGTCCGCCGCCGGATCGCCGAGGACTTCGACAAGGCCTGGGAAAAATGCGACGCCCTGCTGACCCCGACCGCGCCCTCGGCGGCTTTCGGCCTGGGCGAGAACAGCGACGACCCGATCGCCATGTACCTCAACGACGTGTTCACGGTGACGACGAACCTGGCGGGTCTGCCGGGCCTGTCGTTGCCGGCCGGCCTGGACGCCAACGGCCTGCCGCTGGGTCTGCAGATCATCGGCAAGCCGCTGGACGAGGGCACGGTGTTCTCGGTGGCGGGAGCCATGGAAAAGGCCGCTGGGTTCAGCGCCAAGGCGGCGAAGTGGTGGTGATCCAGCGCTAGAGCATTTTTCGAGCGAAGTGGTTCCGGTTCGCGTGAAGAAAAATGCGTCAAAACAAAAGATTCGAGCTCACGGCCTGACGCAGTCAGGTCGGGAAATGCTCTAGCCGTAGAGACCAAGAAAAAGGGCGGCCCCGCGAGGAGCCGCCCTTCTTTTTTACGCGATACTTACGCTTACATGGGGGCGTCCGGCGTGGTCGGCGTCGCCACCGGGGCGGGCGTCGGAGCCGGGGCGGCGGCGGCCGGAGCGGCGATCACAACCGGCGCGGCCGGAGCAGCGGCGACCGGAGCCGCGACCGTTGCGCTGACATTCGACGAGGCCGAGCCAGCGTCAGGCAGGGTTTCCGGAGACGCCCGGCGGGCCGGGGCGGCGCGGCGAGCCGGAGCGGCGCGCTTCGGCGTCTCGGCGCGAGCTACCTGAACCGGAGTGGGGGTCGCCATTGCAGGGGCCACAGCTGGGGTCGGCATGACGGCGGGCGAGGTGGTTTCCGGCAGCGGGGTCGGCGTCGACTCGGCCACTTGGGCGGTCGTAGCGGTGTCGGCGACGGGGGCTTCGGCAGGGCGGCTCATCAAACCCCAGGCGAGGGCCCCGACGGCGATTGCCGCCACAGGCAGGCCGATCAGCAGCGGCAGGTTTGGCTTGCTGGAAGTCTTTCGGGTGTTGGCGCGAGCATAGATCGGCGCGGCCGTGAACAGTGCGGAGCCATCGTCCGAAGCGTTGGAAGCGATATAGGGTTCGCTGGCGTCGAGGTTCAGAACAGCCATGATTTCCTCCTGAGCGTTATTCGAATTCAGGGAGTCAACGAGAGGGAGCGGTGACGGTTCCACTCGGCGTGAAATGGTCCCGGTCTTGACAAGAAGTCGCCATTTTGTCGCTTGGCGCCTTCCAATCCCTTCCTTCACTCTTTCCCTCCCCTTATGGGAAGTGTGGCCCCAGAGGGGTCGGGCGGGGCCACATCATGAGCGTCAAACGCGCGCTAGGGTCCAGACTCATTGAGCCCACCAGATGATGATTGCGGCGATGAAGACGGCGCTGGCGAAGATGGCGGCGAGTTTGTCGTAGCGGGTTGCGACGCGCCGCCAGTCTTTGAGCCTG
>NZ_JAFCUB010000056.1:0-13521 GCF_049896325.1 Caulobacter sp. DWP3-1-3b2
GGCGCTGGCGCGTATTCAATCTGGCCTGACGCCCGGCACGCCTGTCGAGGTCTGGTTCCAGGACGAGATGCGGGTCGGTCAA
The DNA here is from genome assembly GCF_049896325.1 of Caulobacter sp. DWP3-1-3b2. Taxonomy (NCBI): domain Bacteria; kingdom Pseudomonadati; phylum Pseudomonadota; class Alphaproteobacteria; order Caulobacterales; family Caulobacteraceae; genus Caulobacter; species Caulobacter sp. DWP3-1-3b2. Next base: position 83 of record NZ_JAFCUB010000056.1, read on the forward strand.
AAGACCCACCGCACGCGGGTCTGGGGCAAGACCGGGACGCGGCCCCGCCAGATCGCCGACCTGCGGACCGGTTGCGCCTATCTGTTCGGGGCCATCTGTCCCGCGCGTGGGGTGGGCGCGGCCTGGGCCTGCGAGAAGGCCAACTCCGCCGCCATGCAACTCCAGCTCGACGAGATCGCCCTGCAGGTCGCCCCGGGAGCCCGTGGCGTGGTCGTCCTCGACCAGGCCGGATGGCACACCATCCAAAAGCTGAGACCGCCCGACAACCTCACCCTGCTGCCCCTGCCGCCACGCTCGCCCGAGCTCAATCCCGCCGAGAACGTCTGGCAGCACCTGCGACAGCGCTTCCTCTCCAACCGGGTGTTCGACGACGACGACGCCATCGTCCAAGCCATCTGCGAAGCCTTCAACAGCCTCATCGACGAGCCAGACCGCATCAAATCCATCGGACATCGCCAATGGGCCAAAGGTTCACGCTAGGGGCGATTGGTATTAGCCGACTGTCCGAATTTCCGGCGCCACCTCACTCGACCGTGAAACGGTCGAGCTTCGCCCGCCGCACACGGGAAAAATCGCCATGGTCGATCCCGGCCAACTCTTGGGCTTTGCGGCTGCTGAGCCCAGATTCTTAAGCACTTGGCCGGCTAGGATCGCCTTGAGCTCACGTGCCTCCGGGTTCGGCCGCCCAAGATCACGGAATATGTTGCCGCTGCCGTGAACCAGTTCCATGTCATCGTCGCTCGTCATCGCAATTGCTCCTCCAGGCGCTTCAATCTCTCTCCCACCAAGTCAAGCAAGCTGTTATCCACTGCCTCTGAAAATGTGTCGTTGTAAAAGCTTATATAAAGCAATAGATTAGCTACAGAGTTCATGATGTCGGACCTCATTCATAACGCCGAGCGATTGTTCGAAGAACGACTGCTACAAGTCGCTAAAAGTGCGGCGCTGATAGTAGAGAGTGGGGCGGCCGTCATTTTTGCGGCTGATAAGTCCGGGGATGTGGAGCGGCTAGCGCAGTTCGGACAAGAATTCGAGACACTCACCTCGCTGGATTACGTCAGCATCCTCAACGGCGTGAAGGAGGCGACCGATGGGTTTATTGTCGTCAGCGATGCTGTTGTAAGCGCGAACAAACCGCCGCTGGCGTGTCTACCGACGTGGAGGGGTAAAGCCAGCCGCTTTGCATTGTTCATCGCTATCCACGATTCCCTCGGTCGGCAGATAGGTATTCTGGCGACTGCCGACCCCAAGCCAAAGTCCGGCGTCAGCGCCGCCAAAACCTACGTTCTGCTCTCATTGGCGGGTCAGGTGGCGGATGCGATATCGCTTCGCGCCATGCGGTTGGTTGCGGACCATTCATCACAAGGCACCGAGCGACTCCGCCTGCTGGAGTCCGTGGTAGTCCACGCGAAGGACTCCATCCTGATCACCGAGGCCGAGCCGATTGACCTGCCAGGTCCGCTGATCGTCTACTGCAATGACGCCTTTACTGACACTACGGGCTATTCACGGGAGGAGGTGCTCGGTAAAACGCCCCGCATTCTCCAGGGCGTCGACACTGACCCGCAGAGCCGCGCCCAGATACGGGCTGCGCTGTCTCAGTGGAAACCGATCGAGATCGAAATCATTAACTACAGAAAGGATAACACGCCGTTCTGGGTTGAGCTCAGCATTGCGCCGGTGGCCGACGAACGCGGCTGGTACACCCATTGGGTTTCCGTGCAACGTGACGTGACCGAGCGCAAGCTTGCCATAGAGGTCCAGACCCGTGTCAGGGTCGCGGAATCAAACAACGCCTCGCTCCAGACCTTGACCAACGAACTCCGTCTCGCGCTCAACGCTGCGGAAGCGGCCAACATCGCAAAGTCGCAGTTTCTCGCCAACATGAGCCACGAGATCCGCACGCCCCTGAACGGCGTGATGGGCATGACGCAAGCCCTGTGGCTCGACGAACTGACTTCCTCGCAGAGAGACCGGGTCTCCATCATTCGCGAATCGAGCCGCTCGCTGCTGACGGTGCTCAACGATGTGCTCGACCTGTCGAAGATTGAGGCCGGCAAAATGGAGATCGACGAGGCCGACTTCGATCTGGAGACGCTGGCGCACGGGGTTTGCAGCGCCTTCACCGAGCAGGTCGAGTCCGTTGGCGTTGCCTTTTCCTTAGTCGTGGAGGAGCAGGCCAAGGGCGTCTGGACGGGCGACCCCGTCCGACTGAAACAGGTGCTCTACAACTTGATATCGAACGCTGCGAAATTCACCGCCGACGGGTCGGTTCGCGTGTCGATGGGGATCACCGAAGATAGCTTTCTTCACATCACGGTGGCGGATACCGGCATCGGTATCGCTAACGAAAAGCTGGTAGGGCTTTTCTCCAAATTCTATCAGGCGGACAGCTCCACGACCCGCCGTTTCGGCGGCACGGGTTTGGGTTTGTCGATCTGCCGACAGCTGTGCGAGCTTATGGGTGGGACGATCGACGTTCAGACCCAAATTGGCGTTGGCTCGACCTTCACCGTCATTCTGCCCCTGCGTCATGCGCCGCTCGAAAGGACCGGCGCGCTGTCCGACGGCGCCCCGGTCGGTGCTGACGCCGAGCTATCCAACCGCATCGCGCGCATCAGAATTCTGGTGGCGGAGGACAATGCGGTCAACCAGATCGTTATTAGCACGCTCTTAGCGGCATTCAACATCGCTCCGGTAGTCGTCGACAATGGACGTCAGGCCTTGGCGCGCTGGCAGACGGAGGCCTTCGACTTGGTGTTGATGGACGTGCAGATGCCGGAGTTAGACGGAATATCCGCCACAAGGTCAATCCGTGCGCTTGAAGCCCTGCACGGTCTCGCACCCACGCCGATAGTCGCGGTCTCGGCCAACGCGATGACACATCAAATACAGGATTACCTCGAAGCCGGGATGAACGGGCACATTGCCAAGCCGATCGACATCGCCGTCTTGGCCGACACCCTCGAGACCTATGCATCGTTGCTGGATCCAGCGGCGGGCGCGGGACGCTTCAGGCAGGTAGGTCAGGACAACCTAGACTAGCCGGTGCAGCGGCGTGGAAGAAGGGCTCTGACTCACTTTTGATGAAGTTTCGGCGCCGGCTGACGTTGGTTTCACAGAAAGAATCAACCCCATGGGCCAGGCTTTGCGACCTTCCGCCCTCGTTCGGCGCGGCTTTGTAGTCGATGCGGCGGTCAGTGACGGCGAAGCAACGCTGATCACGGTGCGGCCTGCGAGCAAGACGAGCGCCTGTCCGGGCTGTGCAACGAGATCAGATCGGATTCATAGCCCGTACCCGCCTCGCCTGGCGGACCTGCCGAGGCCCATCACCACCAAAATTGCGTCGGAGCCCCTGTTCGGCGCCTAAAGGGGGTCCCGATTGGGAGCCGTTTGACATCCCCCACTACCAACGCAACGATGGCCGCTCGGCGACGATGACGCCGAGCGGCCTTTCCACTCAGGCGGCCGGCTTGAGCACGATCTTGGTCCAGCCGTCGTCGCGAGCGTTGAAGTGTTTGAAAGCGTTTGGCGCTTCTTCGAGCGTTAGCCGATGGGAGATGATCTTGGACGGCTCAGCCCGGCCCGTGTGGATCAGGTTCATGAGCCGTCGGTTGTAGGCTTTGACGTTGCACTGGCCGGTGCGAATCTGCTGGCCCTTGAACCAAAACGAGCCGAAGTCGAAGGCCATCTTGCCCTGCTTCTCCAACTCGTCTTTCGAATTGGGATCCTCCGGCACAAACACCCCCACCACGCCTATGCCACCGGTTGCCTTGGTGCTGCCGACCAAGCAGTTCATCGTGTAGTTGTTGGTTTCGTGGCCGTGCCGATCGCAGCATTGAAAGCCGACGCACTCACAGCCGCGGTCGGTTCCCAAGCCATCGGTCTGCGCCAGGATTTGCTCGACAGGATCGGATTTCCGCATGTCGATCGGGATGGCTCCCAACGACTTAGCGAGCTTCAGTCGGTCGTCGTGAGAGTCCACCACGAACACCCGTGAAGCGCCCTTGATCATCGCCGAATGGGCGGCCATCAGACCCACCGGCCCCGCGCCGTAGATCGCCACGGATTCACCGGGCATCAGCCCCGACAGTTCCGTCGCGTGCCAGCCGGTGGGGAAGATGTCAGACAACATAACGTAGTCGTCCTCCTTCGCCTCGGCGTCATCGGGCAACACCAAGCAGTTAAAGTCCGCGTAGGGCACACGCAGCAATTCCGCCTGGCCGCCAAGGTAGGGTCCCATGCCGGCAAAGCCATAGGCTGCGCCCGCCGTCCCCGGATTGCAGGTCAGGCAATAGCCCGTCAGTCCCTTCTCGCAGTTTTCGCAGAAGCCGCAGGCGACGTTGAAAGGCAAGCAGACCCGATCGCCCTTCTTCACCCGATCAACGCCGGCACCGACCTCGACGACCACGCCAAGATTTTCATGCCCGAACACGCTACCCTTCTCAAAGCTGGTGCGACCCTCGTACATGTGCAGGTCTGAACCGCAGATGTTTGTGGTGGTGATGCGGACTACGACGTCCGTCGGCTTTTCGATCCGGGCGTCGTCGACATTGCCAACGCTGACATCGCGCGGGCCATTGTAGATTACGGCTTTCATTGTCCTGGTCTCCAGTGAGGCGAAGACTCTTCAATCCTGAACGCCGTTGGCGGTTCCCACCTCGCCGGAAAACCGCAATAAAATCAAAGGCAAAGCTTGAATTTCCGAGGCGATTGGCGGTCCGCAGTCGGACTTCGGTGAAAAACCTGAGGATTCCGCGCTGAAACAATGGATTGGTTCCGGAGGGTTAAAGACAGTCCAGAGATTCGCCGCCGTGTCCGGGGGCGCCTCAAGGTTTGTTGCATGGACGGCGCCAGGAGAGCCCCGGCCAGCGTCTCCAGATCCAGCGCATCGGCCCCGGTGACTGTGACCCGCTCTCCAAGCTGCAACACCCTCTGGGCTTTGAGCTCCTTCGCCCTATCGGGGGCGCCTCAGCCAGGTGGGCGAGCTATTCGCGAAGGCCCGCGCCGCCCAGCAGCGCCATAACGCAACTTCCGCGCGGGATGTCGGACGTCTCATGCGCCTGTTCGAGGCCAACCGCGCGGCCCGCAAGGATTCATCGTGGGGACCAAACGTCAGAATCTCACCCCTAGAGCATCGCGCTCCAACGGGGAATCGCGAGGGATTCACCCGCCGCTCCATGTCCGCGACGATGGCGGCGGCCTCGTCGGTCTTGAGCAGAAAGCGTGGGCTTTGTGAGATCAGGTTTTCCGCCGTGGCGATCCGGCCAGCGTCTCCGATCACCAACGCCAGATCACGGCGTTCCAGCCTGATTGGGGTCGATGGCGCCAGGTCGTAGGCCGGCGACAGCCGCCAATCCCTGGCCTTGGCGATCATCGCGTGATTGCGCGGGTGATCGTCTGCGTTGGAGATCAGGGCATTGAAGGCCATCCGGCGGAAAAGCTCGCGCGCATCCCTGGCGGGCTCGGCGCCGGCCCGGCGCACACACGAAAACCCCGCGTGGAGAGGGGCGCCACGCGGGGTCTCGGGGTTTGTCATAGAGGGGTCTGTCGGCTGACCGGCCCGCGATAGAGGGGGCTGGGGGGGCTGTTCAGGACCTGAACCGCAGGAGTTCCGATCAGCCGACGCCGTTAAACTGATGGGGCAAACAGGCGCTCGAAAGTCCGAATTAAGGTCATTCCGTGGCGGAGCGTGGCGAGCCGGAGACTTCGAAGAGGTCTGTAGCGCCATTGCAACGCTTGGAGGCGCGGACCTTGGCAAGACCTATCTGCGACACTCGCCATCGGGCCTGATTTGGGTTTAGGATTCGTCCGATGGCCCTGGATTCTCGCCCCGTCGCCGGCGTCGTGTTCTTCGAGCGTCGAGAGATCGACCAGCTCCTGCGGCTCTATGGCCGCATGGTCGCGGCCGGCGAATGGCGCGACTACGGCATGGGCGGGACGAGCGATCATGCAGCCTTCTCGGTGTTCCGCCACGCGGCCGAGGCTCCGCTCTACCGCATCGAGAAACACCCGGCCCTGGCCCGCAAGCAGGGGCAGTGGGCGGTGATAGGCCAGGGCGGCCTGACCCTGAAGCGCGGCCACGACCTGGCCCAGGTGCTGCGGATGTTCGACAAGGGCCGGTTCAAGGTGGTGGATTGAGGGGGCGTCTGCAGCGCTAACAGCCCAACAAAAAAGCCCCGGCGGTTTCCCGCCGGGGCTTCTGTGGTTTTAGACCGCTGGATTAGCGGCGGCTTCCCATGAAGTAGAGCAGGAAGCGGAACAGATTGATGAAGTCGAGATAGAGGTTCAGGGCGCCGAAATTGGTCGCCACCGACCTGGCCGTCTCGTCGCCGCCAACCTCGTAATAGGTCATCTTCAGGCGCTGGGTGTCATAGGCGATCAGGCCGGCGAAGATCAGCACGCCGATGGCGTTGATCGCGAAGACCAGCGCGCCCGACGGGAAGAAGATCGACAGCAGCGAAGCCAGGATCAAGCCCACCAGGCCGATGATCAGGAAGCTACCGAAACCGGTCAGGTCCTTCTTGGTCGTGTAGCCTACCAGGCTCAGGGCGCCGAAGGCGATGGCGGTGACCAGGAAGGTCTGGAACACGCTGGCGCCGGTATAGAGCAGCACTACGGTCCCAAGCGAGGCGCCGATCAACGACACCACCGACCAGTAGATCACGCCGGCGGTGCGGGCGTTGATCGACTTCATCACGAAGCTGGAGAACAGCAGGATGCCGAGCGGCGCGAACGCCACGACGGTGCCGAGCAAGGTATAACCGACGCGGTTGTTGGTGACCTGGAACATCAGGTCGCGGACCGGCGGGTACGAGCTGGTCAGATAGGCCAGGGCGGCCGACAGCAGGAGACCCAGGCCCACCTTGTTGTAGACGCCGAGCATGAAACTGCGCAGGCCGGCGTCAACCGACATGTCGGCGCCGGCTCCGGGAAGCGGTCGCGCATAATCGCGGTTGAAGTCGTTCATCGCGGGAAAACCCTTCGAAAATTGCCACGTCCGTTGTGGACGCACCCTGAATATCGGGGCGAAGCCAGGATCATGCAAGATGTTGCGCTTCCCGTGGCGCTTGGCGATCCCTAGAAAGATTCTCTAGACCCTTTCCAGAGAGGCGACATGGATTACGTGGAACTCGGCCGGACCGGCATCCAGGTCTCGCGCTGCTGCCTGGGCACCATGACCTGGGGGTCGCAGAACCCGGAGGCGGAAGCCCACGACCAGATGGACTACGCCCTGAGCCAGGGCGTGACCTTCTGGGACACCGCCGAGATGTATTCCAGCCCGCCCACCCCCGAGACTCAGGGCAATACCGAGCGCCATATCGGCTCGTGGCTGGCCAAGACGGGAAAGCGCCAGGAGATCGTGCTGGCCTCCAAGGTCGCCGGTCGCGGCAGCGCCTTTGGCGGGCTGAGCTGGATGCGAAAAGATGGCGGCTCCACCCGCCAGACCCGCGCCCAGATCGACGAGGCGGTCGAGGGATCGCTCAAGCGGCTGAACACCGACTATCTCGACCTCTACCAACTGCACTGGCCCGACCGTCCGGTGCGGGTGTTCGGCGGCCAAACCTTCAAGGACTATGAGCAGGACTACGAGGCGTTCGGCGACATCCTCGAGGCGCTGGGCGCCCACGTGAAGAAGGGCACGATCCGGTCGATCGGCGTCTCCAACGAGTTTCCGTGGGGCGTGATGCGCTTTCTGGCCGAGGCGGAAGGTAGGGGTCTGCCGCGCGTCGCCTCGATCCAGAACGCCTATCACCTGGCCAACCGCACCTTCGAATACGGCCTGGCCGAGATCGCCATGCGCGAGCAGGTCGGCCTGCTGGCCTATTCGCCCCTGGCCCAGGGCGCCCTGACCGGCAAGTACCTGAACGGCGGCCTGCCCGAGGGTTCGCGCAAGGCGCTCTACAATCGCCTGCAGCGCTATGAAGGCCCCGGCGCCGAGGAGGCGATCCGCGGCTATGTCGAGCTAGCCGCCCGGTTCGGCGTCGACCCGGCGGTGCTGGCCCTGAAGTTCTGCGACACCCGCCAATTCGTCACCGCCACCATCATCGGCGCCACCTCGATGGACCAGCTGAAGACCAATATCGGCGCATTTGATCTGAGCTGGACCGATGAGATGGAGAAGGCGGTCAACGCCTTGCATGCGCTGCAGCCGAATCCCTGTCCGTAGGCTCTGGTCCTTCCCCTGTGGGAGGCGATCGCGCAGCGATCGGTGGGGGGCGTTTTAGGGCTTTCGATCCGGGTTGTGGTCGCTTGCCGATCACGCCCCCCACCGTCGGCTTCGACGACCCCTCCCCCACAGGGGGAGGACCGGGTAAGACGGTCCCATGATCCGCCTCTTCACCGCTGTCGCCATCCCCGCCGAGGTCGGCGATCACCTGCTGCCCCGGCGGCACGGGATCGAGGGCGCGCGCTGGCGACCGCGCGAGGCGTTCCACATCACGCTGAAGTTCATGGGCGACGTGCAGGAAACCCAGGCCGCCGACCTTGACGAGGAACTGCAGGGCGTCGTGGCCCCGGCCCTCGATCTGTCCCTCGACAGCGTTGGCCACTTTGGCGAAGGCGCGGAGATCCATGCCGTCTGGGCGGGGGTCGCCGAGAGCCCCGACCTGCGTCGGCTGGCCAAGGCCAATGAGGCCGCCGCGCGCCGGGCGGGGCTGAAGCCAGAGGCCCGGCTCTACACGCCGCACGTCACCCTGGCCTATCTGAAGCGTCCGCCCGTCCCCGAGGTCGCCGCCTGGATCCAGGCCAACAGCCTGCTGCGCTCGCCGCCGTTCCGTATCGACCGTTTCGGCCTCTATTCCAGTTGGCGCACCAGCCAGGGCTCGGCCTATCGGCTGGAGGCGGAGTACCCGCTGGCCTGAAGACGCGCGGCGTCCGGAAGCGCGAAACGTTCTAGGCCCAAGGCCCGCTTGCGGTTTTGCTCGACCCAGCGCCAAATCAAGCCGACGCTCGCCGAAACAGGAGCCTTCGCATGATCCTCTATGTCTTCGCCCTGCTGATTGGCGTGATCGCCGGCCTGCGCGCCATGACCGCTCCGGCCGCCGTCGCCTGGGGCGCTCACCTCGGACTGATCGACCTGCAGGGCACGCCCCTGGCCTGGCTGGGCGGGACAATCGCCACCTGGATCTTCACCGCCCTGGCGGTGCTGGAGTTGGTCGGCGACCAGCTGCCCAAGACGCCCAGCCGCAAGGTTCCGCCGCAGTTCATCACCCGCATCGTCAGCGGCGCCTTTTGCGGCGCGGCGGTCTGCCTGTCGTCGGGCGGCTGGATCGGCGGGGCCATCGCCGGCGCGGTCGGCGCGGTGATCGGCACGCTGGCTGGCGCGGACGCGCGCGGACGCCTGGCCAAGGCGTTCGGCAAGGACCTGCCAGCCGGTCTGCTGGAAGACGTCATCGCCGTCGGCGGCGCGGCCCTGATCGTCTCGGCCCTCTAGGCATGGCGACCCAGAGTTTCGACGCCATCATCATCGGCGCCGGCCAGGCGGGGCCTCCACTGGCCGAGCGCCTGACCAAGGCCGGCCAGACCGTCGCCCTGGTCGAGCGCAAAGACCTGGGAGGCACCTGCGTTAACACCGGCTGCATGCCGACCAAGACCCTGGTGGCCAGCGCCTATGCCGCCCACCTGGCCCGCCGCGCCGCCGACTTCGGCGTGACCTTGGGCGGTCCGGTCGGCGTCGACATGCGGCGGGTGCACAACCGCGCCCAGGCCGTGACCCTCACCGCCCGCGGCAATCTGCGAACCTGGATCGAGGGGATGAAGGGCTGCACTCTGATCGAAGGCCACGCCCGCTTCGAGTCGGCTGACACGGTGCGGGTCGGCGACGAGTTGCTGACCGCCCCGAAGATCTTCCTGAATGTCGGCGGCCGCGCCAATGCGCCGGACATGCCAGGCCTGGACCAGATTTCTTACCTGACCAATGTCGGGATGATGGCGCTCGACACCCTCCCACGCCACCTGGTGATCATCGGCGGCAGCTATATCGGGCTGGAGTTCGCCCAGATGTACCGGCGGTTCGGCGCCGAGGTGACGGTGGTCGAGATGGGTCCGCGCCTGATCGGCCGCGAAGACCCGGAGATTTCCGACGCCGTACGCGAGATCCTGGAAGGCGAGGGGATCAGCGTCCGGCTCAATTCCGAATGCATCAGCTTCGCGCCCAATAAGACAGAAGGGGGCGACGAGGGCGTCTGCGTCCATGTCACCTGCGAGGCCGGCGCGCCGCAGGTGGTCGGCTCGCACGTGCTGCTGGCCATCGGGCGCAAGCCCAATACCGACGACCTGGGCCTGGACAAGGCCGGGATCGATCTCGACAAGCGCGGCTATGTGGTCGTCGATGACCAACTGCGCACCAATGTCCCCGGCGTCTGGGCGACGGGCGACTGCAACGGCAAGGGCGCCTTCACCCACACCGCCTATAACGACTTCGAAATCATCGCCGCCAATTTGCTAGAGGGCGATCCACGCCGCGTGAGCGACCGCATCCCCTGCTACGCCCTCTACACCGACCCGCCCCTGGGCCGCGTGGGCATGACCGAGGCCGAGGTTCGCGCCACCGGCCGACCGGCCCTGGTCGGCCAGCGTCCGATGACCCGCGTCGGCCGAGCCGTCGAAAAGGGCGAGACCCTGGGCTTCATGAAGGTGGTGGTCGACGCCGAGACCCAGCTGATCCTCGGCGCGGCGATCCTCGGCCTGAACGGCGACGAGGTGATCCACGGGATGCTCGACCTGATGTACGCCAAGGCCCCCTACACGGTGATCCAGCGCGCGGTGCACATCCACCCGACGGTGTCGGAACTGGTCCCGACCATGCTGGGAGAGCTGAAGCCGCTGGTTTGATCCTCGACTGGGGACACGCACAAGTGCATGTCCCCGTTCTTACACCGCCGCGTTGTCCTTCAGCACGCCCAGCGGAACCACCGCCAGCATCTCCTCGTGGCTGGCTTCCAGCACCACCGGCGGGGCGACGCCGGCGTCCAGCGCTTCCTTCCAGCGGCCGGCGCACAGGCACCAGCGGTCGCCGGCCACCAGACCCTGGAAGGCGTAGTCCGGGCGCGGGGTCGACAGGTCGTTGCCGGCGGCCTTGGAAAAGGCCAGGAATTCGTCGGTCATCACCGCGCAAACGGTGTGCAGGCCCAGGTCGTGCGGCCCGGTTTCGCAACAGCCATTGCGGTAGAAGCCGGTCACCGGGTCGAGCGAGCAAGGCTTCAGCTCCTGGCCCAGGACATTCTTGGCGGTGTCGTCATAGCGCGTGGTCATGGCGTCAGCTTAACCCCGTTCTGGCGAATCTGGACACGGTTCTACCATCAGCACGCGTGACGTCTTCCGGCGCCGGCCACTTGATGCTTAAGAGGACGGGCAAGACCAGGAATTCGAGCGGGAGCCTCATGTCCGACATCGCCCGGCCGCGCCGCAGCGCCCTCTACATGCCGGCCTCCAACGCCAAGGCGGTGGACAAGGCCCGCACCCTGGACGCCGACGTGATCATCCTCGACCTCGAGGACGCCGTGTCGCCGGACATGAAGGACGCCGCCCGCGAGGCCGCCGTGGCGGCGGTCAAGGCCGGCGGTTTCGGCCCGCGCGAGATCATCATCCGCACCAACGGCCTCGACACCCCGTGGGGCGCGGCCGACCTGAAGGCCGCCGCCGAGGCCGGCCCGGACGCGATTCTTGTTCCGAAAGTCAATGACGCCGCCGACGTCCACGCCTACCAGGCCGCCCTGCACGCCGCCCCGATCCACACCAAGCTTTGGACCATGATTGAGACGGGCAAGGCCGCCTTCCACCTGTGGGAGATCGCCGCCGCCTCCAGAACCACCCGCCTGACCGGCTGGGTGATGGGGGTCAACGACCTGGCCAAGGAGATGCGGGCCCGCCAGACGCCCGGCCGCGAGGCCTTTCTGCCGATCCTGTCGCTGTCGGTCGCCGCCGCCCGGGCCCACGGCCTGACCATCCTGGACGGCGTGCACAACGACATCGATGACCTGGAGGCGCTGGACGCCGTCTGCGGCCAGGCCGTGGATTTCGGCTTCGACGGCAAGACCCTGATCCATCCCAAGCATCTGGAAATCTGTAACCGCGCCTTTTCCCCCACGGAGGGCGAGATCGCCTGGAGCCAGGTGGTGATCGCCGCCTTCGCCGCGCCGGAGAACGCCGGCAAGGGCGCGCTGCGGGTCGAGGGCAAGATGGTCGAACTGCTGCACCTGGCTCAGGCCCGCCGGCTGGTGGCGGTGGCCGCCGCCATCACCGAACGTTCGGCGGCCTAGAGATCGAAGCCTGATGCGCGCGCTCCTGATCTCCCTCCTGGTCTTCGCCGCCGCTCCGGTCCTCGCCCAGGAGGCGCCGGTCGCGACCGCGCCCCCAGCCGCTTCGGTCGCGCTCCCCCAGGACCGCGCCGTTCCGGTCGTCGCCGCGCCGCCGGCCCCCGACACCGCGACCTCGGCCGACCAGGCCGTCGATCCCCTGGCCGATTTGATCGCCCGGAGCGGTCCCCAGACCACCGACGAGGAGGAGCCCGCCGCCCAGGCGCCCCTGCCGCCGCACAAGCCCACCGTCCTGCCGATCCCGCTGCCGGAACCGCCGGTCGACGAAATCCCCGGACATGCCGTGCCCCAGGGCAACTACGTGCCGATGGCCGAGGCCTATGACCTGCGGATCAAGGGCTCGATCGTCGCCGCCCAGGGCCTTCAGGGTCCGCTCGACGGCGGCTGGACCATTACCGGCCCGGACGGGACCACGCTCTACGACCTGCAGATCGTCGATGCGGTTGGCGGCTATGGCGCGCTGGAAGGCGCCTGGCGCGACGTCCGCCGGGTCGGGGCCGTCGGCTCAACGGGCCTGATCGATTTCGTCGACCGCTCGACCGGCGACTTCCTCACCCGATTTTCGCCGCGTCCTGGACAGCTGACGACCCTGGACCTGAGATCACGCGGCGACGGAGGCTGGGCGGGCAAGCTGAACGAGAACGGCGTCGAACTCCCCGTCACCGCTCGCCGTGTCGCCCAGGCCACCCTGCCGGCGGGCTATGTGGCCCAGGGCCGAGGCCCGGTCATCTGGCCCCGCCCGGTCTCGGCCGCCCCGCGCGCCGCAGCGCCGGAACGGGCGGCGTCCTGCTCGATCCGGGGCAAGAAGGGCAAGGCCCTCAAAGCCGCCAAGGCCAGGTGCGCCGCCGTCGCCAAGAAGGGCGGCAAGGACAAGGCCAGCGCGGTCAAGGGCAAAAAGGGGGCGAAGGGCAAGGCCGTGGCCGGCAAGGGCAAGAGCTCGGCGAAGGGCAAGGCGACGGCGAAGAAGTCGGCGAAGAAAAAGAAGCGGTAGCTTATTTATCCGCTCATCCCGGCGAATGCCGGGATGTGGATTCACACTTGAAGTGCAACAGGGCGTAGACCTCGGCGGGTGTCTGGAAGCCCAGGCACTTTCGAGGCGTGTGGTTGTGGAGCCTGTTG
>NZ_JAFCUB010000057.1:0-13484 GCF_049896325.1 Caulobacter sp. DWP3-1-3b2
GACCTGCTGGTCGTCCGACCGGGGTCGGAAGCGGAAGGAGGCGCGAGGGCCGCATCCGGACCTTCGCAGTGTGTCTAGGTCCGGTTCATGGAGCGATCCCAATGTCTGCTCGTGGCGCAACCTCGACTGCGACGGTGCGAGAAGGACGCCTTTGTCCTCGGTCGCGGCAAACTCGCGACCGAACTGAACCTGCTGAATCTGATCGATGAATACATGACGGCCCTTTTGGTCCGTCGAATGTCAGTCAAGTGCCGTGAGCGGGGACGCAACAACACATCACGCCCGGGTCCGCTATAGGCTATGGTCGGGGATCGAGGGGCCGTGCTCCCGACGCGTGCGACCTGGGAATGGCTTTCGCCTTGCGAGCCTCCAGCCTTCTGCGAAGGGCGCCCATGGCGATCTCTCCCAAGAACTCCACTTCGGAGCTGCCAGCGCACGGGCTCTGTCGCGACTGGCGCGAGGCATGACTGAAAACAGTTATCGTGAGTTCTCGGAAGCCAACCCGGACGCCGTTATCCTCGTCGACGCCGCCGGCCGGATCAACTTCGCCAACCGGCGCGTAGAAGCCATGTTGGGGTATTCCCCCGGCGAGCTTCTCGGCCAGTCGCCAGACCTCCTCCTACCCGAGCGCTATCGCAGCAGCCACGCGGGTCACATGGCCCGCTTCATGAACGACCCGACCCCGCGGATGATGGGCGCGGGCCTGAGCTTGGCGGCGCGGCGCAAGGACGGCAGCGAGTTTCGGTCGGAGATCAGTCTCAGCCCCTATCTTTCCGCCGAGGGCCAGGTGGTCATCGTCGCCGTCCGCGAAGTCACCGGTTCACCGACGCGAGACGTGCTTGAGACCGAGAATTCCGACCTGCGGGATCTTCTTCAGATCGCCAGGCACGATGCGGCGCGCCTGCTGAAAGAGGCGGGGATCGACGCCACAGAGCAGGAGGGCGCCAAGCGCCTGCAGCGCTTGCTGTTGGACGAGACGCATCACCGCATGAAGAACATGCTGGCGACGGTATTGGCGATCACCTCTCAAAGCCTGCGATCGGCCGCGACCTTGGAGGAGGCAAACGCGGCGATCTCCAGCCGCCTGGCGGCGTTGGGGCGAGCCCAGGACCTCTTGCTCAAGGCCAACGAGGCTGGCGCGATATTGACCGAACTGGTCGCGGCCGCCGTCGAGCCGTTTGAGAGCGATGTCATGCCGCGCTTCGTCGTCCCTTTCGCGGCGATCGAGATCGGCCCCGAGGCGGTTCTGCCTCTCACCCTGTCGCTGAACGAGCTATGCACCAACGCGGTTAAGTACGGCGCCCTGTCCAATGCGAAGGGGTGCGTCGAGATCATCTCGATGGCCGATGAATTGAGCCAGCTGTTCAGCCTGACGTGGACTGAATCGGGCGGCCCGCCCGTCATCGCGCCCACTCGACGAGGTTTCGGCACGCGACTGCTGGGCGCCCTAGCCAAGCAGCTCCATGGCGAAGTCACCGTGCGATATGACCCCGAAGGCATTGTCTATCGACTCGACAGTCCACTTTCGATGCTTCGCGCATCGCCAGCGCACCAACGGAGTGTTTCAAGCAGCTTGTGAGAGTGGCGCGCGCAAACGACCGAGCAGACCACTTGATCTCGCTGTGTTTTCTTTGGAGCGAGTGTCGTGATCTTGGAGCGGGTCGAGAGTCCGGTTATGGCGCGACAAAGCCTGTGACCTCCTGGACCTGCTGCCGTGTTGGCTTACGCTAAAGCGGCTGGCGGTTTTTTGCGCCAGCGGCACGAGCCAGATCGCTCATCCGCCACGCCTCGCATCGGCCAGGAGGGCCTTTCGCATAGTTCGGGCATTTGGCGGCTACACACCGCCGGCGGCCAGAGGGCTAGCGCCAGGGCGAGGGCGGCCATAGCCTTGGCGCTATGTTAGGCTCGGGGCCAGATTGGATCGTTAAGGCCGGCCGCGTGGCGCGCGGGTTCTCGGCAACGACCCATCGCGCGCGCGGCGCCAAGCACTCCGTCTATGTGGTGCTGCTGCATGATCCCCGACGCAGCGACCCCTGGGGCCTCTATGTCGGCCAGACCTCTCGCGATCCCGACCTGCGCTTTGATCAGCACAAGGCCGGCTACAAGGCCAGCAGCGCCGCGCGACGGTTTGGCGTTCGGCTCCTGCCCGATCTCGCCGCCCATCTCAATCCCATGCGCCAGTGGGAGTCGCTGGAGATCGAGGCCGCGCTCGCCGAGGCGTTCCTCGCGGCCGGCGTGCATTGGGTCGAGGGCGGCCACTAGGCATCGGCCCGCCTGCGTCGGCGCCGCTTGTCCGTGCAGGGTTAAGCATCCTGGTTTTGGCGCGGTTCAACCCTGCCAGGCGGGCGGCTCAGCCCATGTGATGGGCCGTGTGGTAGTCATCGGGTTTGCAGCGCAAAACTAGCTCCGCGAGGGGGCCATGGTCGTGCGATCCGCCCTCGGGCCCGGGCAAACCTGCCGTCAGGTTCTCTTTCTTTCTCCCCGATTGACCAGACGATTTGGCTGTTGAGGCCAGCCTGCTCGCGGTCTTCTTACTCGTCCCCGTCAACAACGGGGATACGCCGTGGAGCCTTCCAAGCCTGATCTGGAGATGTCGCGTAGCCATCGCATGCTGCGCACGGCCTTGGGCCCCGTGCTGCTGGCGCGGCTGGAGGACCCCGGCGTCGCCGAGGTCATGCTCAATCCCGACGGCGCGGTGTGGATCGACCGCTTCGATGTCGGCCTTCGCCCCGCCGACCTGTCGCTGAGCCCCGCCGACGGAGAGCGGATCATCCGCCTGGTCGCCCACCATGTCGGGGTGGAGGTCCATGCCGGTCGGCCGCGCCTGGCCGCGGAATTGCCCGGCGGCGGCGAGCGCTTCGAGGGTCTTCTGCCGCCGCTGGTCTCGGGCCCGACCTTCTCCCTGCGCAAGCCCGCCAGCGTGGTCTTTCCGCTCGACGACTATGTCGAGCACGGCGTGATGAGCGACGGGCAGGCAAGGGTGCTCGCCGACGCGGTCCGCGAGCGCCGCAACATCCTGGTCGTTGGTCCGACCTCCAGCGGCAAGACCACCCTGGTCAACGCCCTGCTGGCCGAGGTGGCCGCCCTGGATGAGCGCGTGGTCCTGATCGAGGACGTGCGCGAGCTGCAATGCCCGGCCCGCAACCTGGTGGCCCTGCGCACCAAGGAAGGCGTGGCGAGTCTGGCCGACCTCGTCCGCTCCTCGCTGCGACTGCGGCCCGATCGGATCATCATCGGCGAGGTTCGCGGGGCCGAGGCCCTGGACCTGATCAAGGCCTGGGGCACGGGCCATCCAGGGGGCGTGGCCACCCTGCATGCGGGCTCTTCGCTCGGCGCCCTGCTGCGCCTGGAGCAACTGATCCAGGAAGCCGTGGTCACCGTGCCGCGCGGCCTGATCGCCGAAACCATCGACCTTGTGGCCGTCATCGCCGGCCGCGGCCGCCTGCGCCGCCTGGTCGATCTGGCTCGCTTGGAGGGCCTTGGCCCCGACGGCGCCTACCAGCTCACCCCCGCCCTGACCTTCAAGGAGAATGCCGATGTCTCGTAGCCTCGTCTCGCCTGGATCCTTGTCTCCTCCGCCGCCGCGCTTTCGGCTCTCGTCCCTGAGCCTCCGGTCGATGATCGCCGGTCTCTGGGGCATGGCGATCATGGCCACCAGTCCGGTCCAGGCCGCCGGCTCGTCCATGCCCTGGGAAGAACCGCTGCAGCGGATCCTGGAGTCGATCGAAGGCCCGGTGGCCAAGATCATCGCGGTGATCATCATCATCGTCACCGGTCTGACCCTGGCGTTCGGCGACACCTCCGGCGGCTCGCGCAAGATGATCCAGATCGTCTTTGGCCTGTCGATCGCGTTCGCCGCCTCAAGCTTCTTCCTGTCGTTCTTCTCGTTCGGCGGCGGAGCGCTGGTCTGATGGCGGGCGATCGCGCGACCGGCTTCGCCGCGCCTGTTCATCGGGCCCTGACGCAGCCGATGCTCCTGGCCGGCGCGCCCCGCGCGATCGCCCTGGTCAACGGCACCCTCGCCGCGGCCCTGGGCCTGGGCCTTCGGCTTTGGCTGGTGGGCCTGGTCGTCTGGCTCGTCGGCCACGGTCTGTCGGTCTGGGCCGCGCGCCATGACCCGCTGATTTTCGATGTCGGACGCCGCCACGTACGGCTTCCCGCGCGGCTGGAGGTCTAGCCGATGCTGGACCTTCGCGAATATGCCCGCCGTCCCAAGCTGCTATGCGACTATCTGCCTTGGGCCGCCTTGATCGCGCCCGGCGTGATCCTCAACAAGGACGGATCCTTCCAGCGCACTGCGGGCTTTCGCGGACCTGACCTGGAATCGATCGGTGACGCCGAAGTCGCCGCGGTCGCCGCGCGCCTCAACAACGCCTTGCGACGGCTCGGCTCGGGCTGGGCGATCTTCATCGAGGCCCGCCGCGATCCGGCCATGGCCTATCCCGACAGCGTCTTTCCAGATCCGGTCTCGGCCTTGGTCGATATCGAGCGGCGCCAAGCCTTCCTGGAGGAGGGGGCTCATTTCGAGAGCCGCTACTTCCTGACGCTAGTGTTCCTGCCGCCGGCCGAGCGCGCCGGGCGTCTGGAGAACCTCTTCGTCGAAGGCCGCGCGCACGGCCAGATCGACTGGCGCGGCCAGGTCGCCGGCTTTCTCGATCGTTCCAACCGCTTGCTGGCCCTGGTTCAAGGCCTGACGCGCGAGGCCGATTGGCTCGACGACGCGGCGACCTTGAGCTTCCTGCACGGCGCGGTGACGACCCGGCGCCAAGGCGTGCGCGTCCCCGAGACCCCGATGCAGCTAGACGCATTGCTGGCGACGCAGCCGCTGACCGGCGGCCTGGAGCCGCGGCTGGGCGGCGCCCACCTGCGCACCCTGACCATTGTCGGCTTTCCAAGCCAGACCCTGCCGGGCGTTCTGGACGAGCTCAATCGCTTGGCCTTCGCCTATCGCTGGTCGACCCGGGCCCTGTGCCTGGACAAGGCCGACGCCAACCGGATGATCGGCAAGATCCGCCGTCAGTGGTTCGCCAAGCGCAAGTCGATCGGGGCTTTGCTGCAGGAGGCCCTCACCCAGCAGCCCTCGGCCCTGGTCGACAATGACGCCAGCAACAAGGCTGGCGAGGCCGACCAGGCCCTGCAGGATCTGGGCGCCGACGCGGTGGCCTACGCCCTGGTCACCGCCAGTCTGGTGGTCTGGGACGACAACCCCGACCGCGCAGACGCCAAGTTAGCCCTGGCCGAGAAGGTCATCGCCGGTCGCGACTTCACGATCATCAAGGAGCGCATCAACGCGGTCGAAGCCTGGCTTGGGACCTTGCCCGGCCAGACCTACGCCAATGTCCGCCAGCCGCCGCTATCGACGCTGAACCTGGCCCACATCGCGCCGCTGTCGGCGGTGTGGGCCGGGCCGCAGACCAACACCCACCTGGGCGGCCCGCCGCTCCTGATGGCCAAGACTGAGGGGGCGACGCCGTTTCGGCTCTCGCTGCACGTGGGCGATGTCGGCCACACCCTGGTCGTGGGTCCCACCGGCGCCGGCAAGAGCGTGCTCCTGGCGATGTTGGCCTTGCAGTTTCGACGCTACGCCGGCGCGCGCATCGTCGCCTTTGATTTCGGCGGCTCAATTCGCGCCGCAGCCCTCGGTATGGGCGGCGTCTTCCATGATTTGGGCGGGGTGCTGCTCGACGCCGAGCGACCCGCCGTGGCCTTGCAGCCCCTGGCGGGCGTCGACGACCCCGCCGAGCGCGTATGGGCCATGGACTGGATCGCCGCCTTGATTTCGGGACAGGGCGTCGTCATGACCCCGACCGTGCGCGATCACATCTGGTCGGCCCTGGCGAGCCTGGCCTCCGCGCCTCGCGAAGAACGGACTCTGACCGGCTTGGCGGCGCTGTTGCCGACCCTGGACCTGAAGAACGCCTTGGCGCCCTACACCCTGGCGGGGCCTTGGGGACGGTTGCTTGACGCCGATCATGAAGCGTTGGCCGCAGCCGCGGTCCAGGCCTTCGAGACCGAAGGCCTGCTGGGCACGCTCGCCGCCCCAGCCGTGCTGGCCTATCTCTTCCACCGTCTTGCGCGCGACCTCGACGGTCGGCCGACGCTGGTTCTGGTGGACGAAGCCTGGCTTGCCCTGGTGGACCCGACGTTCGGGCCGCAGCTGGAGGCCTGGCTGGCCTTGATCCGCAAGAAGAACGGATCCGTCGTCCTCACGACTCTTTCGCTGTCGCAGATCGAGAAGAGCCCCCTCGCCTCGGCGATCGCCGAGTTGTGCCTGACGCGGATCTTCCTGCCGAACGGATGGGCGCGCGACCCGCAGGGCGCTGCGGCCTACCGCCGGTTCGGGTTCAACGACCGGCAGATCGACATCGTCGCCGAGGCCACGCCCAAGCGCGACTACTACGTCCAGTCCAGGGCTGGCGAACGGCTCTTCGACCTGGGTCTGGGGCCCATCGCCCGCGCCTTTTGCGCCGCGTCCTCGAAGACCGACCAAGCCGACATCGCCCAGGTCCTGGCCGCCCACGGTCCGGACGGCTTCGCCGCCGCCTGGCTGCGCCATCGCCGCCTGCCGTGGGCCGCCGATCTCCTCGCTGACATCACCCTTCCGGAGCGTTCCGAATGACCTTCCCCCGACGCCGGTTGGCGGCGCTGCTGTGCGGCGCGGCCATGATCGCCACCACGACCAGCCTGACCCCGACGGCCCAGGCCCAGGTCGCCGTATATGACCTCAGCAACTATGCGCAAAACGTCCTGCAGGCCGCCCGCGCCTTGCAGCAGGTCAACAACCAGATCACCAGCCTGCAGAACCAGGCCCAGATGCTGATCGGCCAGGCGCGGAACCTCGCCAGCTTGCCCTATTCGTCGCTGTCGGCGCTGCAGGAGCAGGTCGCCGCCACCCAGGCCCTGCTCGGCGAGGCCCGCGCGCTGGCCTATAATGTTCGCGATATCCAGGACGCCTTCCATCGGCGCTATGGCCTGGCCGACCTGACCGCCAGCGACGCCGACCTGACCCTGCGGGCCGAAACCCGTTGGGCGACCTCGGTGGCTAGCTTCGAGGACGCCTTGAAGGTTCAGGCCGGCGTCGTCGAGGGCCTGGAGACCACTCGCGTCGAGATGCGGAACCTGGTCTCGGCGAGCCAGGGCGCGGGCGGTGCGCTGCAGGCCGCACAGGCCGGTAACCAGCTCCTGGCCCTCCAAGCCCAACAGCTATCCGCCTTGACCGCCGTCGTCGTCGCCAATGGCCGCGCCGAGGCGCTGGATGCGGCCGACCGGGCCGCCGCCCGCGCCGACGCCAAGGCCCGCTTTGCCAAGTTCATGGGAGCCGCGCCCCAGCCATGACCCGGTCCCTTGTCTGGGGGACTTCACTGATCATCTTGCTGGGGGCCGCTGTCTTGGCGGGCAGGGCGTCCCAGGCTCCACCCTCCGACGCGGGTCGGCCCGCCGGCGCGACGGGCGCGTTGGGCGCCGGACCCGAGCGCGAGCTGGCGCGATGCCGGACGGCGCCGCAGGGCGACCTGGCCTGCCGCGCGGCCTGGGCCGCGGCGCGTGAGCGCTTCTTCGGGCGGACGGCGTCATGAGCGATACCGGCGTCATCGATCGGATGCTGGACGTCTACACCCAGCATATCGACAGCGGCTTTGGTCTGCTGGGCGGGGAGGTGGCGTTCCTCTCCACGACCCTGGTGGCCATCGACATGACCCTGGCGGCGCTGTTTTGGGCCTGGGCTCAAGACGACGTCACCGCTCGGCTGGTCAAGAAGACCCTCTATGTCGGCTTCTTCGCCTTCCTGATCGGCAACTTTCATGCCCTCAGCGCGATCGTCCTGAAGAGCTTCTCGGGCCTTGGCCTCAAGGCGTCGGGCGCGGGGATTTCCACCGAGGACTTCCTGCGGCCCGGCAAGCTGGCCGCCCTGGGCATCACCGCTTGCAAGCCGATCCTTCAGGCCGCCAGCGACCTGGGCGGGTTTCCCGGCTTTTTCGAAAACATCGTCCAGATCGTCATCCTGCTGGCCGTCGCCCTGCTGGTGATCGTCGCCTTCTTCGTCATCGCCGTGCAGATCCTTGTCGTCCTGATCGAGTTCAAGCTGACCACCCTGGCCGGTTTCGTCCTCGTGCCGTTCGGGCTCTTTGGACGCACCGCCTTCCTGGCCGAGCGGGTGCTGGGCGCGGTCATCGCCTCGGGCGTCAAGGTCATGGTGCTGGCGGTGATCGTCGGCATCGGCTCGACGCTGTTTGCCGAGTTCAACAACGCCTCTGTCGGTCAGCCGACCTTGGAAGAGGTGCTGGCCATGGCCCTGGCGGCTCTGACACTGCTGGGCCTGTCGATCTTCGGTCCCAGCGTCGCCTCGGGCCTGGTCACCGGCGCGCCGCAGCTTGGCGCGGGCGCGGCGATCGGCACCGGCTTGACCGTCGCGGGCATGGCCATGGTCGGAGCCGGCGCGGTGCAGATGGCGGCCGGCGGCGGCGCGAGCCTGGCCTCCGCCGCCGCCGGGGCGGGCGGGAGCGCTCGTCCGCCGCCGGGCGGCGCGCCGCCTGCCGGAGCTGCCGGCCCCAGTGGTGGACCCAGCGGCGGCGGACCCTCGCCCCAGGGTGGCCCGGCCGCGCCCAGCGCCGCCGCGGCCAAGGCGGCTGCGGGTTCGGGATCGGACAGTGGCGGGTCGGGGTCCGGCGCCCCGCCGGCCGGCTCCGCGCCGGCCTCCGAGAGCGCGGAGGCGCCGTCCTGGGCCCGCGACCTCAAGTCCCAACAAGCCCTGGCCCATGGCGCGAGCCTGGCCGCCCACGGCCTGGCCAGCGGCGACGACCATAGCGGCGGCGCCAGTCCCTCTCTCTCGGAGCAAAGCTGATGAACCCCTTCAAGGGCCCCTCGCGCCTGGGCGCGACCCCCGTTCCTGAAACCCCCTATCAGAAGGCCGGGCAGGCCTGGGACGCGCGGATCGGCAGCGCCCGCGTCCAGGCGGCCAATTGGCGGCTGATCGCCCTGGGCCTTCTGGCCGCCAACCTCATCCAGTCGGGCGGCATGATCTGGCAGGCCTCGCGCGGCGCGCTCGTCCCCTGGGTCGTCGAGGTCGACCGGTTGGGCCAAATCCAGGCGGTCGGCCCGGCGGTGCGCGGTTATCGACCGCCCGATCCGGTCATCGCCTGGACCCTGGCGCGCTTTGTCGAGAACACCCGGTCCCTGCCGGCTGACCCGGTGGTGCTAGGGCAAAACTGGCGCAGCGCCTACGATTTCACCGACGCCGATGGGGCCGCGGCCCTGTCCGACTATGCCCGGGGCGCCAATCCCTTCGAGCAAGTCGGCAAGGCCCAGGTCTCGGTCGAGATCAGCAATGTCGTGCGCGCCTCGCCCGACAGCTTTCGGCTAGCCTGGATCGAGCGACGCTATGTCGATGGCCAACTGGTCTCCACCCAGCGCTGGAGCGCCATCCTCACCTTGGTGATCGCGCCGCCGGCCTCGCCCGACGCCTTCGTCAAAAATCCCTTCGGCATTTTCGTCCGGGCCATCGCCTGGTCGCGGGAGTACGGCGCATGATCCGGCCGCTTTTGATCGCGTCGTTCGGCGCGAGCCTGACCGCTGGCGTGGGCGGATCGGCCTTAGCCGCGCGGACCGCGCCCGCGCCCCAGACCGTGGACGCCGTCGAGTTCCTTTACGGCGAACGCGGCGTCTTCGACATCGTGGCCGCGCCAGGACGGATCACCGATCTGGTCCTCGAAGCCGGAGAGGCCCTGGTCGACACCAATCCTATCGCGGCGGGGGACACACTGCGCTGGGTTATCGGCGACACCACAAGCGGGGAGGGCGCGGCGCGCCGTGTTCACATCCTGGTCAAACCGGTACAGGTGGGACTGTCGACCAACCTGATCATCAACACCAACCGCCGCACCTATCATCTCGACCTGCGGGCCTCGGAGCGTGCTTTCCTGTCCCAGGTGTGGTGGCGCTACCCGGCGGCGGCGCCGGGCGCCCAAGACAAGCCTGCCGCCGCGCCCGCTGCGGCGGTCGACGCGACCGCATCGCGCGCCGGCGCCCCGACGGCGGCGGCCATGGCCGCCGCGCCGCTCAATCGGGCCTATCGGATCAAGGGTGCGGCGGCTTGGCGGCCCACCGGGGTCTTCGACGATGGCGAGCGAACCTATGTCGAGTTTGGACAGGGCGTCGTGCTCGCCGATCTGCCGCCGCTGTTCCTGGTCGGCGCGGACGGCAAGAGCTCCGAACTGGTCAACTATCGGGTCGAGGGTCGGCGACTGGTGGTCGACCGCCTGTTCGACCGCGCCGAGCTGCGCCTGGGGCTTAAGCGCTGGGAGCGTCGGGTGCGTCTTGAGCGAGTTTCCGCAGCCCAGGAGATCGGACGATGAGCGAGACGATCGAACAGGAGCAACAGGCCATCGCCAAGGACCTTCGGCTGCGTGGGTCGGCCCGGTCGGTGACCCAGGTGTCGCGCAAGGCCCTGGTGGTTACCGGGGCAGTTCTGGCGGCCGGTGTGGCCGGGGCCTTGGCCTGGTCGCTACGCGACCACGATCGCGCGCCGCCCAGCCGTGTCGTGACGCAGGTCGCCTCGCCCCCCGAACAGGTCACGGGCCTGCCCAAGGACTATCTCAAACGCGGCGACACGCCGGTCCTGGGACCGCCGTTGCCCGGCGACCTTGGCCGCCCCATCCTCAGCGCCCAGCGCGCCCGTGAGGCCGGCGGCGCCGGCGCCAGTGGCGGTCCGGCGGCGCCGCGGCCGAGCGCGTTCGAGGCTCAGTCGCCCTCTAGCGCCCGTCCCGCGCCGCGGCCCAATCCGGTCATCGCCGCGCGTCAGGCCGCCCGGGCCAGCGCCTTGTTCGCGGCCGCCACGCCGTCGCCGTCGTCGACGGCGGCGTTGGTTGCGCCCGTCGGCCCGGAGCATGCCGACGATCCGCGAACGACCAGCCCCGAGCGGCTGCAGGCGCCAGCCTCGCCCTACCTCCTGCAAGCCGGGTCGATCATCGCGGCCGCCCTTGTCACCGGATTGCGATCGGACGCCAGCGGTCTGGCCATCGCCCAGGTCAGCCAGGACGTCTTCGACAGCCTGGGTGGTCATCATCTTCTGATACCGGCCGGCGCGCGGCTGATCGGTGACTACGAAACCACGACCAAGTCCGGGCAGAGCCGGCTGGCGGTGATCTGGACGCGCCTGATCCTGCCGTCGGGACGCTCGATCGTCCTGGACAAGTTGCCGGCCGCCGACGCCCAAGGCATGGCCGGCTTGCAAGACGGTGTCGATCGCCATGGCCGGGCGGTGCTCGCCGCCGCCGCGCTCAGCACCGTGCTGGCGATCGGCGCGGATGCTGGGCAATCCAGCGATGGCGGCGACCTTGAACGGGCGATCCGCCGCGGCGCCAGTCAGTCGGTCAGCGATGTCGGCCAGCAGGCCGTGGGCCGGAGCCTGAACTTGACCCCGACCCTGACGATCCGGCCCGGCGCGCCGCTTCGCGTTCTGCTGTCGCGGGATCTGGTGCTCGAACCCTACAACGAGGAGACGCGACCATGAGCAAGCTGAAGCTGGGGCCGCTCGAAGACGACCTGCCGGTCAAGATCACGGTCGACCTTCCGGCCGCGGTGCATCGCGACTTGGCCGACTACGCCAAGGCCCTGGCCGCCGAGACCGGGGGGAAGGTCGCCGAGCCGGTCAAGCTGATCGCCCCGATGCTGGCGCGGTTCATGGCCACTGACCGCGGGTTCGCGCGGGGCCGAAAGCGTGCCGACTGACGGCGTCTGGGACGCCTTGGCCAGGCCTTTGGCCTCGGTTCCGGGGTCGGCGCCGGATCAAGGCGGGCAGAGCGCCGACGATCAAGCGCGGACAGGCAAGGCGCCAGTCGCGCCTGGTTCCAGGGCCTCTGTTGAGCAATCGCCGGCGCGGTGCGTCTGGTGTCGGGTCCCTGAGACAGGCCGCGTTTGGGAGGGCGTCGACTCATGATTTCGTCCGTCCGCGATCGAAGTTGACCTGGGAGACGCGCCGATGAGCCCTGAAGCCTTTGCCGCGATCGGGGCCGGATTGGCCATGGTGAAGTCCAAGGCCGTGATGGGCGCGGTGCGTCTGGCCGTCCATGGCAAGGTTTTCGCCACGGTCGGCTGGCCTCGGGCAGACTGGGCCGTGGTCAAGCTGTCTCCCCCGGACCAGGCTCAGTTGACCGAAGTCTCGAGCGCGCTCGAGCCCGAACCCGGGCGACGCGGATCCAAGGGGGTGACCCTGGTGCGTCTGGCCGCGCTCAGCGAAGCGGTCGCCAATCGTGTGCTGATCGCCGCCTGGCAGTCGGCGATGTCTTCGCCGGCGCCGTTGTCCAAGACGGGTTAAGCCGGATCGCGGCCTGTCAGGGGCTGCCAAGCCCGTCGATTTCGAGGAAGCCGCGCCGTGATCAAGCTGGCCGGGTCGCGCATGTCGTACTCATCCCATCGAATGCGATTTACGCCGTCGGTTTTGGATCATCCTCCACGCTGAGCGTGGGCCAGGACCAAGCGTGCTCGAAATTGGCGTCGAGCCACTCGGCCCAAGCCTCGATCTCGCCAATGGCCGCCCAAAGCGTTTCACGGGAGATCCGCAAGGGCGGGGCCAAGTAGGATCCAAACAGATCGTCGCGCGGAACCCAGGCCTGGATCTCCGCGGGGCGGGCAAAAAACGGCAAGGGGTGCTTGTCGAGTGTCTTGCGATCGTGCCGAGCGCGCATGGAGAGCAGGCTGTCGCCGTGCTGGCTGCGATTACGCGCCAACACGACCTGGTCGATGATGTCGAAGCGGGCGGCGCACTGGCTCCATCGCGGGCCGAAGATCTCGGAGAAGGCGGCGCGATAGGCGGCGACAAAGCCTTCGCGCGCGGCCAGCTTGTCTTCGTGCTTGTCGAAAGCGAACCGAAATTCGCGCTGGCGCCAGGTGTTCAAATAGAGCTTCAGGCTGTCGGCGAGCAGCGATACGCAGGTTTGGCCGATCAGCGCGATCGCGATCTCAGCGCCCTCCCATTCGGCTTGATACAGGGGCCCACCGTCTTCCGGGTCGCCGTATAGCTCGAACGGTGAGGTTCCTGCATTGATGCGCTCGTGGATGTCGACGAACGGTTTGGCGGCCTCGTCGAAATAGTAGCGGATGAATGTGGTGCGATCTTTGAGGAAGTAGGTCGTCTCGCTTTCGGTGGGCCACATCAACCCTCTCCCTGGAGGTCAGCGCGCAAGCTGGCACTTTTTGCTGGCAGCGTCGCTCGGAAGGCTTGGGGCTCCGCCCCCGGCGCGCTTCGGATCGTCTTCCGCCCAGCTTCGGCCGGCCTTTGGCCGTCCTGCAGCCGGGTCCCCGCGAAGCCGCCCCTCCGCTTGCACCCCCGGTCTCGCCGACGGGCAAGGGTTCATGCTGAACCCTGCTTTGAGGATGAAGATCATGGGACAAGCCACTGAAAAGCTGAAACCCCGCATCTATGTCGCCTGTCTGGCGGCCTATAACAACGGCTGGCTGCACGGCGTCTGGATCGATGTCGAGGATGACGC
>NZ_JAFCUB010000058.1:0-11751 GCF_049896325.1 Caulobacter sp. DWP3-1-3b2
AACAGGCTCCACAACCACACGCCTCGAAAGTGCCTGGGCTTCCAGACACCCGCCGAGGTCTACGCCCTGTTGCACTTCAAGTGTGAATCCACATCCCGGCCTTCGCCGGGATGAGCGGAATTAGAGAGACCGTTCCCGCTTCCGAAACCCTGCCGCCTTCGCCCTGTTCCCGCACGCGGTCATCGAGCACCACCGCCTGTCCCCCTTGCGGGAGGTGTCGAGGAACAGCACCGCGCAGGGCGGGCCTTCGCACTGGCGGATGCGGTCGGAGAGCTCGCCGCCCAGCAGGTCGACGCCGTCACGGGCCAGGCCGGCCAACAGGCTGCGCGCATCGCCAAACAACCGAGCGCGGCCATCCTCGCCCAGCCAGGGCGGGGCGGCGGGCAGGGCGGCGAAGCCATTGATCAGCTCGCGGTCGAGGCTCGGCAGGTCGCCGCCCGTGGCGCGGGCCAAGGCCAGGCGATAGAGCGCCTCGCGCAGGCCGCGGGCCTGGACCAGGTTGCCGTCGGTGGCGCTGGGCGAGACCTCGGCCAAGCCGGCGGCGACCAGCCAGCGATCGAGATCGGCGGGCGTGGCCAGCAGGTCGCGGGGCGCGGCGCCCAGGCGACCGGTCATCGTCGCCGGCAGGTCGAGCACCAGGCGGCCGCCTCGAAACTTGAAGCCGTCGCGGATTTCCGCCTTCGCGATCATGCGTTCCTGTCCAGTAACCGAATTGACAGGTTAGGATGCGTCGTCGAAGGTGCACAAGTAACCTGTCAAACAAGTTATCACTGGAGATCGACATGAGCACGACCACGACGCGGCCATGGGGCGTGGCTTTCGGTTTGACGTTAGCGGCCTTGTCGGTCTCGGCGGCGCACGCGGCCGAGCCATCGCTGGGGGGGACCTGGATCTTGGTCGCCGCCGACGACCTGCATCCCGGCGGGGCGCGCACCCACGGCTATGGCGAGGCGCCCAAGGGCCGGCTGATTGTCGATGACCAAGGCCGTTACAGCCTGCAGATCTTCAAGGCGGAGCGGCCGAGGTTCGCCTTGGCCGACAAGCGCAAGGGCACGGCGGCCGAGTTCGAGAGCGCCGTGCTGGGGTCGAGCACCCATTATGGGACTGTGACGATCGACGCGCCGGCCCACGTGCTGACCTTCCGAATCGAGGGCGCGTCCTATCCCAATTGGGAGGGCACGGAGCAGAAGCGGCGATATGAGCTGAAGGGCGAGGAACTGAGCTACCAGGTGCCGGCGGCGGCAGACGGGACGATCCCGATCTCGGTATGGAAGCGGGTAAGGTAGGGCCCGCTCCGCATACCCAATTCAGCGATCTTGCTATCGCGTCCTTCTCCCGCAAGGGGAGAAGGAAAATGGCACGCTTGGGGGAGGGGGCGCATGGGGGATCGCGTGGTCCGTCTAGAGCATTTTTCGAGCGAAGTGGTTCCGGTTCGCGTGAAAAAAAATACGTCAAAACAGAAGATTAGAGCTCACGGCCTGACGCAGTCAGGTCGGGAAATCCTCTAGGTCCCCGGCGCGGCGGGGGCGCCGCCGCCGAGGGCCTTGTAGAGGGTGGCCAGGTTGGTGGCGCGCACCAGGCGGGTGTTGATCAAGCCCTTCCGGGCCGTATAGAGCGTGCGCTCGGAGTCGAGCAGGCTGAGCGAGCTGTCGATCCCCGCGCCGTAGCGGGCCCGCGACAGGCGGACCGTGTCGTTGGCGGCGGCGACCAGGCGCTCCTGCGAGCCGACCCGGTCCTGGATGGTGGCCTGGACGGCCAAGCCGTCGGAGACTTCGCGGAACGCGGTCTGCACGGCCCGTTCGTACTGGGCTATGGCGATGTCGCGGCCGGCCTTGGCGCTGTCGAGATTGGCCATATTGGCCCCGCCGTTGAAGATCGGCAGGCTGATGCGCGGCGTGAAGCTCCAGGCGCCGCTGCCGCTGTCGAACAGGCCGCCCAGATCGTTGCTGGCCACGCCGGTCTGGCCGGTCAGGCTGATGCTGGGGAAGAAGGCCGCGCGGGCCGCGCCGATATTGGCGTTGGCGCCGGCCAGGCCGTGCTCGGCGGCCAGCACGTCGGGGCGACGGGTCAGCACGTCCGAAGGCAGGCCAGCCGGCAGGTCGGGCAGGATCTGGGCGGTGACCAGCCCGCCGGCCGGCAGCAGGTCGTTCAGCGCATCGGCGCCGACCACCAGCCGCAGGGCGTTCCTGTCCTGCTCGACCTGGGCCAGATAGGTCGCCACGTCGGAGCGGGCGTTCTCGACCAGGGTCTCGGCCTCGCGCACTTCCAGCAGCGAGATCGCGCCGGCCTCGAAGCGCCGGCGGATCAGGGTCATGGACTGGTCGCGGGTGGACAGGGTCTCTAGCGACAGGGCCAGCAGGTCCTGGTCGGCGGCCAGGGTCAGCCACGTGCCGGCCGTCTGGGCGATCAGGCTGATCTGCACCGCGCGGCTGTTTTCGCGGGTGGCCAGATAGCTCTGCAGCGCCGCGTCTTTGAGGCTGCGCACGCGGCCGAAAATGTCCAGTTCGTAGGACGTGACGCCGACGCCGGCCGAGTAGCTCTCGATGTCGCGACCGACCGCCACGCCGGGGATATTGGCCGTTTGCGACGATGAGCTCTGGCCTCGGGTCCCCATCGCCGAGGCGTCGATGCCCGGAATGAGCGCCGCGCGCTGAATGCGGTACTGGGCGCGGGCCTGCTCGATGTTCAGCACCGCCACCCGCAGGTCGCGGTTGTTGCTGAGGGCCATCTCGATGACGCCTTGCAGGCGCGGGTCTTCGAACACCTCGCGCCAGCCCAGGTCGGTGGCGGTGACCCTAGAGCCGGTATTCGAGGCCGCGACCGGCCAGGCGTTGTCGACCGCCAGGGCCGGACGCACGGTGGCGGGGGCCAGGGTGCAGGCGCCGAGGGCCGAGGCGGCCAACAGGGCCAGGGTCAGGCTACGCAAGTTCATCTCAGTGGCCCTCGGCCGGGGTGACAGGCGTCTCGGCGACATGGCGCGGCTTGGGTTTGAAAATCCGTTCGACGATCACGAAGAACAACGGGACGAAGAAGATCGCCAGGACGGTGGCCGAGATCATGCCGCCGATCACGCCAGTGCCGATGGCGTGCTGGCTGCCGGATCCAGCCCCGTTCGAAATCGCCAAGGGCAACACGCCGAAGATGAAGGCCAGCGAGGTCATGATGATCGGCCGCAGACGGATGCGCACGGCCTCCACCGTGGCCTCGACCAGGTCCATGCCCTTTTCGTGCAGATCCTTGGCGAACTCGACGATCAGGATGGCGTTCTTGGACGCCAGGCCCATGGTCGTCAGCAGGCCCACCTGGAAGTAGATGTCGTTGGACAGGCCGCGCAGGGTGGTGGCCAGCAGGGCGCCGACGATGCCCAGTGGAATGACCAGGATCACCGACAGCGGGATCGACCAGCTCTCATAAAGCGCCGCCAGCAGCAGGAAGACCACCAGGATCGAGACGCCATAGAGGGCGGGCGCCTGGCTGCCCGACTCGCGCTCTTGGGCCGACAGGCCGGTCCATTCGAAGCTGATGCCCGGGGGCAGCTGGGCGGCGATCTTTTCCATGGCGTCCATGGCCTGGCCCGAGCTCTTGCCCGGGGCTGGGGCTCCCTGGATGTTCATCGACGACAGGCCATTATAGCGCTCAAGGCGCGGCGAACCGTAGACCCAGCGGGTGGTGGCGAAGGCGCTGAACGGCGCCATCGCGCCGCTGCCGGTGCGGACGTACCAGTTGTTGAGGTCCTCGGGCCGCATGCGATAGGGCGCGTCGGCCTGGACATAGACCTTCTTGATCCGGCCCCGGTCGATGAAGTCGTTCACATAGGCCCCGCCCCAGGCGGTGCTCAGCGCGGCGTTGATGTCGGCCGTGGTCAGGCCCATCGCCCCGG
Organism: Caulobacter sp. DWP3-1-3b2; assembly: GCF_049896325.1. Lineage (NCBI taxonomy): Bacteria > Pseudomonadati > Pseudomonadota > Alphaproteobacteria > Caulobacterales > Caulobacteraceae > Caulobacter > Caulobacter sp. DWP3-1-3b2. The sequence goes on from NZ_JAFCUB010000058.1 coordinate 3,881, forward strand.
CCTTGGCCTGGTCGATGTCGATCTTCAGCTGCGGGGTGTCGTCCTGGCCGTTGGGGCGGACGCCGGCCAGGGCCGGGTCTTTTGCCGCCATGCCGAGCACCTGGTTGCGCGCCGCCAGCAGGGCCTCGTGGCCGACGCCGCCGATGTCCTGCAGCTGGAAGTCGAAGCCCGAGGAGGTGCCCAGTTCCGGCACGGCCGGCGGCACGATGGCGAAGACCATGGCGTCGCGAATCTGCATGAACTTGCCCATGGCGCGGCCGGCGACGGCCGGGGCCTTGAGCCGGGCGGCCTTGCGCTCGTCGAAGTCCTTCATCCGAACGAAGGCCAGGCCGGCGTTCTGGCCGGCGCCGCTGAAGCTGAAGCCGGCGACGGTGAACACCGCCTGCACCGCGTCCTTCTCGTCGACCAGGAAGTGGTCGCGCACCTGGTCCAGCACCCGCTGGGTGCGTTCCTCGGTGGCACCCGGCGGCAGTTGGACGATGGTGAACATCGTGCCCTGGTCCTCTTCCGGCAGGAAGGCGCTGGGCAGGCGGATGAACAGGAAGCCCATCACCAGTATGACCACGCCATAGGCCAGCATCCAGCGGGCGCTCTTGCCCAGGATGCCGCGCACCGAGCCCTGATAGTTGCGGCTCATATGGTCGAAGCTGCGGTTGAACCAGTTGAAGAACCGGTTGAAGAAATTCATGACCCCGCCCAGCGGACCCGTACGGTCTGTCCGCAAAGGCTCGCCATGGCCCTGGCGAGCCGGCTGCAGCAAGGTGGCGCAGAGGGCCGGGGTCAGCACCAGGGCGACCAGCACCGACAGGCCCATGGCCGAGACGATGGTGATCGAGAACTGGCGATAGATCACGCCCTGCGAGCCGCTGAAGAAGGCCATGGGCACGAACACTGCGGCCAGCACCAGGGCGATGCCGACCAGGGCGCCGGTGATCTCGTCCATCGACTTGCGCGTGGCTTCGACGGGCGACAGGCCTTCCTCGCTCATCACCCGCTCGACGTTCTCGACCACGACGATGGCGTCATCGACCAGCAGGCCGATGGCAAGCACCAGGCCGAACATGGTCAAAGTGTTGATGGAATAGCCGAAGATCGACAGGATTCCGAAGGTGCCCAGCAGCACAACGGGCACGGCGATGGTCGGGATCAGCGTGGCGCGCCAGTTCTGCAGGAACAGGAACATGACGATGAAGACCAGGATGATGGCCTCGATCAGGGTCTTGATGACCTCCTCGATCGACAGCTTCACGAAAGGGGTGGAGTCGTAAGGGACCACGTACTGATAGCCGGCAGGGAAGGTCTTGGAGAGCTCCTCGACCCGCCTCTTGACGGCGTCGGCCGTGTCCAGCGCATTGGCGCCGGGCGCCAGCTTGATGGCGATGCCGGCGGCCGGCTTGCCGTTGTACTTGGCGCCAAAGCCGTAGCTCTCGGCGCCCAGCTCGACGCGGGCCACGTCGCGCAGGTGGACGATGGCGCCGCCGGCGCTGTTCCTGACGATGATGTTCTCGAACTCGGCCGGGGTGGTCAGGCGCGACTGGGCGGTGATCGTGGCGTTCAGGGCCGTGCCCGGCAGGTTGGGCGCCCCGCCCAGCTGGCCAGCCGAGACCTGGGCGTTCTGGGCCCGGATGGCGGCCTGCACGTCGGCTGGGTTCAGGCTGAAGCTGGCCAGCTTGGTCGGATCCAACCAGATGCGCATGGCGTATTGCGAGCCGAACATCTGGATGTCGCCCACGCCGTCGACGCGGCTCAGCGGGTCCTGCAGGTTGCTGGAGATGTAGTCGGCCAGGTCGGTGGCGGTGGTCTTGGGATCCTCCGAATACATGCCGACCACCAGCAGGAAGTTCCGGGCCGACTTGGCCACTGTCAGGCCTTGCTGCTGCACTTCCTGCGGCAGCAGGGCGGTGGCGGTCTGCAGCTTGTTCTGGACCTGCACCTGGGCGATGTCGATATCGGTGCCGGCCTTGAAGGTCAGTGTCGTCGTGGCCCGGCCCAAGTTGTCGCTGGTCGAGGCCATGTGATCCAGGCCGTCGAGGCCCTTCATCTTCTGCTCGATGACCTGGGTGACGCTGTCCTCGACGGTCTTGGCCGAGGCGCCGGGATAGACGGCGGTCACAGCGACCTGGGGCAGGGCGATGTTGGGATATTGGGCGATCGGCAGGCTGCGGATGGCCAGGGCCCCCGCCAGCATGATGACGATGGCCACGACCCAGGCAAAGATCGGCCGGTCGATGAAGAAACGGGAAAGCATCGGGGACCGGCCTTAGCGTTGAGCAGAGGTAGCAGGAGCGGTGATGACGGCGGCCTTGACCGGCGCGCCGGGGCGCACCTTCTGCAGGCCTTCGACGATGACCTGGTCACCCGGCTTCAGGCCCGAGGTCACCAGCCACTTGTCGCCGATCGTCTGGCTGGCGACCACGACACGTGGCTCGGCCAGGCTCTTGGCGCCGACCACCATCACGGTGGCGTTGCCCTTGGGATCACGGCTGACGGCCGCTTGCGGGATCAGCATGCCGCCATTGGCCACGCCCTTGCCGAGAATGGCGCGGACATACATGCCCGGCAGCAGCACGCCATTGGGATTGTCGAAGGTGGCGCGCAGGCCGACCGACCCGGTGGTGGGATCGACGCTGACGTCGGAGAACTCCAGGCGGCCGGGCACGGGATAGGTGGAGCCGTCTTCCAGCTTCAGGGTCACCTGAGCCGAACCCGAGCGGCCCAGCTGGCCGCTGTTCAGGGCGCTCTGCAGCTTCAGCATGTCCGAGGACGACTGGGTCAGGTCGACATAGATCTTCGACAGGTCCTGCACCGTGGCCAGGGCCGTGGCCTGGCCGGCGGTGACCAGGGCGCCCGGGGTCACCGTGCTCTTGCCGATGCGGCCCGAGATCGGGGCCAGCACGCGGGTATAGCCCAGATTGATGCGGGCGCCGTCGACGGCGGCCTTCTGGGCGGCGACATTGGCGGCGGCCGTCAGGGACGCGGCCTGGGCGTCGTCATTGTCCTGCTTGGAGACTGCGTTGATCTCGACCAGGCCCTTGTAGCGCTCGGCCTTGAGACGGGCGGCGGTGGCCTGGGCCTGGGCCTGGGCGAGACCAGCGGCGGCGCTGTTATAGGCGACCTGATAGGTCGCGGCGTCGATTTGGTACAGCGCCTGACCGGCGCGGACATAGCCGCCTTCCTGGAACAGCCGCGCCTTGACGATGCCGCCGACCTGCGGACGCACCTCGGAGATCAGGTGGGCCGAGGTGCGGCCGGTCAGTTCGGAGGTCAGGGTGACCGGCTCGATCCTGGCGATGATCACGCCCACCGGCGAGGGGCCGCGCGGTCCCATGCCGCCGGCCCCGCCCGCGCCCTTGCCTTGGCCACAGGCGGCCAGGGTCAGCGCGATGGCCGCGAGGCAGGCCGCCGAAAGGACGGCGCGAGAACGGTTGACGGACATAGAGAAACCCCAGGAGCGACAGGGCGCCGCAGGCGCTTGGCCTTGACGAGGCCCTGGTGGTAACCAACATGAGAATGAACGTTCATTCTCAATCGGGCTGGACATAGTTCCGGGGTTGTCGCAAGTCAACCTCGGGGGTTCCGTCCAGGTTGACGCGACGGAAATTTAATTGGGACTTGTAGCTTTCCATGGACGACGAAGCCCAGGCCGTGTGCAGGCCGACGCCGGAAGCCCGACGCCAGCAGATTCTTGACGCGGCCTGCGACTGCGTGCGCCAGGCCGGGTTCCATGGCGCCAGCATGGCCGAGATCGCCAAGGCGGCGGGTCTCAGTGTCGGCCAGATCTATCGCTATTTCGAGAACAAGGAGGCGATCATCGCCGCCATCGTCGCCCAGGACCTGGCCGAGATGCGCGAGAAGTTCGCCGAGATGAAAAGCCGGCCTGGCGACCTGCTGGACGCCATGACCGAGCACCTGCCCGAGGCAGTCGACAAATGCTTCGACCTGCGCCGCGCGGCCCTGGTGCTGGAAGTGCTGGCCGAGGCGGCGCGCAATCCCAAGGTGGCCTGCATTGTCCGCGCCGCCGACGAACAGGAACGCGCCTTCGCCCGCGGCATGCTGGAGCGCAGCCGCAATCCCGCTTGGAGCGATGCGGAGTTCCATGCCCGCAGCGAAGTGGTCGGCATGCTGTTCGACGGCATGATCATGCGCGCGGTCAACCATCCCGACACCGACCGCCAGGCCCTGGCCCGCGTGCTGGGCGCCACCGTGCGGCAGCTGCTCAGTTAGGGGCGCGGGGAAGCGGGGCCAACAAAGTCCGCGCCGCGATGTCGGATCATCGTCCCCAGCTTCGTCCTTGGGCTGACGACGCTGACAAAAGTTCGAGGGAGCCCACCATGACCGCGCCAACCCGCCGCCGGCCCTTCCGTTTGGCCCTGATGGCCGTCGCGGCCGCGGCCGCACTGGCCGCCTGTTCGCCGCCCGCCGACAGGGAGGCCGCCCCGCCGGCGACGCCGGCCGCCGGCCCCGCTCAGCCCGTCATGCCCCAGGTTCCGGCCGGCGACTACACGCTCGACAAGAGCCACTCGACGGTGGTGTTCAAGGTCGGCCATCTCGGCTTTTCGCAATATACGGCCCAGTTCGCCGCCTTCGACGCCAAGCTGAAATTCGACCCGGCCAATCCGGCGGCGGCCAGCGTAGAGGCGACGATCGACCCGCGCTCCCTGGTGATCCCCAGCCCGCCGGCCGGCTTCCGCGACGAACTGACCGGGCCATCCTGGTTCGACGCCGCGAAATATCCGGCCATCACCTTCCGCTCGACCAAGATCGAGGTCACCGGCGCCAATAAGGCGAAGATGACCGGCGACCTGACCCTGCATGGCGTCACCAAGCCAGTGGTGCTGGAAGCGACCTTCAACGGCGGCTATGCGGGCTTCGACATGGACTCGCACGCCCGCATCGGCTTTTCGGCCCACGGCGTGTTCAAGCGCTCCGACTTCGGCATGGGCTTCGGCGTGCCGGCCCCGGGCACGACCATGGGCGTCAGCGACGCGGTGGAGGTGCGGATCGAGACGGAGTTCAGCGGACCGGCTTGGGTGAAGTAGGGGCGTCTCAGCTCTACGGCGCCAAGACCCGCGCCAACTCCGGAACCGCCTTCGCCAACGCTTCAGCCACGATCGTCGCGCAAGCCTCCGCCCCCACCGGACCCAGGTGGGTATAGTCGAAGGGCGCCTCGCCCGGCGCGCCCGGCGCGGGCATCGGCACGGCGACGGCGCCTGGGATCGGCGGCTCATAGAACTTCACGCCGACCGTCGTGCCGGTCGCCAGGGCCTTGGCCACCTCCGCCGAGGGCGGCCCCTCGGCCCAGTCCGCCACCTTCACGGGGCCTAGCGCCTGAGCGGCGGCGGCGCTGCGGGCGTTCAAGTCGACCAGCGGCGTGGCGGTTTCGGCGGCGACGGCGCGGATGGCCTGGGCCCACGGGATCAGGTCGTCGACCAGCTTGCCGTCGCTGAACTGTCGGCGTGACAGTGGGGTCACCAGCACCGGATGGGCGCCCGCCGCGCGCACGTCGGCGACATAGCGCTTCAGATTGGTCGGAAACTCGGTCTTCAGGTCGGTCAGGCGCTCGGCCCGGCCATAGGCGTCGTTGTGGCCGAACTGGATCAGCACATAGGTGTCGGCGAAGCCCCCGGCCTTCATCTCGGAGAGGGCCAGGGTCCAGGATCCTTCGCTGCGATAGGTCTTGGTGCTGCGCCCGCCGCGCCCAAGGTTTACGCAGGCCACGGCCGACGTCACCCGCTGGCCGCAGAACGCCCCGCCCCAGCCGCTGCGCACCGCCGTGGTCGAGTCGCCGACCAGGATGATCTTGGTCGCCTTGAACGGCGGCGGATCAGCCGGGGCCTGGGCGAGGACGGGCGTCGCGATCAGGAGGGCGGCGGCGAGGAGGAGGGGCTTGAGCGTCATCGATCTTTCCACCAAACGATTGTCATCCCGGACAAGGTCCGGACGACCGCCGATCCGGGACCGCCGAAAGCGCCGGCGTTCACGCGTCGGTCCCAGATCTCCGCGCCGCGCGCTTGTCCGGGATGACAACATGGATTATGCTAGCGCCCGGTATTTGAAGCCCTTGAACCGCGCCGAGCCCTTGCCGGCCGCGTAGAGGCCCGGCTTCAACATCAGGAAGCCGCCGCGCACATTGTGGTGGTAGCCCGAGACCTCCATGCCGCGGTCGAACCGCTTCCAGGTCGCGCCGCCGTCCCCGCTGGTGTGGAAGGACACGATGTGGCGGTCGTTTTTCAGCCGCATCAGCATCTTCGACCCCTGCGGATTGGCCGGCCGGCCGCGCTCGATGCCGTACTGATGAGTGACGAAGTTCTTGGTGTCGAAGCCCAGGCCGCAATAGAGCTGGCGGTCATAGAACAGGATCAGGCCGGCCCGCGTGTCGGGATCGACCTCGATCTCGCATTCGATCTCATAGGCTTGGTCGCCGTTGACGAAGATCAGCGGAGCGCCGGTGCTGGGCGCCTCGCCGGCCCCCTTCAGGGTCATGACCCCGCCGGACCGGCTGATGCGGTCGTGCTCGCCTGGCTTGGGATCGAAGAAGTTCCATTGCAGGCCGTGCTTGTCGGCGCCGAAGTCATCCGACAAAGCCAGGCCGTGGGGACCCACCTTGCCACCCTTGGGCTTGGGGAGCGGCTTGGACAGATCGCCGCCGCCCACCTCGAACCAGCCGTCCTTGGTCCAGGTCACCGGGGCCAGCAGGGTCTGGCGGCCCAGGGTATAAAAGCCGTTTTCGTAGCCGTGATAGACGGTCCACCAGTCGCCGGCCGGACCCTGGACCAAGGTGGCGTGGCCGCGCGACCACCACTTTTCGCTATTGTCGGTGGTGCGCACGATGGGGTTTTTCGGATCGTTCTCCCAGGGCCCGGCCAACGACTTGGACCGCGCGACGATGACCATGTGGCCAGTCGGCGGGCCGGCCGTCCCGCCCACGGCGGTGACCAGGTAATAGTAGTCGCCGCGCTTGGTGACCTTGGGGCCCTCGGGCGAGAAGCCCTCGACGTCCCAGTCCTCGGGATAGTGCCACGGATCATAGACGTGCTCGGGCTTGCCGATGGTGGACAGTCCGTCGGGCGCCAACTGGATGCGGTCGCCACCCGACAGGAACAGCCAGCGTACGCCGTGTTCGTCGACCACATGGCCGGGATCGATATAGCGCGGCAGCTTCAGATCGACCGGCTCGCTCCACGGACCCTCGATCTGGTCGGCCCAGATCACATAGCTGGTGTTGTTGTCGGGAAACTTGGCCGGCAGGAAGATGTAGTAGCGGCCCCGGTGCTTGCAGAGCTCGGGCGCCCAGATCGAGCCGACATTGGTCTTCAGGGCGGCGGTCACCGGGGTCCAGTTGACGAGATCCGTCGAGCGCCAGATGAGCAGGCCCGGATAGGCGTCAAACGACGAGTGGGTCATGTAATAGAGCTCGCCGTCCTTGAGGATCGACGGGTCGGGATGGTCGCCGGCCAGGATGGGGTTGAGGAAGGTCCCGTCTCCGAGATCGGCTTTGCGCTGGCCCTCGACGCCCTTGGCCCAGGTCGCGGCGGGCTTGGCGGCGGCGGTCGCGGCGTCGGCGATCGTGGGAAGAGCGGCCGCGGCGGCGCCGGTGAAGACCGCGCCCAGCGCGCCTCGGCGATTGAGATCGACCATGTGTTTCCCTCCCAGAACGCGCGCGACGTTGGCTCGTCGCTTCAATGATACCGCTAGCCTATCGGGCCTTTCCGACCGATGTCCACCGGTGTCATCGCCGATAACGCTGTCAGCATGAAACGAAAAACGCCCAGAGGCATAGCCCCCGGGCGTTTTGTGTTTATTTAAAACACCCAAAAGGGGGGGGGAAGTGGGCCGTGTACAACAAGCGCCAAAACTAAATAGGACCGTGG
>NZ_JAFCUB010000059.1:0-7434 GCF_049896325.1 Caulobacter sp. DWP3-1-3b2
GAGAAGGGCGGCGACTTCATCCACGGCTTTACATACTCAGGCCATCCGACCTGCGCGGCCGTGGCCCTGAAGAACATCGAGATCATCGAGCGCGAAGGCCTGGTCGAGCGCACCCGCGATGACACGGGGCCCTACCTCGCCAAGGCCCTGGCCACCCTGAACGACCACCCGCTGGTCGGCGAGACCCGGTCGCTCGGTCTGATCGGCGCGGTCGAGATCGTCCGCGAGAAGGGGACCAACCATCGCTTCCTCGACAAGGAAGGCGAGGCGGGGCCGGTGGTCCGCGACCTGTGCATCGAGAACGGCCTGATGGTTCGCGCCATCCGCGACAGCATCGTCTGCTGCCCGCCCCTGATCATCACCCATGCGGAGATCGACGCGATGGTGGCGATCATGCGCAAGTCCTTGGACGAGGCCGAGCCGGTGTTGCGGGGATTGAAGGCGGATTAATGCCGAGCGATGACGAACAGCCATGCCGCGTCTTGGATCATGTTGAAAGCAATTATGATGCAGGCCGGCTTGTGGTCACGTTTGATTTCTTCTTCTCAGAGGCTGACCCGAAATGAAGTTGTTTGATTTCAGGCCCTTGTGATTCTGTTGGAGATGCGAGCCATCAACGGAAAACGACATGTGGACCGAAACCACCCGGAGCAAGCGCGCTTGAAAGGGCCTGCGGTATTCAAGCGATCTAACGGACCAGGAATGGGCGGTTCTGGAGCCGCTGATCCCGGCGCGGTCTCGCCTGGGTCGTCCGGCGAAATGGTCGTTGCGGACGATCACCAACGCGCTGCTCTATGTTTTGCGCGGCGGTCTGCCGTGGCGGATGCTGCCGGGGGACTTCCCGCCGGTGACGACGGTTCAGCGCTATTTCTACGCCTGGCGCGACAAGGGGCTCTGGCAGACCCTCAATCATCTGTTGCTGATGGATTGCCGCGAGACGGTGGGACGCCAGGCCTCGCCCAGCGCCGGGGTGGTCGACAGCCAGAGCGTCAAGACCACCGAAAGCGGCGGGCCTGTTGGGGGAGCCTGTCCTCGGCCAGCCGGAGGCTGGACCGGGGGGACGCGGGCAAGAAGATCAAGGGCCGCAAGCGTCACATCCTCACCGACACCGGCGGCTTGCTCGTCACGGCCCTGGTCCACACAGCCGATATCCAGGACCGTGGCGGCGCGCCTGACGTCCTGACCTCGATCCGCGCCAGCTTCCCCTGACTGCGCCACGTCTTCGCCGACGGCGGCTAGGCTGGCGACAAGCTGCGACACGCCATGGTCGGACGCGGCGACTGGGAGATCGAAATCATCAAGCGATCCGACACCGCCAAACGCACCTTCGTGCTGCTTCCGCGCCGCTGGGTCATGGAGCGCACCTTCGCCTGGCTCGGCCGAAACCGACGCCTGGCCAAGGACTTCGAGAAGACCCTTGAGAGCTCAACGGCATGGCTCTTCTACGACCAAAACCGCCGCTTCCCGCTTCCCGCTTCCCGCCTCCTACGGCGGCGGCGGGTTTGCGCCCCTGAACAAGGGACGCACTGTCGGGATCGAGCTGAACTTCAAATATTGACGACGCAATGCGGCGAGGCCCAGCGCCTCGCCGCGATTGAAGCCACAAGGATTGGAGGCGTGAAGCAGACTGTCTTCCCGGCGGCTTAACTTGGCCCGCGCTAGCAGCAGAACCGGTACGTTGCAGCGGTGCTTGAGCGGAGCAAAAATCGAGGCAAATCGCCCTGCGCCCGACAGAGACCTGACCCAGTCAGCCGCTAAAACGCTGCAAATGGGAATGGTGAGACAGCCTTGCTGTTTTCCTCGACCAACAGCGTGCGATTGATCGGCGCCGCCGCCCGCTGCGGGCAGGCCGGGCGCTCGCAGATCCGGCAGGATGGGCCGATCTCGACAGCCAGGGGCGCGGTGATGTCCAGCCCCCGGGCATAGACCAGCTTGCCGGCGTATTTCAGCTCGCAGCCCAAGCCGATGACCAGCTCGTCCTCCAGCCCCGCCTGCAGGCCCGACACTCGCCGCACTGTGCGCGACAGGGTGAAATAGCGCTCGCGGTCGGGGGTCTCGATCACCTGGGTGATGATGCGGCCCGGAGTCTTGAAGCTGTCGTGGACGTTCCAGCGCGGGCAGGCTCCGCCGAACCGCGAGAACGGAAACGGCCCGGCCGCGAACCGCTTGGAGATGTTACCCGCCGCGTCCAGCCGCATCATGAAGAACGGCACGCCGCGTGAGCCGGGGCGGCTGAGCGTCGTCAGCCGCTGGGCCGCCTGCTCGTAACTGATCCCGAACCGTGAGCGGACCCGTTCGATGTCATAGCCGCTAGCCTCCATGGCCGCCAGGAAAGGCTCGTAGGGGGTCATGATCGCGGCGGCCAGGTAGTTGTCGAGGAACACCTTCAGCAGTTGGCGCGTGGCACGGTCGGGGGCCTGGAAGCGGTCGGTCAAGGTCGTCAGCGTTTCGCCGGCCTCCATCAGACCCAACTGGTAGCAAACCGCGAAGATGCGGCTGGCCGGGGCCAGGGTCTCCGACACCATCAGCCGCTTGCGGTGATGGTCGTAGCGTCGCAGCGAGCCGGCCATGGTCTCGACCGGCATCACCCGGGTCTGGACGCCGAACTGTTCCAGCAGCCGGGCGCGGACGGCGGGACCCAGGTCCTGCGGGTCGGCCTTCATGGCCGCGACGATCCGCTCGGCCACGGTCTCCAGCTCGGCAAAATGGTTGCGCTGAGCGCTGACCAGGTCGCGGACCCAGTCCGTGGGCGAGGTTGTCGAGGCCGCCGCCGTGCCGTCCGGACGCTCGAAGGCGCCAAGGTCTATCAGGCGACCGCGATCCAAATAGGCGCGGTAGAGCCGGGTCATGGCCTCGGCGAAGGCCGGCGACAGCTCGGCGACCTCGGCCGACTCGTGGCGATTGACGCCCAGGTCGGCGAACATCTTGTCGGCCAGCACCTCCTCCAAACTGGCCCCGCCGCCCGGATCGTCGGCCGACAGGCTGCGCAGGTCCAGGTCGTAGGCGTCGGCCAGGCGCAGCAGGATCTGGGCGGTGACCGGACGCTGGTTGCGCTCCAGCAGGTTGAAATAACTGGGCGAGACGCCGAGGTCCTCCGCCATCCGGCTCTGGGTCACGCCGAGATCGCGCCGCAGCCGCTTCAGCCGGCCGCCCAGGAAGAGCTTCTTGTCATTCGTCGACATATGGTCAAGTTGTCATAGATTGACAGATTTACAAAGTCTTGATGTGACAAATCGCCTTCATTAGGTTCGACGGCTTTCGCCGGGCGGCGTTAGCTCACGGTCACGAACGCTTCCTTGTCGACCCGCCCTCCCGCACCTCCTGCGGCCAAGCCGGATCGGCGCCTGATGTGGGACAAACGACCGATGACGACGCTGCGCAAGACCTACGCCCAACACCGCCAGGAGCTGCTGGGCCGCTATCCCGACGGCCTCGCGCCGGCCGGCATCGCCGTGGACGACATTATCCAGCTGAAGCTGCAGAACACTTTCTCGACCCACTTGGACATCGCCCGCGAAATGGCCGGCGTCATGCGTGCCGACATGGCCGCCTACGACGCCGACAGCGCCCAGTTCACCCAATCGCTGGGCTGCTGGTCGGGCTTCCACGCCCAGCAGATGATCAAGTCGGTCAAGCGCCTGCGCGGCACGACCAAGGGCGCCTACGTCTATCTCTCGGGTTGGATGGTCGCCGGCCTGCGCAACCGCTTCGGCCACCTGCCCGATCAGTCGATGCACGACAAGACCTCGGTCGTTGATCTGATCGAGGAGATCTACGTCTCGCTGCGCCAGGCCGATGAGGTCGCGATCAACGACCTGTTCAAGGCCCTGAAGACCGCCCGCGACGTCGGCGACCAGGTCGCCGAGAAAACCGCAATCGCCGCCATCGACACCTTCGAGACTCACGTCGTGCCGATCATCGCCGACATCGACGCGGGCTTCGGTAACGAGAACGCCACCTACATTTTGGCCAAGGAAATGATCAAGGCCGGCGCCTGCTGCCTGCAGATCGAGAACCAGGTCTCCGACGCCAAGCAGTGCGGCCACCAGGACGGCAAGGTCACGGTGCCGCGTGAGGACTTCATCGAGAAGCTGCGCGCTTGTCGCCTGGCCTTCGAGGAACTGGGCGTCGACGAGGGCGTCATCGTCGCCCGCACCGACAGCCTGGGCGCCGGCCTGACCCAGAAGATCCCGGTTAGCCAGGCGCCGGGCGACTTGGCCTCTGACTACATCAAGTGGCTGAAGACCGAGGCGATTACCGTCGATAACCCGATCCTGCCGGGCGAATTGGCGATCTATCTCGACGGTCGGTTCGAAAAGCCGGTGCGCATGCCCAACGGCCTGTTCGCCTTCCAGGAAGGCACCGGCCGGGCCCGCGTCATCGAGGACTGCATCGCATCCTTGACTCAGGGCGGCGCCGACCTGCTGTGGATCGAGACCGACACCCCCAATGTCGACGAGATCGCCTCGATGGTCAGCGAGATCCGCAAGGTCGTCCCGAACGCCAAGCTGACCTACAACAACTCGCCGTCGTTCAACTGGACCCTGAACCTGCGCCGCCAGGTTCGTGATCAATGGATCGCCGAGGGAAAGATCCACAAGGACTCCTATCCCGAGGGTAACACCCTGATGTCGGCCGAGTTCGACGCCAGCGACCTGGGCCAGGAAACCGACGCCCGTCTCGCCGCCTTCCAGGCCGACATCGCGGCTCGCGCCGGGGTGTTCCACAACCTGATCACCCTGCCCACCTTCCACCTGACGGCCAAGAGCATGGACGAGTTGTCGCGCGGCTATTTCGGTCCCGACCGGATGAAGGCCTACGTCAACACCGTCCAGCGCGAGGAAATCCGTCGCGGCGTCTCGGCCGTGAAGCACCAGCACGAGGTCGGCTCGGATCTGGGTGACACCTTCAAGGAGATGGTCGCCGGTGAGCGCGCCCTGAAGGCCGGCGGCCACGCCAACACCATGAACCAGTTCGCCGCCGAATAGTCGGCGAACGGCCTTTCTTTCCCCACCCGATCAAAGGATTGCATCATGACCGCTACGCAATTTGCTCCCGCCGCCATGCCGAACGCCTCCGCCGAACAACGCGCGATCGATCGGGTGGCCGAGGCCGCCCACCGCCTGAACGAGGCAGTGCAACGGGCCATCGCGGCCGGCTATTCCGTCGAGCTGGTGCGCACCTCGCGTCACCACGACGGGGCGGGCAATTGGGGCGACCAGATCGTCCCGACCGTTCGACCCAATGGCGCCGCCAAGAGCGACTGATCTACAACACCACCTCGTCGATATGCTTGCTCCCGGGCTTCACGCCCGGGAGGCCTCCACAGAGCCTGCAGGATTTCCCATGCCCCTCGACATCGCCGCCAATATCCAGATCAACGGTCCTGTCGAGGGCCGCGCGGTAGAGATCCTGACGCCCGAAGCTTTGGCCTTCGTGGCTGATCTGCACCGCCGGTTCGACGCGCGTCGCCGCGAACTCCTGGTGGCCCGAAGCGTACGCCAGGCTCGTTTCGACGCTGGGGAGCTGCCAGACTTCCTGCCCGATACCGTCGACATCCGCGAGAGCGACTGGACTGTCGCGCCGATCCCAGTCGACCTACAGGATCGCCGCGTCGAAATCACCGGCCCCGTCGATCGCAAGATGATCATCAACGCCCTCAACTGCGGGGCGAAGGTGTTCATGGCCGACTTCGAGGACGCCACCTCTCCGACCTGGTCCAACCTGATCGAAGGCCAGGTCAACCTGAAGGATCGCTGGGCGGGCCAGCTGGCCCACGTCGATCCCAAGTCCGGCAAGAGCTACGCGCTGGGAGAGAACCTGGCCGTCCTGAAAATCCGCCCACGCGGCTGGCACCTGCCTGAACAGCACATGGAAGTGGATGGCCTGCCCGTCAGCGGGGCCTTGTTCGACTTCGGCCTGTACTTTTTCCACAACGCCAAGGCCACCCTGGCGCAAGGCTCGGGTCCTTACTTCTACCTGCCCAAGCTAGAGAGCCACCTGGAGGCGCGCCTCTGGAACGAGGTGTTCGTCCACGCCCAGGCCGCGCTGGGCGTCCCCGACGGCACGATCAAGGCCACGGTGCTGATCGAGACCATCCCTGCCGCCTTCGAGATGGACGAGATCATCTTCGAGCTGCGCGACCACATGGCCGGCCTCAACTGTGGTCGCTGGGATTACATCTTCTCGTTCATCAAGCGCCTGGGCGGACGCGCTGAATTCCTCACGCCGGACCGCTCGGCCATGGTGATGGGCCAGGCCTTCCTGGGCGCCTATTCGCTGAAGCTGATCCAGACCTGCCACCGCCGGGCGGCCTTCGCCATGGGCGGCATGGCGGCCCAGATCCCGATCAAGGGCGACGAGACCGCCAACCAAGCCGCCTTCGCCAAGGTGCGGGCTGACAAGGAACGCGAGGCCGGGGCCGGTCACGACGGCACCTGGGTCGCCCACCCCGACCTGGTGCCCGTGGCCATGGAGGTCTTTGACCGCCTAATGCCGACGCCCAACCAGCTGGACAAGCGCCTCGCCGACCTCACGATCACGCGGCAGCAAATGCTGAAGTTGCATGACGGCGTCCGCACCGAAGCAGGCGTGCGCGAAAACATCCGCGTTGGCGTGCGCTACACTCAGGCCTGGATCGAGGGCCGGGGCGCGGTGCCGCTCTACAACCTGATGGAAGACGCCGCGACCGCCGAAATCTGCCGCACCCAGCTATGGCAATGGCTGCGATTTAACGCGGCGCTGGACGACGGCCGAGACCTAAGCTCGGAGTTGTTCGTCAGCTTCTTCACCCAAGAGCTGACGGAACTTCGTCAGCATTTTCCCAGCGACAGGCTGGAGGACGCTGCGCAACTTTTCTCACGGATGGTGCTGACCGAAGCTCTCGATGAATTCCTCACCCTGCCGGCCTACGAGATGATCGTTTAACGCCGGCTTTCGCGGCGCCCGACTGCGACTGACATGTGTTCCGTGTCGTCTGGCGCCCAAGCGGCCCGTTTGGTCATTGAGCGAAATGCCGTTGAGGGCAAGCCCGCTCGGCTTTGCAAACCTTCGAGGCTCAGGGTCAGCAAACCTCGATTCTCTCAGAGGCTGACCCGAAATGAAGTTAGGTGATTTCAGGCCCTTGTGATTCTGTTGGAGGTGCGAGTGATCAACGGAAAACGAAATGTGGACTGAGATCACCTGGGGCAAGCGTGCTTGAAAGGGCCTGCGGTATTCAAGCGATCTGACGGATTGGGAGTGGGCGGTTCTGGAGCCGCTGGTCCCGGGGCGGTCTCGGCTTGGGCGGCCGGCGAAGTGGTCGTTGCGGACGATAACCAACGCGCTGCTCTATGTTTTGCGCGGCGGTCTGCCGTGGCGGATGCTGCCGGGGGACTTCCCGCCGGTGACGACGGTTCAGCGCTATTTCTACGCCTGGCGCGACAAGGGGCTCTG
>NZ_JAFCUB010000060.1:0-7008 GCF_049896325.1 Caulobacter sp. DWP3-1-3b2
CAAGGACCGGCCTCTGGCCGGCCGCGGCGCGGCGGTCCCTGCGGGACCGTCCTTGACACCGTCAGACGCCAGAGCAAGCTCGCCAGCAAGGTTTTAAGGCGAGGCCTCGCCGACGCGGGCGGGTTGGGGAGGGGCTGGAACCGCTCCCATTTTTAGAACCGTCATCCCGGGCCTTGTGCCCGGGAGCCCTCTGTCCGCCGCAAGGGCTGGGGTGGGGCGCGCCAGCGCGACAAGACGCTTCACCGTCAGATGAACCAGGGGTCCCGGGCACAAGGCCCGGGATGACGGTTGAAAGGGGGTGCGGAAGGGCCCTCACGGGGATCGCCGCCGCTCCATCCCCATAACCACCCACCCCAAGCTCCAGCAAATTCAACGCCCTGTAAAATAATCAGCGTCACCACCGCTGGCGCGTCCAGACCGCGCGCATAATCATCCCACCTCGCCGCACCGGAAAGGGCGCAAGGCCAGCGACCGTTGCGGCGGCGGGGGGCGAGCGAGCGGGGACAGGCGCGCGGGGGATACGCGCGCGGTCCGGGGACTTCCATCGTTGGGGGGCCCGCCCGCCGTCGGCGTCAGCCGGGGAATCGACGTGCGCGTCCTCAGGATCCGCGTCCCCCGGCGCCGGCCTTCGTCGGAAACGGCGAACCGGCTTTCCGGCTAGGCCTCAACAGGGCCGCCTACCGGACGCGGACGGATAACGCGCGCGCGGAGCGTCGGCGTCGTCGAAACGGTAACACAACACAAAGACCTCCGGACGGTGTCCGGCGCTCCGCGTCCCTTTCCATCCCCTCAGTGGCCCGCCGCGTGAGGCGGCGAAGCCGCGCCTTGCGAAAGGAAACGCCCATGGCCCAGCCCCGCCCCCAAAAGGCCCGCCCGGTCGCCGCCAAGCGCCGCCGTCCCAAACGGGGTCGGCTGCCGACGCCCGAGGAGGCCGAATACTATTTTCACGAGATCAGCAGGCGGCTGGACGCGCTGTCCCGGCGCATGGGCTACCCGCCCCGGGTCGAGGGCGCGTCGTGCCCGCCTCCCGAGGAAGGGTCGCTGAACGGGTCTCCGGCCGATTGCGCCAAGAGTTCGTCGCGGTCGTGATCGCGCCCGCCCGCCCCCGAAAAAGGGGCCGGCTCCTTTCGGAACCGGCCCCTTCCCCAGGCTCAGCTCAAGTCGGCTAGAACTTGAAGCGCAGGCCCACCTTGTAGGTGCGGCCGATCAGGCCGGCATAGTGCCAGGTGGTCAGGAAGTTCGGCGCGCTGGCATAGGCGCCGGGCGCGATGGGCGCCCGGGCGTCGAACAGGTTGCCGACATTGACATAGGCCGTGACGCTGTCGGTGATGTCCGCCGAGGCGTTGGCGTCCACATTGATGAAGCGCTTGATCGTGCAGAACTTGTTGGCCGCGGCCGTGTTGGCGGTGCCGCCATACGGGTTGCCCGGGACGCATTCGGTGCTGCCGTTGGTGTCGGCGGCGACCGACTTGATCGAGCCGACATAGTAGGCGGTGGCCGACAGGGTGTAGCGGCCGAAGTCGACCGTGTTCTGCCAGTTGCCCTTCCAGTCCGGCGTGCCGTTGCCCGACGACAGGTCGTACGGGCCCAGGGTGCCGGCGTACTTCTGCACTTCCTTGGCGGTGTGCAGGTCGTACTTCAGGACGTGAGTGACTTCGATGCGGCTGGTCCAGTTGATCGAGTCGGTAACCGGAACCTTGGCGGTGGCCGAGAAGTCGACGCCTTCGGTCTGCGCGTAGTTGGCGTTGACATAGGGCACGTTGATGATCAGCACGCGCGGCAGGGCGGCGGCGAACAGCGGGTCGGGAGCGTCGACCACGTTGCACGAATAGCCGGCGCCCACCGCGGCGACGGCGGCGCAGCCGGCGGTTTGATCGGCGGCCGCGTAGTAGGCGTCCTTGGCCTTGCTGACGTCCGGACCCGAGATGATCAGGTCGGACTTCTTCACGTTGTAATAGTCGACGGTCAGGCTGAGCCAACGAGTCGGCTCGGCGATCGCGCCCAGGGTGAAGCTGCGCGAGGTTTCAGGCTTCAGGTCCGGATTGCCGGCCACGCCGCGACCCAGGCTGTAGGACTGCGAGTACGGATTGGTGGTGCCGCCGTGCGCGGCCTGGAAGTTTGCCGGCGGAGTGGTGGTGACGAAACCGGCATATTGCGAACGCGGGCCCGATTCAGCGAAGGTCGGCGCGCGGAAGCCCTTGGAATAGGTGCCGCGGAACGCCAGTTGACGCAGCGGCGTGTATTTCACGCCGAACTTCGGCGAGAAGTGGCTGAAGCCTTCCGAATAGTGGTCGTAGCGACCCGAGACGTTGACTTCGATCTGCTCGGTCACCGGGGCCAGGACTTCGAAAAACGCGGCCGAGACCGTATGCTTGCCGAAGGCCGAGGCAGTGGTCAGGGCATAGGTGTCGAGGCGGGCGTTCTGGTTATTGTTTTCCAGCAGCTCCTTGCGCACCTGGCCGCCGACGGCCAGTTGCACGTCGCCGCCCGGCAGGGCGAACAGCGACTTGGTGATCGAGGCGTCCAGCGACATCATCGACGAGTGCGACGGGGTCACCTTGTCGGGCGAGATGAAGGCGCGCACCGCCTGGGTGTTCGACGACGGCGTGACGAAGTTATAGGCGCCGGTGTTCACGGCGCTGAGGATGCTGGCGATGTTCAGCAGGCCGTGTTGCGTGATCTCGAGATTGTCACGCGCGCCGACGGCGTCGATCTGCCAGTTCCAGTCGTCGCCGAAGCTGCCCTTGATGCCGGCGGCGCCGCGGATGACTTCGTTGGAACGATCGCTGCCGGCGGGAAGATCGCCAAACAGATAGTAGATGCGGGCGGCGCCGTTGGCCGGATCTGCGGCGAAGGTGGTGGCGAACGGATTGTTCGGGTTCAGGCGACGACCGGGAGCGGTGAGGTCGGTGGCGCAGTTGACGCCGGTGTTACAAATATAGACCGGCAGGACGATGCCAGGGTTGCTCGAGGCCAGGGCGGGGGCGCCGCCGAAGGGTTGCGTCTGGCGGATGCCGGTTGGCGCGCCCTTGATGCTGACATAGCTGTTCGAGTAGCTGCCGGTGGCATAGGCCTCGATATTGTCGGCCAGTCGCACGCTCAGGCGGCCGTTGAAGGCGTAGCGCTTCTGATACGGCGCGATTTTACGATAGGTGTCGATCAGGTCCCACTTGCAGCCGGTGCCGTTGGCGGTGGCCGTAGCCTGGGTGAACGTGCCGTTGGGGCAGGCGCCCAGATCCAGGGACTGGTAGGACGTCGTCAGCGGCGCGCCGACCTTGCCGGCCAGCGGATTGTTCAGGTCCGACTGGCTGACGCGGGTCACATTGGCGGTCGGGGTGGCCGTGGTCATGGCCGAGTCAGCGGTATTGTTGTCGATGCCGCCGATCGAGCTCAAGTCCTGGGTGTTGAACGGGAAGCCGCGGCTGTGGCTCGAGACCCGGTCGTTGGTCTGGTATTCGCCGTTGATATAGACGTTCCAGCCGCTGGCGGCGTAGTCGCCGAAGCCCAGGGTCAGGTCGCCGCGCCGATGCTCGGCGTCATTCTGAGCGCTTTGGCCGGCTTCGACGCTGCCGGCGACGCCGACGAAGGTCTTCTTCAGCTTCAGGTTCACCACGCCGCCGATGGCGTCGGCGCCGTACGACGACGAGGCGCCGTCCTTCAGCACTTCGACGCGGTCGATCAGGCTGAACGGGATGCTGTTCAGGTCGACATAGGCGTTGTGGCCGTCGTCATTGATCGGGAAGTTGGTCGAGCGCAGGCCGTCGACCAGCACGAGGGTCGAGGAGACGCCCAGGCCGCGCAGCGAGACGGCCGAGCCGCCGGCGCTGAAGCCACTTTGGAAGCCGGTGCCGATCGAGCCGGCGCCATCGGCCGAGATCGAGCGGATGGCGTCCGAGGCGGTGGTGATGCCGGCGCGCTGCAGGTTTTCCGAGGTCAGCACAGTGACGGGCGACGGGGTCTCGGTATCGGTGCGGCGGAACAGCGAGCCGGTGACGACGATTTCTTCGACGGCGTTAGCGTCCGGCGCGGCGGCCGGGGCGGGCGCGGTCTGGGCCACGGCCTGGCTCACGCTCAGCAAGGTTGCGGCGGCCACGCCGCAAATCATCGTGGAGGCCAAAAGGCGCTCCCGAACGGTTTTGATGGTCAAGTTTAGTTCCCCCAATCGGCCCCGTGTCACGAATGACACCTCAGAATCGGCGCCGGCTGCAGTTTTCCTGGCGGCGATGGGAGAGGAGCTATGGGGGAGAGGCACGGTCGGTCAATTTACATTGCGGTAATGAAACAGTTCGTTGAAAATTGTCTCATTATGGTCACATACCGGGCGCTCCTAGGTGCCGGCCGATCGCATCCCAGGTAAATTCTATCTCCTACGACCCAGCATTGTTTTCGGGCGCGGTATCGTCCCCCTGATCGACAGTCCCGAGCCGGCCTACAGGCCCCGCTTCAGCCGCTCTCGATACGCCCCCGAGTTCGCCAGATAACCCTCGGCGTCGCCATAGGCCTGGAAGTCGCGGTAGCGCTCGTGGCTGCCCTTGACCTTGAGGGCGTGCTTGATCGGGCACCAATATTGCTCGGTGCGGGCGGTGACCTCGCGGGCATAGGCGATGACGCCGTTGCCATAGCCGCAGAAGGCGCAGTTGAGCTTCTGCACCAGGTTCAGATAGCCCAGCCGGTGGCGGTCGATGACCACATAGTCCGAACGCTTGACCCGCATGATGTCCCAGGCGGTGAAACAGCCCAGCTGGTAGAGGCTGATGCTGACATCGAGGATCACCAGCGGCAGGACCATGCCGTAGATCAGCGGCATGGTCAGCAGGGTCGGCAACGGCACGCGAGCCAGGCCCAGGGTCTTGCGGTGGACCTTCTGGCGACGCAGGGCGTCGGCCTTGAAACAGGGCTTGCCGACCGCATCCCGCTCGACCGCGTGCTTGGCGTCATGATCCGTGGCCCGCGCGGCGAAGGCGGCTTCGATCTGCGCCTCGACCTCGCGCAGACGGTCGATCAGATGTTCGAGGGACTCGGCCATGGCTTGGGGAACTCCGGATGGCGCAGCATGGCGCGAGTCGGGGCGAATATGTCCTCCCCTGTGACGAAGGGCTGACGGCGCCGCTCTTGCTGAGCTTTCCCCACAACGCTCCATTTCGAGACAAGGCCCTCGCCATGTTCGCCAAAAAAACCGCCCCTTCCTCTCCCGCCTTCACGCCACTGGCCCAGATCGAGCCGACCCCGCATTTAGCCATGGCCCCGACGCTGACGCCGACGCCCACGCCCCGCCCCAAGCCCGCCTCGATGATCGCCCAGGGCGTGGCCATCAAGGGCGACGTGCTCGGCGACGGCGAGCTGCACCTGGATTGCGTGATCCAGGGCGACATCCGGGTCGGCAAGCTGGTCCTGGGCCCCAACGCCCGGGTCGAGGGTACGCTCTACGCCCAGGTCATCGAGATCCACGGCCGGGTGACCGGCGCGGTCTCGGCCAAGCAGGTGCGGCTCTATGGGACGGCCGTGGTCGATGGCGACATCACCCATGAACAGCTGGCCATGGAAACCGGCGCGCAGTTCCAGGGCCGCAGCCTGAAGTTCCAGCGCCCCGCGCCCGCCGCTGCCGCCCCCGTCGCGCCGCAGCCGCAGCCGCAGCCGCAGCCGCAGCCGCAGCCGCAGCCGCAGCCGCAGCCGGCCAGTGGTCACACGCCCGCCATGGCTGTCTATCCCGGCTAGAGCATTTCCCGACCTGACTGCGTCAGGCCGTGAACTCTAATATTCTGTTTTGACGCATTTTTCTTCACGCGAACCGGAACCACTTCCGCTCGAAAAATGCTCCGGAGCCTCGCCGGACCCGGTGAAGGCTCCAAGGGTTGCAACTCTTGGCGCTTCAAAGACCTTAACTTCAAAAGGTCACACGCCGGGGAGGTTCCGAATGCCGCGTTACGCCCTGAATTCGAGCCTGGCGATCATGGTCGCCTCCGGGCTGATGGGTCTGGCCGCCTGTTCGCGCACCGATGACAGGCCGGTCGCGCCGGGCGGAGCGGCCGCGTCGCAGCAGGCAGCTCCGGTCGCCGGCGGGCCCCAGACCCTCAGGCCGGGCCTGTGGACGACCGTCACCAAGACCCCAGCCGGCGAGGAAACCACCGCCCGGTGCGTTGGCGAAGGCTACGACCCCGGCGCCGACGCCGTCCAGAAGGCCAGCCCCTGCGGCAAGCCCACCCTCACCCGGACGGCGGACGGCTTCCACATCGACCAGGCGTGCAAGCACAAGGGCGTCGACTACGCGCTGTCGGGTGTCGTCAGCGGCGACTTCACCACCACCGCGACCACCGACCTCAACCTGACCCTGGGGGCCTATGGCCGCAAACAGACCCTCAAGATGCAGGCGGTCAGCACCTATCAAGGCGCCTGCGATCCAGCGACCTGGAAGCCTAAAACCTAGGCGCGACATCGTCCCGGTCAGGATTAAGTGTCCTCAGCGCCACAGCATCGGAGCGATCGCACGGATCGCGCCGCCCGCCGGGAACGGCGAGGGTCGCCGTGGCTTGTACTTGCAAGGCCGGCGCTGTTTGCGCCGCCGGTGGAGCCAAAACGCCCATGAGTGGTCCCCATCTGACCGTTGTCCCCGACAAAGGCGTCGATCCGGTCGAGGTCTATAACTTCAGCCGTGGGCCGGAGACCACGACCCAGCGCGTCCGGCGTCTGCAGGATGAAGCCCGCATGCTGGCCCGCGAGCAGGTTGAAGCCATGGCTCGCGACCTGGAGGACCTGGCTCAGCGGGCGCGCGAGATCGCGGAAGGCGGCGAGGCCTATGCGGTGGGGATTCGCGAAATGGCGTCGCGCCTGGCGTCGGATCTTCCGCAAAAGGCCCAGAGCCTGAAGGCCATTCTCGAGCGCTCGTCCAAGGGCTAGGGTCCAGACTCATTGAGCCCACCAGATGATGATTGCGGCGATGAAGACGGCGCTGGCGAAGATGGCGGCGAGTTTGTCGTAGCGGGTTGCGACGCGCCGCCAGTCTTTGAGCCT
>NZ_JAFCUB010000061.1:0-6218 GCF_049896325.1 Caulobacter sp. DWP3-1-3b2
GCCGAGACCAACCATCGCCAGGCCGCCTCCATCCGCTATCGCCTGACCGCCGCCAAGCTGCCGGTGATGAAGGACCTGGCGGCGTTCAGCTTCGAGGGCTCGCCGATCAACGAAGGCCTGGTCCGTTCGCTATACGACGGCTCCTTCCTGGCCAACCATCGCAACATCGTCCTGGTCGGCGGCACCGGCACGGGCAAGACCCATCTGGCCATCGCCATCACCGCCAACGTGGTGCGGGCCGGCGCGCGTGGTCGCTACTTCAACACCGTCGATCTGGTGAACCGCCTCGAGGACGAGGCCCGGCGCGGCAAGGCCGGCGCCCTGGCGGCCCAGCTCTCACGCCTCGATCTGGTGGTGCTCGACGAGTTGGGCTACCTGCCGTTCGCCCAGTCCGGCGGGCAGCGCCTGTTCCACCTGGTCAGCAAGCTTTACGAGCGCACCTCGGTGATCATCACCACCAACCTGACGTTCGGAGAGTGGCCCACCGTCTTCGGCGACGCCAAGATGACCACGGCGCTGCTCGACCGCCTGACCCACCACTGCGACATCGTCGAGACCTGCAACGACAGCTGGCGACTCAGAAACCGCGCCTAACCGGCACGCTCCGCTTCATCCACAACCTGTTCAACCTCCCCCCAGATCCCCTCCCAGGCAGCTGATCGATCAGTGGCTCACCCCGCAGCGATGCTCTGCGCTGGCTGAGAGCTACGCGCATCGCCGCTCGGAGCCGGATAGGGGGTCCCTATTGGGCGCCTATAGGGGGTCCCGATTGCGCGCCGTTTGACAAGCGCGAGTTCGGCCGGCGGTTAGCGGCCAGCGCTGCGCCGTTCGCCCTGGACGCGGAGGCGCGGGACCTCCGCCTCTTCAAGACGGCGACCCTGACGACGCGGGGCCGAGTACGCAATGGTGTCTGGAACAAGGAGACTGCGGACCAAAAGATGGAGCATTTGGGACTGATGTTCGGCGCGCTGGCGGCCTGCCCGAACAGCGAGATACGCGGCTACGGCGCGCCGTTGCGGAGCATGACATTCGCGCTCCTCGCCATCCCCGCTGTCTGGGATTGGTATCTGCAGTGGCGAGAGGGACGACGCGGCTTCTTCACTCGTTGGGAGTCGGAGATGCTCACAGTCGCCGCCGCCCTGACCAGATGCGAGACCGGATGGCTTCGCCAATCGCCAAAGTTGGCGGGCTGTCTGCGTCCGATCGAGGGCCTTGTAACCCCGAAGGTCAAGCCGCGCACGACGACTGGGACACGATGTGCGAGATCGCTCACCGCCACGCCCTGGTCCGCGCCAAGGAGATCAACCGCGTCGCCCGCGTCCACCGCGACCCATTCGAGCCGATCCTTTCCATCCTCGAAGCGGAAAGCCCGCTTGGTGAATATCGAAAGATCACCGAAGAGGTGCGGCTACGTCGGCCGGATCGGCGTCGTTTCGCTGTCGCCGCCGCTGAGTCGACGCGCAGCTTTTTGATGCTGCGCCTCGGCTTACATCTGGGCCTTCGTCAGAAGAATTTGCGCGAACTGCTGTTTAAACCCAAGGGCCAGCCTGGCACGCCGGAACGCCAATTGGAGGTTCTGAAGCGGGGCGAGCTGCGGTGGAGCATGCGCGACGAGGGCTGGGAGGTGCTGGTCCCGGCCGTAGCGTTCAAGAACGCGGGCTCGACCTTTTCCGCAAGAGTCCGTTCCGGCTCATCCTGCCCGACCTGGGCGGCCTGTACGACGAGATCGAGACCTATATTGCTAGCGATCGGCGTGCGCTGCTCAAGGCGCGGGCCGATCCGGGCGTGTTCTTCGTCAAGACGATGAAAGCCAAGAGCATCAGCGCCGCATACGACCAGAACACGTTCTATGAGGCGTGGCGTCTGACCATCCAGCGTCACGGCGTCTACAACCCCTACACCGGACGCGGCGCCATCGAAGGGTTGTTGCCCCACGGACCGCACAATGTCCGCGATGTGTTGGCCACCCATGTACTGAAGCAGACCGGTTCGTATGAGCAGGCGAGTTACGCGATCCAGGATACGCCCGACACCATCGCCGAGCATTACGGCCGCTTCCTACCTCAAGACAAGGCGGCATTGGCAGCGCAGGTTTTGAACCAGGTCTGGGCCGCTTAATCGGCCGGGTTGTGCGCGTGAGCTGCGCGCACAACCCGGTTTGCCGGCGCTGGGGAATGGTCGAAAGAGGGGCGGTTTTGGTCGATTTTCAGTGGCCAGTTCGACGGCCAGTTCGACGGCAAGATAAAAGCACAGGGACCCTGCGGCTCCATGGTGTTGATGGTGTTGAGGAATTTCCGGGACCCGGCCAGAAGCACGACCCCGTCGCGATCAAATTCCGAAGCACGATCAGACACTTGGTAGGGACCTGACGCGGCATCACCGCCTAGTTGCCCGTCCTTGACCTCAGAGTCGTCGGCCACGGATCAGACGTGATCGAGCCCGGATCTCCTCGGGCGTGGCGCTTGCCGGCAGCTCCTCAGCGGCTTGGGCCATGCTGAGAAGGACCCTTTCAAGCACTAGGCGCGGACATGGTTCGAGGCAGGCGGCGAACGCCGACACGGTTCGCGCGGCGATGTCCGTGGTCTCCGCGTCATCGGCGTCGGACGAGACGGCGCGGCAAAGCCGCGCGATGGCCTCATCAGGCATGAACTGCTCCTGCTTTTTGGGCTCTACGAACCAAGGGGGCGGTAGGTGCCGGGCGGAAATCTGCCCCTCGAGGGCGGCTACGCCGTCGCCTGCGGCGATGCGCTTTGCGCCCCCTTGACCGGCAGCTTTCCGCCCGGCCAGGGCTCGGCATGCGGTTTAAGCCTAATCAGGCGCAAGGCGCCTGCGGCTTAACCGCAGCCTAGGCTTTGAGGCGGACGCCGGGACCACCTGGCTTGAGCTCTCCGGCTTCCATGAAGACAACGCCCGCGCCCTCAAGTGCGCGCAGCACCGCGTCAATGTTGGCTGCGGTGCTGCGGCCAGGACCAAGCGGACCTTCCATGCGGCGGATCGTCGGGAGGGACAGCTTAGCCATCTCGGCGAGCTGTGGTTGGCTCCAATCTAAGAGCGCGCGCGCCGCTCGGATTTGCTCCGCCGTCGGCACTTGATGATCGTTTTGCGCTCTTGTGATCATTTTACGTTGATCTTTATGTGTCGATATGATAGGAAAACGATAACCGAATTATTAGGATTCTGACCATGGGCTCGCGTCGAAAGACGGGCGGCGACCGTACACGCCTGCCTGCCATCACCAGGCGCTCAATCTTGGGCGCCGCGTCGGCCGCGCCGGTCGTCACCGGGGCCGACAAGATCGCGCGGCCAGCAGATGCCGTCGCAGGAGCGGCCGCGTTCCTCGCGGTCGATATCGAGAGCAACCGGCCTTCTAGGCCGGTGGGCCACGCTGGAACGTTATGTGATTGAGAACCATCGTTGGTTCCAACTCTCCCGCTCCGAGCGGCGGGCTTTAC
Source organism: Caulobacter sp. DWP3-1-3b2 (assembly GCF_049896325.1). NCBI lineage: Bacteria > Pseudomonadati > Pseudomonadota > Alphaproteobacteria > Caulobacterales > Caulobacteraceae > Caulobacter > Caulobacter sp. DWP3-1-3b2. Next base: position 3,453 of record NZ_JAFCUB010000061.1, read on the forward strand.
CCGAGGCGCGCGAGATGTTCGAGATCGACGACGCCATCGAGCCGCTGTTCCGGCGCCGCGAGAAGTTGCTCCCACGTGTCGCCAAAGCGGCGGCCAGAGACCCCAACGGCATCGCCGCCAAGCTCGCCGTGGCCGCCATCGAAATCCACCCCGACGAAAACGAAGTGATGCACCGACTGCTCGACGGCGCCTTGCGGGAGCTGGCGGCCATGCGCTGCCCCGGCTGCGGCGCCCACTTGGTGGCGGGTAAGGGCGTCGGGTGACGTAAATGGCGGTTTCGGTGAAAAAATCTTCGCCACCGCCCGCCGCCACCGCCCGCCGCCGCCGTCAGCGCGACGCCGCTCGCCAGGACGGCGGCGGGCTACTGTGCAGGGCGCAGTAAGTGACTGTTCTCGTTGATATACGACTGTTGACGCGATCAGTGATCGCCTCAAGGTTCGGTGTTCCGCAATGCCCGGAGCAACCGAAGATGACCGACAAGCCGCACAAGCTGGATCAGCCCGCCGAGCCCACCGCCGATGTTCGAGCCGCCCTATCGCGGGTCGATGAGGCCGTCCTGATCCTGGCCCGACTGCTGGGTCGTCAAATCGCCCGCGACGAGTTCGAGCGCCGCCAGCTAACGGCCGACACCCCATCCCCGGAAGACCCGACCACGAGGTAAGCCATGACCCGCGTCGCCCTGTACGCCCGCTATTCCGACGACAAGCAAAGCGCCGCTTCCATCGAGGACCAGGAGCGCGTCTGTCGGATGCACGCCGCCAAGCTGGGTTGGCAGGTTACTGCGACCTATTCCGATGCGGCGATCTCGGGCTCTACCGTGATCTTGCGCCCCGGTGTCCAGGCTATGCTCCGTGACGCCTTGGCCGGGGAGTTTGACGTGGTCCTGGCCGAGGCTCTGGACCGGCTCAGCCGCGATCAGGAGGATATCGCCGGGCTCTTCAAGCGCCTGCGGTACGCCGACGTGCCGATCGTCACCCTCTCGGAGGGTGAAATCTCAGAGCTTCATGTCGGCCTCAAAGGGACGATGAACGCGCTCTTCCTCAAAGACCTCGCCGCCAAAACCCATCGCGGCAATCGGGGGGTGGTCGAGTCAGGCAGGGTCTCGGGCGGCAACGCCTCCGGCTATCGCGTCATCCGTGAGATCAACGCGGCGGGCAAGGTCACGACCGGGGAACGCGAGATCATCCCAGAAGAGGCCGAGATCGTTCGGCGCATCTTCCGGGAATACGTCGCAGGGCGCAGCCCGCGCCAGATCGCCATCGACCTCAACGGCGAAGGCGTGCGTTCGCCCAAGGGGGCCAATTGGGCTGACATGACCATCCGGGGCCACATGTCCACGCAGTCGGGCGTCCTAAACAACAACCTCTATATCGGCCGCATCTGCTGGAACCGACGGCGGGACGTTCGCAATCCCGACACCGGCCGCGTCCGCCATCGCGTGAACCCGCAAGGTGAGTGGGTGTGGGCCGATGCGCCGCATATGCGTATCGTGGACGATGAGCTTTGGGCCGCCGCCAGGGCGCGTCAGGAGGAATATAGCCGGGCCTATGTTCAGTCGCGCGACCAGGGCGCGCAGAGCTTGCAGGCGGCCTCGCGCAGCCGTCGCCCCAAAACCCTGCTGTCCGGTCTGCTGGTCTGCGGTGTGTGTGGCGGCACTATCGCCAAGCGCGGCAACCGCCGCTTGGCCTGCGTGGCGCATGTGAAGGGCCGGGGCTGCACCAACTCCAGCGCCATCAACAGCGATCTCCTGGAGGAGCGCGTTCTGGTCGGCCTGCGGGAGCGTCTGGTGACGCCCGAGGCCATGGCCGAAGCGATGCGCAACTACATTGAGGAGACCAATCGCCTCAACCACCATCGCCGGGCCAGCGAGGCGGGCGACCGGTTGCGACTTGAGAAGGCCAGGAAGGCGGTAGCGGGTATCGTGGCGGCCACAGAGGACGGCGGCTATAGCCGCCCGCTCATGGAGCGCCTGAAGGCCCTGGAGGCCGAGTCCGACGCCATCGAGCTCGCTATCGCCCAGGCGCCGCGCGACGTGCCCGACGTTCACCCCAACGTCGCCGAGCTTTACCGCCGCAAGGTCGAGCGCCTGATCAAGGCCCTAAACCATCCCGACGATTGCGCAACGGCGGCCATGGCGCTGCGGACCGTTATCGACAAGGTGGTGGTGACCCCGACCGGGCGGCGCGGGGAGGTGGAGGTGCAGTTGTTCGGCGATCTGGAAACGATCCTGGCCTGGGCGCAGGACCGCGACGGCAAGGGCCCCAGCCCCGCGAAGATGGCGGTTCGGGTTGGTGGCGAGCCTTCGTCGCCTTCGCCCCGTGATCGGTCCGGGACCGGGGCTCGCCGCCCTGGCCCGCCCGTCGGGGGCGAACAAGACCGGCTGAGTGATAAAACCACTGCCTACCGGACGCTCTTGGAAAACGGATTACGCGAAGCGCTCGTCTTCGTCGAAACAGTAATCACACTGCAAAACCTCCGGGCGGAGCCCGCGCGCTTCGCACCCTCCCCAAACGCTTCAGCGGCCCCCCGCGTGAAGTCCTCCCCCATCGCCTGGAGCATCGCGCTCCAACGGGGAATCGCGAGCGATTCTCCGGGCGCGCGAATAATGATTCACCTAGAGCATCGCGCCTTTATTTCAGCGCATAGCCGGCGCCCGCACTTTCAACGCCCTCTGGGCCGCCCTGGGCGACATCTGCGCCCTCTTCGACCCCGAGGAGTGCTGGAACTTCTTCAAGGGCGCCGGCTATGCGCTGAAATAAAGGCGCG
>NZ_JAFCUB010000062.1:0-5065 GCF_049896325.1 Caulobacter sp. DWP3-1-3b2
GACACCGAAATCTACAAATGGCGCCACTTGGTCGAGAACTTCTTCTGCAAACTCAGAGAGTTCAAGCGCATCGCCATGCGCGCCGACAAAACCGATCAAAGCTTCGCCGCAATGATCTAGCTCACCGCCGCCGTCATCAATTCCAGATGAATATCAACAGACCCTAGTGGTGAGATTCCGTCGCTTGGAACCCGCCCAAATCCTTCTCGGGAAAGGGATCGAGCGATTTCCAGAGGGACTCAAGCGTCGCGTTCTATCCACTAGGTCTAAAGCCACCAATCGCCCGCATGAACCTGGAGCACGAAATCGCCAGCGGTAGGCCCACTGACAACGACATAGGCTTCCTGGCCCGTAGCGGTGAAGCTGAGGGCGGCTTGAGCGGCCCCGGGCGCCGCGGTGGTCGAACGCAACAGATGGCCATTCACGTCGAACACTTGGAGCGTACCGTCGGACAAGGCGCCATTAAGTTCGAGCGTTAGGGTCTGATTTGCGCGGGTCTTGAGCGCGTACCAGTCACGGTCGCTGGTCGTGAGCGTCCCGGACTGGACCCCGTCAGCCAGCCCCAAAACCTGGTCGCTCTGTTCGCGCCCAAAGGCCGCGTCGCCAATCCGCCCTTCATCAGCCCCGTGGTCGAGCCAATGCGTCAAGGCCCAATTCGCACCGAGGTTCGCGGCGCCCAGGTCAGCATAGGTCAGAAGATAAGCCACGCTGTCGAAACCCTTGGTGACGCGACCTTCGTCAGCGCCATGGTCGAGATAATGAAGCAACAGCGCATGGGCGTCTGAACCATAGCCCTTGGCCAGGTCGACATAGGTCGCGCCGTAGACAAGGGCATTGAACCCGGAGGTCGCGCGACCTTCATCCGCGCCGTGGTCGAGATAGTGCAGCGTCAGGGCATGGGCGTTCGACCCATAGCCCTGAGCTAAATCGATGTTGCTCGCGCCGTAGATCAAGGCGTCGAACCCCGAAGTGGCTCGGCCCTCCGCGACGCCATAGGTCACATAGTTCAGGAGCAAAGCCTCGACATCCGAGCCATACTCGCGCGCCACGTCGCTATTGCGGGCACCGTACAGCAACGTATCGAAGGTGGTCGTGGCGCGTCCTTCCGCAACCCCCGTGCTGAACATAGTGTTGGGCCAGCATAAAGGTGTCGGCGCCGAAGGCGCGCGCCAGGTCTATATTGGAGGCGGCATATTCAAGCGCATTGAACAGGCCCGGGTCTCGGCCTTCGGCGACGCCATGTTCAAGATAGTGCTTGCGGGCCGCTACAGGGTCACCCTTGTAGCCGATCCGAAGGTCGGCATAGCTTGCGAGATAGCCGTAGGCGTTGAACGATTGCGCCTCGAACGTGGAGAAATCGATCATCGTGAGGCTGCCGTTGAAGCTGATCCGCTCCACATTGGCCACAAGGTCCGAGCCCGTTCCCGCCAGCCCCCGGACGACGAAGTCGTTGCCGCGCATCAGCACCGTGTAATCTCGGACATCGCCGGTCAAAGCCAGCGTATCCTGCCCGTCGCCACCGTCGATCAGGTCATTCCCGGAGCCGCCCTTCAGGCTATCCTCGCCCGCTCCGCCATACAGCCTGTCGTCCTGAGCGCCGCCGTCCAGGGTGTCGTTACCACGATCCCCGTAAAGGACATCCGCGCCGACTTCACCGAACAGGAGGTCATTGCCCGCTCCGCCGTGCACTTCGTCGGCCCCGCCGCCGGCCCGGATCAGGTCCGCGCCCCCCTGGATGAAAAGCCAGGGGTTCGGTGACGGCCCATCGCCATAGATCAGGTTGTCGTAATCATCGCCCGTCAGGACGTCGCCTTCCAGCGTGCCTTCCAGGCCGCGGATGTCGACCAGGGTGTGCAGAGTTCCTGGGAGAATGAGTTGCGGCCCGGCGATCCGCAGATCGAGCGTCAAGCTCGTGCTCCAGTCGCGATAGCTTGCGATATCAAGGCCGCCTCGGCCGATTAGCATATCGTTGCCGTGGCCCCCGATCAGGAAATCCAGCCCCCCGCCGCCGGTGAGGACGTCGTTGCCGTCGCCGCCCATCAGGATGAAGCCGGAGGTGGTCGCCAGGCTGATCGACAGGGTGTCGTTGTAGCTGGTGCCGCTGAACCCCTCAATGTCCGCCAGCGTGTCGGTTCCGTAAGCGGCGGTCGTCACGGCGCCGGCGTTGGTGATCTCTAACGTCAGCGCCGCGCTCATGTCGCCGAAGCTGACAATGTCGAGGCCCTCGCCGCCGTCGATATGATCGTCTCCGGCGCCGCCGTCCAGCAGGTCGTCGCCTTTTCCACCGTACAAGCCGTCGGCCCCATCGCCGCCGTGTAGGGTATCTGGCCGACGCGAACCGTCGAGCCGGTCGTTACCCGCATCGCCGAACAAGACGCTGGGGTCCCGGGCGTAGTACAGGAATTGCGCGGAGCTTACCAAATGGTCGTCGCCGTCCCCGCCGTGCAACCGCGGATACTGGTCCAGGCTTTCCATGTAGTCGTCGCCGGCCCGACCATAAACGTCGTTTCCCAGGTAGTTGCCGCCTGAGCCCGATGCAGTAATCGTATCGTTGCCGATGCTGCCCTGAACATAGCGGCCCGGATGAGTCAGGGTCAGGCCTGGCATGGCACCACCGTCTGGCGGGATGCCATGGAAATTGTCGGCGGTGAAGTCGCCGACCCGGGTGTTATCGAACACGACCAGATCTTCCTGCCAGCTTCCGACGCCTGCCCATCCGTCGCTGTCGAACCTCAGGATCGACGCGGCCCCCTCCTGGCGAAGCTGCAGATAACCCTGAGTGAATGGATTGCCTCCGTCCCATTTGTCGAAACGGTCCAGGATCGCGGTGAAGTCCAACTCGTCTCCGCCTGCTCCCGCCTGGAAGTCCGTGATGTGGTACTGGAGACCGAGCACCGCGCCATCGTAGCTCTCAAGATAAATCAGGTCGCGCCCGGCTCCTAGCGTGACATCGACCTGAAGGACCCCGCCAAAGCGGTCGCCATAGGCCATTGCGTCGATAACATCGTCACCGGCTCCCATGTCTATATGTATCGAGAGGGCCTCACCCTGTCCGTTCAGCGATAGCAGATCGTTGCCGGCGCCCGCGGTGAGCGTCAAGTTCAGGCCATTGCTCACGGTGACTTCGATTTCGTCGTCGCCCGCGCCGGCATCGGCGGCAATCGTTCGAGGGGGCTCGCCGTCGGGGCTAAAAATTCGCAGCGAGTCGTTATCGTCGCCCGCGAACAATCGGTCATCGCCAAACGTCGATATCAGGTAGTCGTGACCGGACCCACCCTCCAGAAGATCGTCGCCTAGGCCGCCCGACAGATAGTCGTCGCCCGCGCCGCCGATCAAATGGTCGTTGCCGGTAACGCCGCTGCCGGCCTCATCGCCGTTGTAGGCGTCGCCCCAAAGCTGGTCGTCGCCATCGCCGCCTTCGAGCAGGTCATCACCGGCAAGGCCAAAGGCCTGATTATTTCCCGAGTCGCCGACGAAATGGTCATCTCCGGCCGAAGGACCGCTACCCACAACCCACGTTCGCCCGCCCCTAACGCTACCTAACGCTAGCGATGGCTCTCATCAGATCGCAATGACGTCAAGGTTGAAGCCCATTACTCTTCGCAAGAAAAGGATCCTGGAGGGCGCTGTAGCGTCGCCAGACTAAGTGTTCAACGCCGGCATGAAATTTGGACCACGACGGTAGCCGAAGCCGCCTCAGGGTGCTGTCAGTCTAACCCCAACTTGTCTCCACTTGGCGCAGTCCGGGCAGAGACGGCCGGGCCTCAGGCCATGAGGGATTGCCACTCAGCCAGAGCGGCTGAGCGTTGGGTCTTGTAAGTTTCCCGGCTGATGAGGTGGCGCTCCTGGTTGAAGTGGTTGTGAAAGGCGGCATGGACTGAGCTGAATTTCTGCAGGCTTTTCATCTGCCTGAACCGCAGCATGGCCCGTTCTCGTCGTCGGAACGGGAGGTGCGAGTTCTCGCAGCGATTGTTCGCCCATCGGCCAACTTCCTGCTTCTGGGCGTTGCCGAGCTCCTTCATGGCCGCCCCATATGAGCGCAGGCCTTCGGTGGTGACCACCTTATACCAACCGCCCTTAGCATGAACCTATAGTCGCCCATTGGCGGTGGCCGATGGATTTGATGCGGTTTGGTCCTGCCATCAATTTGTTTCAGGCCTCGCAGATGGCTTGGACTATGGCGTCATAGTCGTCGAAGACCGTATTGGAGAGGAAGCGCTGTTGCAGGTGCTGCCAGACGTTCTCGGCGGGATTGAGCTCGGGTGAGCGTGGCGGCAGGGGCAGCAGGGTGAGGTTGTCGGGCGGTCTCAGCTTTTGGGTGGTGTGCCATCCGGCCTGGTCGAGGACGACCACGCCATGGGCGCTCGGGGCGACCTGCAGGGCGATCTCGTCGAGCTGGAGTTGCATGGCGGCGGTGTTGGCCTTCTCGCAGGCCCAGGCCGCGCCCACCCCGCGCGCGGGACAGATGGCCCCGAACAGATAGGCGCTGCCGGTCCGCAGGTCGGCGACCTAGCGCGGCCGCGTTCCGGTCTGGCCCCAGACCCGTGTGCGATGGGTCTTCTGGCCGACCCGCATCTCGTCCTGGAACCAGACCTCGACAGGCGTGCCGGGCGTCAGGCCAGACTGAATGCCCGCCAGCGCCCCTGCGGAGTTTTTTAAAATCCACCTGGGCCTGGATGTCCTGCCGATAGTGCTGGGGACGGGTGGTGATGTGCGAAAAGCCCAGCCGCTTGAGCAGCTTGCCAACCGTGCGCTCGCGCACCCTCACGCAGAAGCGTTCGGCGATGGCTGTCTGCGGATCGCAACACCGCCAGCGCGCCACGCCCTTGCGCCCCGCTGCCTCGGGCCCGGCGTACGCCTCCGGTGAAGGCCGCCTTGTCGCGTGGTGACTGGGCGGGGATGCCTTGCTCGTAAGGAGACCTTATGAGCACGCGTAGCTGCACAGCATGAGCCAGATGACGTTGATGACGGGGCCTGAGCGCCGGCGTCGCTGGAGCCAGCATGACCGTCGGCGGATCCGGTCGGCGGCGTTTGCGCCCGGGGCCGTGGTCGCCGATGTTTCGCG
>NZ_JAFCUB010000063.1:0-2571 GCF_049896325.1 Caulobacter sp. DWP3-1-3b2
ATCTCGGCCGGCGTCTATGGCGCATGGCAATCGCAGTCGTTCCCCGCGTCCTCGAAAACCATGGTGGTCACCGGGGTCAAGCCCGGCGCGCGCTACCAGGTCCGCCTGCGCTACATCACAGCCAAGGGCGTCGAGAACCCCGGCTCAAACACTGACCTTGGCGAGGTGACCGTTGGCGGTGTGGATGCGGGGGCCGTCGCCGGCCGCCCGAGCCAGCAGGTCGTTGACGACTTCGACCTAGATGTCTTGAACCTTGCCCGGCAGGTTCTGGTCCAAGGTACGTTCCGCGCCACGACCAGTGAATTGATGGATGGCGCGCGCACCGACATCGATCAGCTGGTGGCGATCCAGGGCCAGCATCAGGTGTTCATTACCGATCTGCGGTCCGTCGATGCGGGGACCGGGATAGGCCACGCAGTGTTTGCGGTGCGGTCGGACGACTCTGTGGTGGGCGTCGAATATCTGACCGACGGGTCGATCGGCGAAATCAATTTCCTCGCCAACATCCTCGGCGTCACTGATCCAAACGGCGTTGGCCCGCCAACCAAGGTACTCGAATATGTCGCCGGCAAGTGGCGCTTCAAGGACACGATCTATGTCCAGAAGCTGATCGCCAACATCGTCGAGACCCAGCACTTGGTGATCGGCGGTGTGATCACCGATCGCCTGGCCGACAACGCCGTTTCCAATCGCCTGCGCGGGGCCGATGCGACCTTCGTCAGCGGCACAGGGTTCGACGTCGAGGAATTTTCCTACACGATCACCCTGCCCGAGGATGCCGACGTCGAACTGGATGGCAGCGCAAACTTCCTGGACGGCGGCGGCCATGGTCCGTCCTATCACGCCTCGTCGATCAAGCTGTTCATCGACGGAGCGCAGATCAATCACAACACCCAGACCGGCGCCCTGGCCATGCAGCAGCTGGGCACCGGCGGCGGGGCGTCCTGCCCAGCCGGGACCTACACCGTCAGCATGACCTGCGCGACTAAGCCCGATGACGGCTACGACAATCTCAATTTCCGCATTCGGTGGTTCTTCAAATGATCGTCGTCTTCTTCAAGCCGGGGGTGGACGCTCCCGCCAGTGGGCGGATCCGCGACTGCCTGGAGGCAACAGCCGAAACGGTTCAGGCCCAGGGCCGACCGTTCGTCGAGGTCTTCGAGCATCGCGGCGACTGGAGTCAGACCCATGAGGTAGTCGATGGCGTCGTCGTGCCGCGCGCTCCTGTCCAGATGGCGGCCGAAGCTCTCGCGGCGGCCTCGCGCCACCTGAGGGTTCGCCGCAACACCCTGCTACGCGATGTCGTCGATCCCTATGTGACCAATCCTTTGCGCTGGGCCGAACTGACCGAGGGCGAGCAGGCTGAGATGGCCGCCTGGCGCTCCGCCCTGCTCGACTGGCCCGACACCGAGACCGATCCGGAAAACCCGACCGAGCCGCCGGCTCCTGATTTCGTGGGGACGGTATGAGCCAGCCCTATCCCTACAGCCCGACGCTCGTCCTCGAGGACGGCGCGGCGGCGGCCACGGCCACCCGCTTTGGTCGCAAGGCCGGCGTTCCTGTCGTCCATGATTTCGGTGCTTCGGGCGTGGAATGGATCGGCTTTGTGGTCGCCACGATCACGGCGCTGAACCACAATGATGGCGACGAGGCCTACACGATCGGCCTGCAGCTGTCGGCTGCGCCTGACTTCAGCGCCCCGGTCGATACAGCGACCTTGGCGATCGCTGCCGTCACTGCGGGCGATCCTGCCTCCCTGCTGCTCAGCAATAGGGTCGGTGGCACGGTGTATCGCTATGGCCGCCTGCGCCTGACGATGGCCGGCAGCACGCCGTCGGTGACGTTGAGCGCCTTCCTGGCCAAGCAGTTGGCCGTGGAGGCCCTGTCTTTCGCCCAGCTAGTGGCCAACGGGCAGGGCCAGCTGGACAGCTTTGACGCGGCCGTCGGAGGGTACCAGGCCTGGGCCACCGGGGAGGCTGAGGGCGGTCCGGGAGGCGATGGCCGTTATCCTCTGCCCCTGGCCGGCGGTCCGGTGCTGCTCCCGTGCCCCGCCAAGCTGCAGGCGGTCGCCAATAATGCCTTTAGTCAGGTGCTGAACCTGTTCAACACGCCCGCCGCGGCGCTACCGTATTTCGACGGCAAGGTTCCGGTCGTTCTGCCGAATGGTACGAACGGCTTAGTGATGGGCGTGCAGAAGATCGCCGAGCTCAAGGCCACCGAGGCGACCCGCAACCACGCGGACCTCTGGCAGAAGTTCGACCTGCAGATGATGGGCGTCACGGCGCGCCTGGCGGCTGGGGCCGCGCCGCTCTTTGCCGACTTCACCGCGTCGCGCCAGCGCTATAGACGCGATGGTGCGGCGATCACCTTGGCGCAAGCCGCGACCGGCGACCGGACGGGCGAGGCCTATTATCCGCTCAACGTGCCGGTGACGGTGTTCGCCTCGGGCGACCGTCGCCAGACCGCTGACGGCCTGGCCGTGGAGCGGGGGACCGCCAACCTGATCCCTGATCCGACCTTTGCTGGCGCGGCGATCGGCGCGGACGACGCGGGCGGCGCTCTGCCTACCGG
>NZ_JAFCUB010000064.1:0-2061 GCF_049896325.1 Caulobacter sp. DWP3-1-3b2
CCGGTAGGCAGAGCGCCGCCCGCGTCGTCCGCGCCGATCGCCGCGCCAGCAAAGGTCGGATCAGGGATCAGGTTGGCGGTCCCCCGCTCCACGGCCAGGCCGTCAGCGGTCTGGCGACGATCACCCGAGGCGAACACCGTCACCGGCACGTTGAGCGGATAATAGGCCTCGCCCGTCCGGTCGCCGGTTGCGGCCTGGGCCAAGGTGATCGCCGCACCATCGCGTCTATAGCGCTGGCGCGACGCGGTGAAGTCGGCAAAGAGCGGCGCGGCCCCAGCGGCCAGGCGCGCCGTGACGCCCATCATCTGCAGGTCGAACTTCTGCCAGAGATCAGCGTGGTTTCGCGTCGCTTCGGTCGCCTTGCGCTCGGCGATCTTCTGGACGCCGAACACATAGGCCTGCGTTCCGTTGGCCAGGAACACCTTAATCCGGCCGTCCAAAAACTCCCCTTCACCTGCCGGCGTCATCAACAGGTTCAAATCCTGGCCGATGGCGGTATAGGCGATGGCTTCCAACTTCGCGGGCGTCGGAACCAAGGCCGGACCACCCGGCAGCGGCAGCGGATAGCGACCGTCGCCGCCCGGTCCGCCGATGGCCGTGCCGATCGACCAGGCATAATAGCCATCTACAGCCGCGTTGATCTTATCGACCAGGTCTCCACCTGCGGCGACCAGTTGAGGCAGCGTCAACCCATCCACAGCGAGAGGCATCAGACGCGCTCCACAAGCTGATCATTGACGACTTTGTGGGTCACATCCCAGTTGCGCCGAAACTGCGGCAGCTCGACATAGGCGCGGCGATCGGCCACCAGCGAAGCGCGAGGCGCTTGGGTGATCTCGGTGATGTCGCCGGTGTCATGGTCGTAAAAGGCCACGGTGATAATCATCGCATAGGCCCCAGGGTGTTGAGCGTCCGGCTGGTGACGTTGACGCTGGCGTGGGAATTGAGGCGAACCTCGACCAGCCGCGCGCCGGCCGCGCAATACATCGACCCGCCCATCGTGATCGTCGCCTCGCCGTTCGCGCCGCCGCAGTCGAAGACCGAGACGCCGTCGATGTAGAGGGTGGCGGCCCAGTTCTTGTCGCCGCCGGGGAAATGGCTCGACAGGAAGCACGTCACGAAGACTGCCGCGTCATAGGCGAGGTCAACGGTGTGACTGATGATCAGTTTATTCGTGCCATCACAGGAAATCACCGCCGAACCGGTCGAGATCACCGGCACATTGATGCTGTTGGGCGCGTATTTGGGCGTCGTGAGCGAGCCCTCGACCACCAAGTCGCCCTCGACCAGAAGGTTCTTCACCTTCAGCTGGCCACCGACATATTCGAGGAAGGTGGTCGAGGTCTCGCCAGTCGCATCTGCGGGATCGACCATGTAGAGCTGGTCGGTGACGATGCCCAGTGTACCCGTGATCGGGCCGCCGGTGCCGCCCTCGCTGGCGATTTCCCAACCGGTCAGATGGCCATTGTTGTTGATCGACAGCGCGACCCGGCCGCGCTCCCCGTTCAGCGCCTCCCGCAGTTCGGTGATCGTTACCGTGCCGTCGCCCAAGGTCGAGTCGATGAACGACAGGAAGGTCGCAAGGCTCTGGGTCGGCGTGACTTGAACGCTTGCCGCGTTGAGGATGAACGCGGTTCCAGCCCCATTCTTGGCGCCCAAAAGCGACATCAGGGCCGCGAACGCCCCGTCGGCGTCGATGCGTTGCTCCTTTTCCTGAAGCAGCACCGTGCCAATGGGTACGCCGGCCAGATGGGTCAGGGCGTCGATATAGGCCCGCGCGAGCGCGCCGCGCAGGATCTCGGCGGCGATCTGCTCAGCGTTGAGGTTCAGATCATCCACGACCTCTTGGGCGGGCTTGCCTGCCACCGTTCCGGCGTTCACGGCGCCAACGGTCACCTCGCCGAGGCCGGTGTTGCCGCCGGGGTTCTCGACGCCCTTGGCGGTGATGTAGCGCAGGCGGACCTGGTAGCGCGCGCCGGGCTTGACCCCGGTGACCACCATGGTTTTCGAGGACGCGGGGAACGACTGCGATTGCCATGCGCCATAGACGCCGGCCGAGAT